>DAHUZQ010000160.1 GCA_027306495.1 Actinomycetota bacterium | reverse complement strand
CTGAACAAGGCCGACCCGGACTGCGGCACCACCTTCACCTGGGCGACCCGCGCGTTCGGGCCCGGCATGGGCTGGGCTGGCGGGTGGGCCATTGTCGCGGCTGACGTACTGGTTATGGCGAGCCTGGCGCAAGTCGCGGGCCAGTATGTGTTCCTGTTGTTCAACGCCAATGGCATCGGCAGCAACCCCACCAATGTGTGGGTGCTGCTGGTGGGCATCGGCTGGATCATCGCGATGACCTACATCTGTTACCGGGGCATCGAGGTGTCGGCCAACGTGCAGAAGGTGCTGCTCAGCATCGAAGTCGTGATGCTGGTGGTGTTCTCGGTGGTGGCGCTGACGCGGGTGGGGACCGGGCACCATCCACCGACCTCGATCACGCCCGCGCTCTCCTGGTTCAACCCGTTGCACATGCCGAGTTTCGGGGCGTTCGCGAGCGGGCTCACCCTGATGCTGTTCATCTACTGGGGCTGGGACACGGCCGTGTCGGTCAATGAGGAGACCAAGGACCGCAGCAAGACACCCGGGCAGGCTGCCATCATCTCGACGGTCCTGCTGCTCGTCACCTACGCCCTGCTCATCCTGGCCGCGCAGTCGTTCGCCGGTGTCGGCAGCAAGGGCATTGGCCTGGGAAACCCGGCCAACACCAGTGACGTCATCTCCGTGCTGGGCGGGGCGGTGTTCGGCACCTCGGGAGTGGGGGTGTTCCTCAGCCACCTGCTGATCCTCATGGTGTTGTCGTCGGCGGCAGCCTCCACCCAGACGACCATCCTGCCCACGGCACGCACCACCCTGTCGATGGCGGTGTACCGGGCCATTCCCGCCTCGTTCGCGCGGATGCATCCCCGGTACCTGACCCCCACCGTGTCGACAGTCGTCATGGGCCTGGTTTCCATCGCCATCTACATCCCGCTGAACTTCCTCTCCGGTGGGAACGTGCTCGCCGACGCCGTGACGGCGATCGGGCTCTACATCGCCTTCTACTACGGCCTGACCGGCTTCGCCTGCGCCTGGTACTACCGCCGGACCCTGACATCGAGCGTGCGTGACTTCCTGATGCGGGGCGTGCTGCCCGTGCTCGGCGGCCTGATCATGTACGCCGCCGGCGGGTGGAGCGTGTACGCGGACTGGAATTACGCCAGCGGCAACAGCTATACCTCCTGGCTGATGCCGTTCCCGCCGCACTGGCAGATCGGCGGCGTGTTCGTGATCGCCTTCCTCTCGGCGGTGGTCGGGGTGGTCTTCTACCTGATCTGGCGGGCGATGTCGCCGCCGTTCTTCCGGGGCGAGATCCTCACGGCCAAGACGCCGACCCTGGCGCCGGAGCCGAAGCCGTAACCGTCGTTCCCGCCCAGAAGGGAGCCGGCGTTGGCGGTGGGGGCGCTGCCGGAGCCGTCGTTCCCCGCGATGTCGGCCCGCTCGCCTACCCTGGGCGGGTGAGCCTCACCGTTGTGGATGCCCTGCTGGACGACCTGAACCCCGCCCAGCGGGCCGCAGTGGTGCATGAAGGCGGACCGCTGCTCATCGTGGCCGGAGCCGGGTCGGGCAAGACCAGGGTGCTCACCAGGCGCATCGCGTATCTGATGGCGGCGCGGGAGGTCGGTCCCTGGCAGATCATGGCGATCACCTTCACCAACAAGGCCGCGGCGGAAATGGCGTCCCGTGCGGCCTCACTGACCGGTGGCCAGGCCAGGGGCATGTGGGTGATGACCTTCCATGCGGCCTGCGTCCGGATCCTGCGGCGGGAAGCCACCCGGTTCGGCTACCCGTCGTCGTTCTCGATCTACGACCAGGCCGATTCCGAACGGCTGATGACCCTGGTATGCCGGGGACTCGATCTCGACTCCAAGCACCACCCGCCCAAGGGCATGCTGGCGGCGGTCTCCACTCTCAAGAACGAACTGATCGACCATGAGACCTTCGCGTCGCGGGCGGAGGCCTACCGCGACAAGGCCCTGGCTGAGGCCTATCGCGAGTACCAGCGCAGGCTCGTGGCGGCCGGCGCCATGGATTTCGACGACCTGATCATGAACGCCGTGTTCCTCTTGCGGGCGTTCCCGGACGTTTCCCTCGCCCACCGGGGGAGGTTCCGGCACGTGCTGGTTGACGAGTACCAGGACACCAACCACGCGCAGTACGCCCTGGTGCGCGAACTGGTCGGGCATGCCGAGCAGGGCGGGGAGGGCCCGCGCGCCGGGCAGGAACCGGCCCCTCCCGATCCCGCCGAACTGTGCGTTGTGGGAGACGCGGACCAGTCCATCTACGCGTTCCGTGGCGCGACCATCCGCAATATCGAGGAGTTCGAGCGCGACTTCCCCGGCGCCACCGTCATCCTGCTGGAGCAGAACTACCGCTCGACGCAGAACATCCTGTCGGCCGCCAACGCCGTCGTCTCCCGCAACCCCGGCCGCACCGCGAAAAAGCTCTGGTCGGACGCCGGCGACGGCCCCCCGATCGTCGGGTACGTCGCCGACAGCGAGCATGACGAGGCCGCGTTCGTCGCCGAGGAAGTGGACCGGCTGACCGACGAAGGCGAAGCGAAGCCCGGGCAGGTGGCGGTCTTCTACCGCACCAACGCCCAGTCGCGGGTCTTCGAGGAAGTGTTCATCCGGGCGGGACTGCCGTACAAGGTCGTCGGCGGCGTCCGCTTCTACGAGCGCCGTGAGGTCCGGGACCTGCTGGCCTACCTGCGCTACATCGCCAATCCGGGCGACGAGGTCTCGTTGCGGCGGATCCTGAATGTGCCCCGGCGTGGCATCGGTGATCGCGCCGAGGCATGTGTGGCCGCTCTCGCCGAGCATGACCGGGTCACCTTCGCCCAGGCGCTGGTCCGGCCGGCGGAGGTGCCCGGCCTCGCGGCGCGCTCCAGCAAGGCGATCGAGGCGTTCAACGACCTGATCGCAGGTCTGCGGGCGGAGGTGGCAGATGGCCTGCCGGTCGCTGACCTGGCCGAGGCGGTCCTGGACCGCACCGGGTACCTGACCGAACTCGCCGAATCCAGTGACCTGCAGGACAGCAGCCGGGTCGAGAACCTCAAGGAACTGGTCTCGGTGGCGCGGGAATTCGACGCGCTGCGCGGCCTGGCAAACGGCGCGAATGGCGAGGGCGAGCGGGTCCAGTCCCCGCTGGCTGACTTCCTGGAGCAGGTCTCGCTGGTGGCCGACGCCGATCAGATCCCCGAGGGTGACGAGCACGGCGGCATGGTCACGCTCATGACCTTGCACACTGCCAAGGGACTGGAGTTCCCGGTCGTGTTCCTGACCGGCATGGAGGAGAACGTCTTCCCCCACCAGCGCAGTGTGAACGACCCCAAGGAACTCCAGGAGGAACGCCGCCTCGCCTACGTCGGCATCACCCGTGCCCGGCAGCGGCTCTACCTGACCCGGTCCGTGGCCCGGGCCTGGTGGGGCAGGCCGGAGTACCACATGCAGTCGCGCTTCCTCGGTGAGATCCCGGCGCACCTGATCGAATGGCGCCGCGAGCAGGCCGTGGCCACCGCGCCCGCGTCGCAGAGCCTGGCGCAGCGGCCAGGTGTGCGGGCGCTGGGGAACCGGCGGGTGCCGTCGCTGTCCCCGGGCGACAAGGTCACCCATGATGCCTACGGCCTCGGGACCGTGCTGTCCGTCCAGGGTTCCGGAGACGACCCCGAGGCAAAGATCGACTTTGGCGGGGAGTACGGCATCAAGCATCTCGTGCTCCGGTACGCCCCGATCGAGCGGCTGTAGCCCGGCAAGGTGAGCGGAGCCGCGCAAGGCGAGCGGCGCCCGGCAAGGTGAGCGGCGCCCGGCGAATCCGGCACCATCGCGGTCGCCCGGCCCAGGTCTGGCGCTCGTTCCGGCCCGGCTTGCCGCTCTCATCACAGCCCGCTGTCCGCCGTCCGTACGATGGGAACGGCGTGGTGCGCCCGGCGGCCGCGCCATGAGGCCAGTGGCCCGAGGAGGCGGTCAGCACGGACACCATCAGGGTCGTCATCGCCAAGCCCGGCCTGGACGGGCACGACCGCGGTGCGAAGGTGGTCGCGCGGGCGTTGCGCGATGCCGGTGTGGAGGTCATTTACACGGGTCTGCATCAGACCCCCGAACAGATCGTGGCCGCGGCGATCCAGGAGGACGCTGACGCGATCGGCCTGTCAATCCTGTCGGGTGCGCACATGACGCAGTTCTCGCGAGTGCTGGAACTGCTGCGGGAGCGCGATGCCGCCGACATCACGGTCTTCGGCGGCGGCATCATCCCCGACGCCGACATCGCCGAACTCGAGCGGCTGGGTGTGGCCAAGATCTTCACCCCTGGTGCGCCCACACACCAGATCGTGGACTGGGTGAAGACCCACCTGGCCGGGCACCGGCCCTCCGGGGCGGTTGCCTGACCCGGCAGCGATCGGGCTCCAGGAATCTAACGTATAAGCTGATGATATGATCGGTTAATGCGAAGTGATGCGCCCAGACTGCTTCCGGTCCTGCGGTCGCAGCATCAGGCGGACCTGCTGACGATGCTCTTGCTGCACCCCGACGAGGAGTACACGATCGCCGACCTTGCGCGCAGGGTGCCGGCGCCTCAGTCGACAATCAGTGGCGAGGTGCGGCGGCTGGCGGATGCGGGCATCCTTGCCGTCCGGCCCGCGGGCCGGTCGCGGCTGGTGAGCGCGAACGGGGACTCGCGCCTGACAGCGCCCCTGACGGAACTGCTTACGCTGACCTATGGCCCGCATGTCGTGGTCGCGGACGAATTCGCCGGCCTCACGGCCGTAGACCTGGTGCTTATCTTCGGCTCGTGGGCGGCCAGGTACCAGGGGCAGCGCGGTCATCCGCCGAACGACGTCGACGTGCTGGTGATAGGGGCACCGGACCGGATCGCGCTGTACGCCGCAGCCGAGCGTGCCGAGTCACGGCTGGGCCGGCCGGTCAACCCAACTGTCTGCCCGCCGGACCAATGGGCGCATCCGACTGAGCCGTTCATCCGCGAGATCAGGTCCAGGCCCTATGTCTGCGTCATTGATCGAACATCCGCGCCAACCGGTGCGGCGTGAGCAGGTGGCAGCGAGGCGAAGCCACGATCGAGCGGATGCTGGCAGACGGCGAGCTTCAGGCTGTCTCAGACGCTGCCGCCGACGGCACGCAGTGGCTGCTGAAGGCTCACCGTACGCTCCTCACGGCGGCTGGCGCCGCCGGCACTGATCCCGACAGCGCATTCACGCTGGCCTACGACGCGGCACGGTTCGCCTGTACCGCGTTGCTTGCGCAGCAGGGATTGCGCGCCACCACGCGGGGCGGGCATTACGCCGTCGAGGTTGCCGTCCGTGGCCAGTTCGGTGCCACATTCGACCGCTACGGCGGACTGCGGCGGCAGCGCAACGATATTGAGTATCCGCTGATAGTTGCTGCCCGGCTTACCCCGGAGGACGCACGCTCCGCCATCGCGGTGGCAACCGAACTCACCGCCGCCGCCGACCGGCTTCTCCCGCATCTCCATCCGTTCCGTTAGGGGCCGCAGGAGGGAAGCGGCCGGGGTCTGGCCCGGGGGTTCGCGGGGCTGGGCGCATGCGCGGTCGCGCCCCGGATAGGCTTCCGTGCGGAATCGAGGCGGACCGAGGACGGACACACAGTGGATCTGTTCGAGCACCAAGCGAAGGAACTGTTCGCGGAGTACGGGGTACCCGTACCGCAGGGAAACGTCGCCCGTACCCCCGAAGAGGCGCGTGCCATAGCGGAAGGTTTCGCAGCCGCCGGGCACCCCAGGGTCGTCGTCAAGGCGCAGGTCAAGACCGGTGGCCGGGGCAAGGCGGGGGGGGTCAAGGTGGCCGAGGGCCCCGACGAGGCGCAGAGCCGGGCCCGCGACATCCTGGGAATGGATATCAAAGGCCACACCGTTCACGCGGTGCTGGTCGAGCGGGCCAGCGACATTGCCCAGGAGTTCTACCTCTCTTACCTGCTGGACCGCGCGGCGCGGAATTTCCTGTCCATCTGCTCGGTGGAGGGCGGGATGGAGATCGAGGAGGTGGCGCGCGATCACCCCGAAGCTGTGGCCCAGATCCCGATCGATCCGCTGACCGGCGTAGACATGGCGCTGGCCACACAGATCGTCACCGCCGGCCACCTCCCGGCCCGGGCCATCGAGGGCGCCGCCACCCTGGCCGAACGGCTCTGGGCCGTCTTCACCGACGAGGACGCGACACTGGTCGAGGTCAACCCGCTGATCCTCACCACCGATGGCCGCGTCGTCGCGCTCGACGGCAAAGTCACCCTGGATGACAACGCCGCGTTCCGGCAGGAGCACGCTCGCTTCGCCGACCCGGGCTCGGCCGACCCACTGGAAGCCCGCGCCCGGGCAAAGCACCTCAACTACGTGAAGCTGGATGGAGAGGTGGGCATCATCGGCAACGGTGCCGGGCTGGTGATGTCCACCCTCGACGTGGTCGCGCAAGCTGGCGCCGAGTTCGGCGGGATCAGGCCAGCCAACTTCCTGGACATCGGAGGCGGTGCGTCCGCCGAGGTCATGGCCAACGGACTGGAGATCGTGCTTTCCGATCCGTCCGTCCGCAGCGTGCTGGTCAACGTTTTCGGCGGGATCACCTCCTGTGACGCCGTGGCAAACGGGATCGTGACCGCCGTGGGCATGCTGGAGGAACGCGGGGAGAAGGTCACCCGCCCGCTGGTGGTCCGATTGGACGGCAACAACGCCGATGAGGGTCGCCGGATCCTGCGCGAGGCAGGACTCACCGTGGTCGAGCAGGTCGCCACGATGGATGACGCGGCCCGCCGTGCGGCGGAATTGGCCGCGGCCGCGAACCTTGCGCAACCTGTGACGGGAGCATGACATGGCGATCTTCCTGACCGGCGAGAGCCGGATCATGATCCAGGGCGTCACCGGCTCCGAAGGCACCAAGCACGGACGCCGCATGGCCACCGCCGGGACGCGCGTGGTCGGGGGCACCAACCCCCGCAAGGCGGGGCAGACGGTTGACCTCGGTATGGCCGAGGTCCCGGTGTTCGCCACGGTGGCCGACACCATGGCCGCTACCGGCGCGGACGTCTCCGTGGTGTTCGTGCCCCCAGCCGGCGCGAAGGCCGCGGTGATCGAGGCGATCGACGCACAGATCCCACTGGTGGTGGTCATCACCGAAGGCATCCCGGTCCACGACAGCGCGGAGTTCTGGGCGCGGGCGAGGGCGGCGGGCAACACCACCCGCATCCTCGGCCCGAACTGCCCGGGCATTGCCTCCCCCGGCAAGTCGAACGCCGGCATCATCCCCGCCGACATCACCACGGAGGGCAGGATCGGCCTGGTGTCGAAATCCGGCACGCTGACCTACCAGATGATGTACGAACTGCGCGACATAGGCTTTTCGAGCTGCGTCGGGATCGGTGACGACCCGGTCATCGGCACCACTCACATCGATGCCCTGGCGGCTTTCCAGGACGACCCCGAGACGGATGCGATCGTGATGATCGGGGAGATCGGGGGCGACGCCGAGGAACGCGCGGCGGCGTTCATCGAGCAGCACGTCAGCAAGCCGGTTGTCGCCTATGTCGCCGGGTTCACGGCTCCCGAGGGCAAGACGATGGGCCACGCGGGCGCCATCGTTTCCGGCTCGGCTGGCACGGCGCAGGCGAAGAAGGAAGCTCTGGAAAAGGTCGGCGTCCAGGTCGGGCGCACTCCGAGCGAGACGGCGCGACTCGTCCGGCAGATCATGCGGGCCGGCTGACAGGCACGCGCCGGTCCGGGCAGGCCCGGCGCGCCTTCACCCAGCCGGGCGGCCCGGTTGGGAAGATGGACGATTGTGACCGCTTCCGCCCGGCCCGGTCCAGGGACACGCCATCGGCCCGGTGAACCGGGCAGCGAGGGCAGGGCCACGCGGCCCAGCGGCGGACGGCCCGGCCGTGGACGTTCCGAGTCTGCCCGCGGCCCGCGCCGCCGGTCCGTCCAGGCAACTGGAGTGCTGGCGGCGTGCGCGGTGACCGTCACCGGTCTGGTGATCGTCACCCCGCTTGTGCTGGTCGGCTGGATAGCCGCGCCCCACACGGGTTCGGGCCTGCCCGGTGTCCTGCGCACGGCGGCGGCCATCTGGCTCGCGGCCCACCACGTTGGCTTCAGCCTGCGGGGAGCCGGCCGTATCGGGATGCTCCCGCTCGGGCTGATCGTCATCCCCGGTGCCCTGCTCTGGCGGGCCGGGCGGTCGATGGTCCGCCTGGCCGGCGTGAGCAGGCTCGCTGACGTCGGCTATGCGGCCCTCACACTCGCCATCCCCTACGCCCTCCTCTGCGGGGGGCTGGCCATGCTGAGCAGGTCGGCGGTGGCCGCGCCGTCGGTGCCGGAAGCGGTGGTGGCGGCATTTCTGCTGGCCCTCACTGCGGGCGGGCTGGGCGGGGCCCGGGCTCTCGCGCCCTGGGGAACGCTGATGGGGCTGCTTCCCCCGCGCTCCCGGTCCATCGTGGTAGCTACGGCCGGGGCACTCACCGTCCTTGGCGTCACCGGCTCGGCCCTGGCCGGTATCTCGCTCGGCGCGCACCTGCGGGAGTTCGCCACCCTGAGTTCGGAACTCCAGGCCGGCACGGTGGGCTCGGCGCTGCTCCTGCTGGTGCAGATGGCCTACCTGCCGAACGCGATCGGCTGGGCGGTCTGCTTCACCCTGGGTCCTGGCTTCGCCTTCGGAACGGGAACGGTGGTGGCGCCGACCGGCGTCGCGCTGGGCCCGTTGCCGGCATTTCCCATGCTCGCGGCCATCCCGACGGGTTCACCGGCCGCGATCCCCGGCTGGGTGTCGATGGCTGTGCTCGCCGTGCCCTACTTCGCTGGCGCCTTTGGCGGGCTTTTGATGGTCAGGGTGGCGCCGACTCCGGCCATCGAAACCGCACCTCTGTGGGGCTTCGCCTGCGGGGCCGCCACCGGCGTGGTGACCGGTGCGCTGGCGGCTTTCTCCGGTGGGGCACTCGGCAGTGCCCGGTTGGCCGCCGTGGGCCCCTCCGGCTGGCAGGCGGGCCTGGTGGCGACGCTGGAGGTGGGCGTCGCGGCGGCCGTTTCGGCGGGGGTTGTGAACTGGCTGCGCGTCCGGCGTGATCCCGGCACCGCGGAGGTGGCCCGCTCGCGCGGGGGCCGCACCCCGCATGCGGCCGGTGGTGCTGTTCAGGTGGTCGGCGAACCAGCCGGCGATGACGGACACAGCCTGTACCTGGACCCCTGGGCGGGCGGGGGAACTGCGTCAGCCGATCACGGACCTGAGGGATATCAGCCGATCAGCCCATCCGCGCTGCCCTGACCTACCGCCGGGTTCCGGTGCGCAGTGCGCTGATTTCGCGGACGACCATGTTGTTGAACTGCGTCGTGCACGACTGCTGGGTCGAGATGGTGTTCGCGGCGTTCATGCAGCGGCCATATTGGGCGAGCTGATTCCCCAGCAGAGCGAAGGCGGCCAGCAGCAGCGCGCTCATGAGCACCCCGACCGAGCCGATCGCGATGGCGGTGATGGCGCCGCGGGGGCGCGCGGCCCGGGCCTTGCCGGCGCGGGAGAGGGAGGTGCCGGCGAGCCACAGCGAGACCACGCCGGCCAGCAGGGCGAAGAGCACGATGTAGACGCCGCGGTTCCAGTTGTTCAGTCCCACCAGCCCGGCGAGGCTGAGCAGTGCCACGAACAGCGCCGCGACGGCCCGCTGCTGCAGTGCGGGCTCCGCTGGCGCGGCCGGTCCCCGGCGCGATCCGTCGGGGGTGGGCCCGGGCCCGTTGGTTTGTGAACGCACAGGTGGGGGCATAGCTCCCTATTCTGCACGCCATCGGCGAGTGGTCATTCCACCCTGCGCGGGGTGCCAGGTAAGTGTGTCAACCCTCACTGCCAGACCGCCGGGCGGCCACGGTCCCTCGCGGCGCCCGGTGCGCGCGGTACGCCGACAACGCACCCGTGGGCGGTGGCGCCGCCTGCGGACCCACCGCGATGCAGCGGCCGGCGAACAGGCCCGGGTCGCGGAGCAGCGGCGGCTAGGGTAGCCGCATGAGTGCACGCCTGGTCGTCCTGGTATCGGGCGCGGGCACCAACCTGCAGGCACTGATCGACGCGTGTGCCGACCCCAGCTACGGCGCCGGGGTTGCCGCAGTCGGCGCCGACCGGGACGGGATCGAGGCGTTCGCCCGGGCGCAGCGGGCGGGCATACCGACCTTCGTATGCCGTGTCAGCGACTTCCAGACCCGCGGGGACTGGGACCGTGAACTCGCCCGGCAGTGCGCTGCCCACCAGCCCGACCTGGTTGTGCTGGCCGGGTTCATGAAACTGGTCGGGCCGGCGGTCCTGGCGATGTTCGGCGGCCGGCTGGTCAACACTCATCCCGCGCTGCTGCCCGCGTTTCCGGGCATGCACGGAGTTCGCGATGCCCTGGCGTACGGTGTCAAGGTCACGGGTTGCACCCTCTTCCTCGTCGACGAGGGGACCGACAGCGGACCGGTGATCGGCCAGGCGGCCGTACCTGTCCACGATGATGACGATGAGAGGTCGTTGCACGAACGGGTGAAAACGGCCGAGCGTGGCCTGCTGGTGGAGACGGTTGGCCGGATGGTGCGGCAGGGGTGGTCTGTGCACGGGCGGAAGGTGACAGTCGGATCGTGACGAAACTTGCCATCAATCGGGCTCTGATCAGTGTCTATGACAAGCGGGGGCTGCCAGAGCTGGCCCGCGCGCTGGCCGACGCTGGAGTCGCCATCGTGAGCACGGGCAGCACCGCCCAGCGCATCGCGGCGACTGGCATCCCCGTCACCGCCGTGGAGGAACTGACCGGATTCCCGGAATGCCTCGGCGGCCGGGTCAAGACCCTCCATCCGGGTGTCCACGCCGGGCTGCTCGCGGATCTGGGGGAGCCAGAGCACCGCCGTCAGCTCGATGAGCTTGGCATCGCCCCATTCCAGTTGCTGGTTTCCAACCTGTATCCGTTCGAAGCGGCGGTGGCCAGCGGGGCGGAGCCAGGCGAATGTGTGGAGCAGATCGACATCGGTGGCCCGGCGATGGTCCGCGCGGCCGCCAAGAACCATGCCAACGTGGCCGTGGTCACCGATCCCGCGACGTACCCGGCCGTGATCGAAGCTGTCACCGGCGGCGGGTTCACGCTGGAGGAACGCCAGCGGCTCGCGGCCCAGGCGTACGCGCACACGGCGCGCTATGACGCGGCGATCGCGTCCTGGTTCGCGGGCCGCTATGCGCCGGATCAGACGGCCCGCGAGACCAGTTGGCCGGACGTGACAGCGGGGCTCTGGGAACGCCGGGAGGTGCTGCGGTACGGGGAGAACCCGCACCAGAGCGCCGCGCTGTATGTGAGTGCCGGCGGCCGGGGAGCCGGGCTGGCGCGGGCGGCGCAGGTGCACGGCAAGGCGATGTCCTACAACAACTACGTCGATGCCGCCGCGGCCTGGCGGGCCGCACACGACTTCACCGCACCCTGCGTGGTGATCGTCAAGCACAGCAACCCCTGTGGCCTGGCGGTCGGCGCCGACCTGGCGGAGGCCCACCGCAGGGCCCACGCATGCGACCCGGTGTCGGCCTATGGCGGTGTCATAGCCGCCAACGGGGTGGTCACCCGGGAGATGGCCAGCCAGGTGGCATCCATCTTCACCGAGGTCGTCGTCGCGCCCGGTTTCGACGAAGCGGCGCTGGAAATCCTCACCGGCCGCAAGAACATTCGCCTGATCACCTGCCCCCCGCCCGCCACAGCTGCCGTGGCGGCGGCCGGTGAAGCCGGGACGCCGGCCGGGCTGGCCGGGTCACTCACCGAGTGGCGCTACCTGGACGGGGGGCTGCTGATCCAGACCGTGGATCGCCTCGATGCCCCCGGTGATGATCCTGGCAACTGGGAACTGCGGGCGGGCGCCGCGGCAGCGCCGGACGTGCTGGCGGACCTGGAATTCGCCTGGCGGGCCAGTCGGTGTGTCAAGTCGAACGCCATCGTGCTGGCGCGGGAGGGGGCCACGGTCGGGGTCGGCATGGGCCAGGTCAACCGGCTGGACGCCGCCCGGCTCGCGGTGGCCCGCGCTGGAGACCGGGCGGCGGGCGCGGTGGCGGCCAGTGACGCGTTCTTCCCCTTTCCCGACGGCCTGCAGGTGCTGGCCGAAGCAGGGGTGAGGGCGGTGGTCGAGCCAGGCGGATCGATCCGCGACGAGGAGGTCGTGGCCGTGGCCCGGGCGGCACGGATGACCATGTACTTCACCGGGACACGGCACTTTTTCCACTGACTGGAGGCCCGGGCATCAGCCCGGCCGACTGGCCTACTAGCGAGTAACATGAAACCGTCACTGGGGCGGCCACCATAATCTGGCGCGGTGACGGCCGGCTGGTCCGCGGGCACCCTGGGATCGTGCCGGATTGTGTCATTTGGCAGTCTGGACATTGCCCGCGAACCGGGCATGCGAACTGGAACAGGCAGGAGGGCGGCCGCCGGTCATGAATATCGTCGTCTGCGTCAAGCAGGTGCCCGACACCTGGGCCGAACGGACATTGCGCCCAGCGGATTCCTGCCTGGACCGCGCTTCCGTCGATGGAGTGATCAACGAACTCGACGAGTACGCCATCGAGGAGGGCCTGCTGCAGGCGGAGGCGCACGATGGTGAGGTCACCATCTTGTCCATGGGCCCGCAGAAGGCGGCCGAGTCGATCCGCAAGGCCCTGTCCATGGGCGCCGACAAGGCTGTTCACCTCGTCGATGACGGGCTCGCCGGGTCAGACGCACTCGGCACTTCGCTCGCCCTGTCCACCGTGCTCGCACGCATTGGGTTCGACCTGGTCATCCTCGGAGCTGAAGCCACCGATGCCCGGATGGGCGTGCTGCCTGCCATGCTGGCCGAGCGGTTGCGGGTCCCCCAGCTTTCGCTGGCGCGCAAGGTGGAGATCGACGGGAACACCGTCACTGTCCACCGGCTCACCGAGTACGGCTACGACCAGGTCGTCGCCAGTCTCCCGGCGGTGGTCAGCGTGGTGGAAAAGATCAACGAGCCGCGCTATCCGTCGTTCAAGGGGATCATGGCGGCCAAGAAGAAGCCGGTCGAGACGCTCAGCCTGGCCGATGCCGGGATCGACCCCGCTCAGGTTGGCCTGGGCGCGGCAGCGACCGAGGTGCTGAGCTTCGCCAAGCGGCCGCCGCGCCAGGCGGGCACCATCGTCAAGGACGAAGGTGACGGCGGATCCAAGGCGGCCGAATTCCTCGCCGCACAGAAGTTCATCTGACGAGCTGGAAGGCCACCTAGCCATGGCGAAGATCCTGGTGCTCGCCGAGCACAGCGGCGAGTCGGTCAAGAAGGTCACCCTGGAATTGCTCACCCTGGCCCGCCGGTTCGGCGAGCCGTCCGTGGTGTGGCTGGGGCCCGGTGCGGAAGCCGGACGGGAGCGGCTGGCCGAGTACGGTGCCGCGACGGTCTACGCCGCGGACGGCGAAGGGCTCGCGGACTACGTCATCACCCCGGCCGTCGGGGTGCTGGCGGACCTGGTGAGCGAGGTCTCACCGGGAGCGGTCCTGCTCGCCGCGACCGGCGATGGCAAGGAGATCGCCGGACGGCTGGCGGTGCGGACGGGGTCAGGCGTGCTCACGGACGTGGTCGGGCTGACTCCAGGTGAGGACGGTTCCGGGCCGGTGGCCGAGCAGTCGATCTTCGGCGGGGCCATCACCGTGCGCTCCCGGGTGCGCACCGGCACCCCGATCATCGCGGTCAGGCCCAACTCCACCACACCTGAGCCCGCGCCAGCGGCCGGCGAACTGCGCCAGATCGCCGCGCAGTCGCCGGAGCAGTCGCTGGCGGCGCGGATCACCGACCGGGTCGTTCAGGAGCGGGGTGAACGCCCCGACCTCACCGAAGCATCCATCGTCGTCTCAGGCGGGCGAGGTGTGAACGGCACGGAGAATTTCACACGCTACATCGAGCCGCTCGCCGACGCGCTCGGGGCGGCGGTCGGCGCCTCGCGCGCGGTCACCGACGCCGGCTGGTACCCACATCAGTTCCAGGTGGGGCAGACCGGCAAGACCGTGTCACCCCAGCTCTACGTGGCGGTTGGGATCTCCGGGGCGATTCAGCACCGTGCCGGGATGCAGACCTCCAAAACGATCATGGTCATCAACAAGGACCCGGAGGCGCCGATTTTCGAATTGGCGGACTTCGGCGTGGTTGGCGACCTGTTCACGGTCGTCCCACAGCTTGTGGAGGAGATCGGCCGCCGTAAGGAGTCGTGAGCCAGCGGCGCGAACCACGAGCGCGGGCACGGGTCTGGCCGCGCCGTCCGGCGCGGCCAGCTCACCGGCAGTCAGGTTAGGCTGAATTCTGTCATGGGGTACACAGAAGCCGCCGCGCGCCCGGGCAACTTCCGGGAACGCCTGGTCTACCTCGACCATGCGGCCACCACCTCGCTGCGTCCAGAGGTGCTGGCGGTCATGACGGAGGAACTCGGCCACCTGGGCAATCCGTCGTCCCTGCACAACGCCGGGCGCCGCGCCCGGCGGGTGGTGGAGGAATCGCGGGAAGTGATCGCCGAGGTCTACGGAGCCCGGCCGAGCGAGGTGGTCTTCACCAGCGGCGGAACTGAAGCGGACAACCTGGCGGTGAAGGGCCTCTACTGGGCACGGCAGGCACAGGACCCGCGCCGGCGGCGTGTGCTCGCCACCGCCGTCGAGCATCACGCTGTCTTGGACTCCGTCCACTGGCTCGCCGACCACGAGGGCGCGGAACCGGTCTGGCTGCCCGTGGACGAGCAGGGCCGGCTCTGGCCGGATACGCTGCGCGCCGCCATCGCCAGCGATCCAGCGGCCGTCGCTCTCATCAGCGTGATGTGGGCCAACAACGAAGTGGGCACCATCCAGCCGATCGCCGAACTGGCCGCGCTGGCCCGCGAGCACGCCATCCCGTTCCACACCGACGCCGTCCAGGCCGCGGGCCAGCTCCCGGTCGACTTCGCCGCCTGCGGGGCGGACGCGCTGACCGTCACAGCTCACAAGATCGGCGGACCGGTCGGCGCTGGTGCCCTGCTGCTGGGCCGGGGAACGCAGCCGGTGCCGGTGCTGCACGGGGGCGGGCAGGAGGCCGACATCCGGTCCGGCACGCTGGACGCGCCAGCGATCAGGGCGTTCGCGACCGCCGCCCAGCTTGTCGGCAAGGAACGCGATGACCAGGCGGCCAGGCTCGCCGCCCTGCGCGATGAACTCATCGCCCGGGTGAGGGCAGCCGTGCCGGACGTCATCCTCAACGGCGCGCCGCCCGGGCCGGGCCGCCTGCCGGGCAACGCGCACTTCTCCTTCCCCGGCTGTGAGGGCGACGCCCTGCTCATGCTTCTCGATGCCAAGGGCATCGCGTGTTCCACCGGGTCGGCCTGCACGGCCGGTGTCGCCCAGCCGAGTCACGTGCTGATCGCGATGGGGGCCGATGAGGGCCGCGCGCGTGGTTCGCTGCGGTTCTCCTTCGGCTCGACCTCCACCCTCGCCGACGTCGAGGCGGTGGGCGCGGAGATCGGTGACGTGGTCGAGCGCGCCCGCCGGGCCGGCCGGGCGATGGCCGGAGGCGGGCGCGGTGCGGCATCCCGCGGCACGCCCGAGGCGGGGCGTGTGCGGCAGCGGGCACGCGCCGGCAGCGCTGGGCATGTGCGGCAGCGGGCACGCTCGCGCGAGGCGGGCGGGCTGGACATTCGGCGGGGCCGGTGAGGTGGCGGGAGGCATGACGCCATGCGCGTGCTAGCTGCCATGTCCGGGGGAGTGGACTCGGCTGTCGCGGCTGCCCGCGCCGTGGACGCCGGGCATGAGGTAACCGGCGTGCACCTGGCGCTGTCAGCGAATCCACGGTCCCACCGTTCCGGCGCGCGCGGCTGCTGCACGCTGGAGGACGCGCGGGACGCGCGCCGCGCCGCAGACGTGATCGGTATCCCTTTCTACGTCTGGGATATGGCCCAGCGTTTTGAGGCCGACGTCGTGGCCGACTTTGTCGCCGAGTACTCCCACGGCCGGACTCCCAACCCCTGCCTGCGATGCAACGAGAAGATCAAGTTCGCGGCCGTGCTGGACCGGGCGGTCGCGCTCGGATTCGACGTGGTCTGCACCGGTCACCATGCCCGGGTGGCGGACGGGGTGCTGCGCCGCAGTCCCGACCTGGCCAAGGATCAGTCCTACGTGCTGGGGGTGCTGACCCGGCGGCAACTCGAACGCGCGATGTTCCCGCTCGGTGACTCGACCAAGGAGCAGGTCCGGGCGGAAGCCGCGGCCCGGGGGCTGGCGGTGGCCGGCAAGCCCGACAGTCACGACGTGTGCTTCATCCCCGACGGCGACACGCGGGCGTTCCTGGCCGGCCGCCTCGGCCGGGCGCCTGGTGACATCGTGGACTCCGCCGGCGCCCGGATCGGCCATCACGACGGCGTTCACGGCTTCACCGTCGGCCAGCGCAAGGGCCTGGGGCTCGAGGCGCCGGCCCCGGACGGCCGGCCCCGGTATGTGCTCGCCATCGACCCCGTGTCGGCCACCGTGACGGTGGGCTCCGGCGCCGCGCTGGAGGTGCTCGAGATCACCGCGCGGCGCCCCGTCTGGAGTGGCTGCGAGCCACCGGACTCGCCGCGGGCGTGCCTGGTCCAGTTGCGGGCGCACGGCGAAGCTCATCCGGCCACGGTGAGCCCGGACGGTGACGGCCTGCTGCTGATCAGCCTGGACCGGCCGGTGCGCGGCGTCGCCAGCGGGCAAGCGGCGGTGATGTACGAGGGCGACGCCGTGCTGGGGAGCGCGACCATCACCGGGACCGCACCGTAGCCCGCGACGCCGCGGCTCTGCCGGGACCTGCCGGCGACGCGGCGGGCCGAGTTCGCGGGCCGGGTGCCGGACTACGGACGGCTGCCCGCGCCGGCCGCCGTTCTGCGGCCCCGGCAGGGCGTGATCACCCGCGCCGACGCCGGGTACGCGGCGCGAGTGCCCGGGCATGTCCGCTCGCTCAGAGGCTGCCGGTGGCGGACACTAGGCTCGGCTTATGCCGCAAACCAGTGCCCAGACGCCGTTCCCCTGGCGGCCGGGGTCCGCGACCGGGGTGGGTTCGCTGCCCGGCACCGATCCCGCCGAGGCCATGCGCCTGATCTTCGGCGAACTTCCCGACCTGCCGCATCTAGCCGAACTCCCGGGGCGGGGACCAGGCGGCGACCTGATCGGCCGGACGGCCTCGCTGCTGGTGGACATGCCGGTGGAGACGGTGCCCGGGGGCTGGGCTTTCACCGGCCGCGAGGGCCGTGACCTGCTCCGGGCCCGGTCCATGCTCAGTGCCGACCTCGACGCGCTGGAAGAGGCTGCGGCCGGGTACCGGGGCCCGCTGAAGATCGCGGTGGCCGGGCCCTGGACGCTCGCGGCCACCATCGGGCTCGGCCCGGCCCGCGACGTGGCCCTCGCCGACCCCGGCGCCGTGGCCGACCTGTCCGCCTCGCTCGCCGAAGGAGTACGGGCTCACGCGGGCGAGGTGCGCAAGCGGGTGCCGGGAGCCGACCTGCTCGTGCAATTCGACGAGCCCGCCCTGCCGGGCGTCCTGGCCGGCGCGGTGAGCAGCGCCAGCGGCCTGCGGCGGCTGCCGGAGGTGCCCGCCGCACAGGCACAAGCCGCACTGGCGGAGCTGATCAGCGCTGTGGGCACCTTTACGGTCGTGCATTGCTGCGCCGCCGCCGTGCCGTTCGCTGTGATCGTGGGTGCGGGTGCGCGGGCAGTCAGCGTGGACCTGAGCCTGCTGCCGTCAGCGGGGCTGGATGACCTCGCCGCGACGGTGGAGGCAGGGCTGGGGATCCTGGCTGGCGCCGTGCCCACGGTCGCGGGCGACCAGCAGAGAACGGTGAATCCGGCGCGGGATCGGCCGCCGCGCCCCGCCGGATCACCGGGCGCGGGTGAGCGGGGCGCCGCTGACGTCGCGCGGAGCGTCATCGAGGTGTGGCGGGCGATGGGTTGGCCGTCCTCGCGCGCCGCGGGAATGGCGGCGGGCCCGGCGGGGATGCCGGCCCAGGTGGTGCTGACGCCCGCCTGCGGGCTGGGGACGGCGACGGCCGCGCGGGCGCGCGAGGTGCTGGCGCGCTGCCGCGAGGCGGCGCGTGCACTGCCGGAGCTGATCGAGGAGGGCCGATGGTAGGCGCAGCGCACGACGCCGGAGGTGCCCGGCGGCTCCATGCCGACCTCGCCGCACAGGTCGCCGAGCACGACTACCGCTATTACGTGCTGGACTCCCCGGTGGTCTCCGACGCCGAGTACGACTCGCTCATGCGCGAACTGCGCTCGCTGGAGGAGCGCTATCCGGAGCTGCGCACACCGGACTCCCCGACCCAGCGGCCCGGCGGCGGGCTGTCGACGCTGTTCACCCCGGTCGAGCACCTGGAGCGGCTGCTCAGCCTCGACAACGCGTTCTCCCCGGAGGAACTCGACGCCTGGGGGACACGGGTGGCCCGGCTCGGCGGTTCCGGCCCCTATCTGTGCGAGGTCAAGATCGACGGGCTGGCGGTCGCGATCGTCTACCGCAACGGCGCGCTGGTGCGTGGCGCGACCCGGGGCGATGGTGTCACGGGCGAGGATGTCACACCGAACATCCGTACCATCACCGCCGTGCCGTCCCGGCTGACCGGCGCCGGCGTGCCGGACGAACTCGAGGTCCGTGGTGAGGTCTTCCTGCCCATGGCGGCGTTCGAGGAGCTGAACGAGGGGCTCACGGGGGCGGGCAGGCCGCCGTTCGCCAACCCTCGCAACGCGGCGGCCGGGTCGCTGCGGCAGAAGGACCCGCGGGTGACCGCGACGCGCCCGCTCAGCCTGATCGTGCACGGCCTGGTGGTGCCCGGTGGTGATCCGGCCGCGGGCGGGATGCCCGCGCCGGACGTGCCAGCGGCTCCCGATGACGCCCCGTCCACGCAGTCGGGGTGGTACGAGCGGCTGCGGGGCTGGGGACTGCCGGTGAGCGACCTGGTCAGGGTGGTGCCCGGACTCGACGGCGTCCGGGACTACATCGCCCACTACGGCGAGCACCGGCACGATCCCCCGTATGAGATCGACGGGGTGGTGGTCAAGCTCGACCGCCTGGACGTGCAGCGGTCGCTCGGTGCGACCAGCCGGGCCCCCCGGTGGGCGATCGCCTACAAGTACCCGCCCGAAGAGGTGAACACCCGGCTGTTGCGCATCGAGGTGAACGTCGGGCGCACCGGCCGGGTCACGCCGTTCGCGGTGATGGAACCGGTCAAGGTGAGCGGTTCGGTTGTGGAGAACGCGACGCTCCACAACGCCGACGAGGTCAAGCGCAAGGGAGTCCTGATCGGGGACACCGTCGTGCTGCGCAAGGCCGGCGACGTGATTCCGGAGGTGGTCGGCCCGGTGACGGCCCTGCGGGACGGCGCCGAGCGGGAGTTCGAGTTCCCGACCCACTGTCCCGTGTGCGGGACGGAACTGGTCCGCGAGGACGGCGGGGTGGACTGGCGCTGCCCGAACACCAGGTCCTGCCCGGCGCAGTTGCGCGAGCGGCTGTTCCACCTCGCCGGCCGCGGTGCGCTCGACATCGAGGTGCTCGGCTACGAGGCCGTGGTGGCACTGCTCGAGACGGGCCTGATCACCGACGAGGGCGACGTCTTCGCACTGACCGAGCAGTCGCTGGCGGCCTGCCCGTTCTTCGTCAACAAGCAGGGTGAGCTGACGGTCAATGCCCGCAAGCTGCTGCGCAACCTGGACCAGGCGCGCCAGCGTCCGCTCTGGCGGATCCTGGTCGCGCTGTCCATCCGGCATGTGGGGCCTACCGCGGCGCGGGCGCTGGCGGCCGAATTCTCCTCGGTCGAGGCCATCGCCGGGGCCGGCGCCGAGCGCTTGTCGGCGGTTGACGGGGTCGGGCCGACGATCGCGGCATCGATCATCGACTGGTTCGCCGTCGACTGGCACCGTGCCATCGTGGGCAAATGGCGGGCGGCCGGCGTCAGGCTCGGCGAGGCGGCACCAGCCGGGGTGGCCGCTGACGGCCGCCCGCTGGCCGGTGTGACCGTGGTCATCACCGGCACGCTGGAGCATTACAGCCGCGACGAGGCGTCTGAGGCGGTGACGGCGCGCGGCGGCAAGGTGTCGTCGTCGGTGTCGGGGAAGACGAGCTTTGTCGTCGCGGGAGCCAACCCAGGGTCGAAATACGACAGAGCCCTGCAACTCGGTGTGCCCGTCCTCGACTCCTCCGGCTTCGAGGCGCTGCTGGCAGGGGGTCCCGCCGCGGCCACTGCCACACATGCTGCGCCAGTGGCCGGGGATGGCGCCGGTTAGGACATGCCCTAATGGCTGTTGGTCAACGCCGGAGCGCCAACTGCCCGTAACTGATAGTGCGCAAGCGGCTTCGCGAAGTGTGTGTTTCCCCTTACGCTACTTTTTGGGGGCAACGCGCACCCGATCGGCTGCTGGCAGGCAGGGCGCCATGAGGGATCCGAACGACTCGTCGCGGGACACCCGGCCGCGGGCCGGCTCGCCGCTGTGGGTGTACCTCGCCTGCGTGAGCGCGGCTGGCCTCGGCGTCCTCGCGCTGGCGTTCCTGCGGCTTGCCACTACCGGCCTATCCGACCTGCTGAGCCAGCCCTTGCTGTGGGCGATCGGCCTGCTCGCCGTGATTGGCGAACTGCGTCCCATCGTCACGCCGGGCAAGAGCGATCAGGACAGCGGCGCCGCATCATTGACGTTCTGCTTCGCGGCCCTGCTGTATTGGGGGTTCGCGGTCGCCGTGCCAATGCTCGCACTGACCGCAATGGCCGCGGCGCTCATCCGGCGTCATGCGCTGTTCCGGGCCGCCTTCAACATGGCCCAGTACTCGCTGGCGCTCGGCTGCGCCGCCGCCGTCCTGGCGGGCATGGGCATACAGGCCCAGCCGCTGCGGCCGTGGGTTCCCGACGGCACGGAACTGCTGGCGGTCGCTCTCGCCGCAGCAGGCTACTTCGTGGTCAATTTCAGTCTGGTCAGCGTGGCGGTCGCGCTGCATTCGCGGGAGCCGATCCCGGCGACATTCCGCGGCGCGCTGCCCTACCAGGCTTTCGTGAACCTCGTCCTGCTGTCAGCGGCGCCGCTGGTGGTCGTGGTGATGGGCCGCTCCGCCGTGCTCGTGCTGCTCTTCCTGCTGCCGCTCGCCGCGATCTACGCCAGCGCCGCGATGTCCCTGCAGCGTGAGCATCAGGCACTGCACGACGCCCTGACCGGGCTGCCCAACCGCACGCTGCTGTTCCGCCAGACCACACAGGCGATCAGCGCGGCGTTCACGCTCCCCCGGCGCGTCGGCTTCCTGCTGCTGGACCTGGACCGCTTCAAGGAGGTCAACGACACGCTCGGCCATCCCGTGGGTGACACGTTGCTGCGGGTCATCGGGCACAGGCTGGCGCACAGTGTGCGCCCGGGGGACGTCGTGGCCAGGCTGGGTGGCGACGAGTTCGCGGTGCTGCTGCCGTCCGTGCGTGACGCCGCGGCCGCCCGGGAAGTGGCCGTCCGCCTCCGCGCGGCGATCGCCGAGCCGATCCGGCTGGAGGGCATGTCGTTCGAGGTCGAAGCCAGTATCGGGGTGGCACTGCACCCCGAGGACGCCTCGACCGTTGAGTTGCTGCTCCAGCGGGCGGACGTCGCGATGTACCTGGCGAAGGAACGCCGCACCGGGGTGGAGATGTACGCCTGCGACGCCGACCGCAACTCACCCGCCCGGCTCTCGCTCCTTGGGGACCTGCGCCGCGGCATCGACCGGGGCGAACTGGAGCTGTACTACCAGCCCAAGGTGCTGCTGGCCGGGGGCCGTCCGGCCGGAGTGGAAGCCCTGCTGCGATGGCGCCATCCCGTGCGCGGACTGCTGCGCCCGGCGGATTTCCTGCCCACCGCGGAGCAGTCCTATCTCATGCGGGACCTCACAGCGTTCGTCGTGCACACCGCTTTCGCGCAGGCCGCGCAGTGGCAGCGGGCGGGACTTGGAGTGCCGGTCTCGTTCAACGTCTCCGGCCGGGACCTGCGGGACGCGGGGCTTTCCGGGCTGATTCAGTCCAGCCTCGGTGAGCACGATCTGCTGCCCGCTGACGTGGTGCTGGAGATCAGCGAACGCGTCCTGGCCGGTGAGCCCGCCCAGGCGACCGCCACCGTCGCGGAACTGGCGGCGCTCGGGGTGACGATCAGCTTCGATGACTTTGGCACCGCCTACTCCTCGCTGGTGCGTCTCAAGCGGCTGGCGGTCAGCGAGGTCAAGATCTCCCCCGCGCTGATCGGGCGCCTGCTGGACAGCCCCGAGGACGAACTGGTCGTCCGGTCGGTGCTGGATCTGGTCCGGGCGCTGGGCATCCGGTCGGTCGCCGAAGGTGTCGAGTCGGCGCAGATAGCTGACGCCTTGCGGGCGCTTGGCTGCGACACGGCCCAGGGGAAGATCCTGTGCGAACCGATGGACGCCCTGTCGGTCACAGGCTGGCTCACCGAGCGGTTGCGGATGCCGGGAGGACCGGCGCCCCGGCTTCGGCCCGCGGGCGAGAAGAGGGCTCAGCCGGGCCAGGGCCATGCCGTGCCCGCCGGTGATGCGGCCGGGCTGCGGGCAGCGGCGTCCGGCGAGGGGGCGGGCGTGCGGGCAGCGGCGTCCGGAGAGGGTGCGGGCGTGCGGGCAGCGGGCCGGGGACCGGGGGCCGGCGATGCGGCACCGGTGCGGGCGCAGGACCGGATACCGCCGGCGCTTCACGCGACCGGGGCCTGACACCCCCGACCGGGGCGGCCCCGATGGGCGGGCGTGGCGGTCCCGCGCCCCTAGGATGACAACCATGCCGATCGCCCGTGAAGACGTTGCCCACCTGGCCCGGCTGGCCCGGCTGGCCCTGGCCGATGACGAACTCGATCACCTCGCCGCCCAACTCGACCAGATCATCACCGCTGTCGCCAGGGTGCAGGAGGTGGCGGCGGACGGTATCCCGCCCACCTCACACTCGGTGCCCATGCAGAACGTGTTCCGGGACGATGTCACCGAGCCCTGCCTGCCGGCGGAGGCGGTGCTGGCGGCCGCGCCCGCTGCGGAGCAGCAGCGGTTCCGGGTGCCACGCATCCTGGCGGAGGAATGACCATGGACAGCGGCATCGTGCGGATGAGCGCCGCGGATCTGGCGGCAGGCATCGCGGCCGGTGATCTGTCAGCAGCCGAGGTCACCGAGGCGCACCTGGGGCGGATCGAGGCAGTCGAGGACCGCGTCCACTCGTTCCTGCATGTCAGCGCCGAGCAGGCGCGGCGGGCGGCGCAAGCGGTGGATGCCCAGCGCGCAGCCGGCGAGCCGCTGGGACCGCTGGCGGGCGTGCCGCTGGCGCTGAAGGACGTCTTCACCACCATGGACATGCCGACCACCTGCGGATCGGCGATCCTGGACGGCTGGCGGCCCCCCTATGACGCGACGATCACCCGGCGCCTGCGTGAGGCGGGGGTGGTCCTGCTCGGCAAGACCAACATGGACGAGTTCGCCATGGGATCCTCGACCGAGAATTCCGCGTTCGGGCCTTCCCGCAACCCGTGGGATCTGGCCCGGGTGCCGGGTGGCTCGTCGGGCGGATCCGCGGCCGCCGTCGCTGGGTTCGAGGCGCCCCTGGGAGTGGGCACGGACACCGGCGGCTCGATCCGCCAGCCGGCGGCGGTCTGCGGGCTGGTCGGAGGTAAGCCGACGTACGGGGCCACCTCCCGCTACGGGCTTGTCGCCTTCGCGTCATCGCTCGACACACCCGGCCCGCTCGCCCGCACCGTGCTGGACGCGGCCCTGCTGCACGAAGTCATGGCGGGGCACGATCCGCGGGACTCCACCTCGGTGGACTCGCCGGTGCCCCCAGTGGTCGCCGCGGCGCGCCAGGCTGACATCAGCGGGCTCACCGTCGGCATCGTGCCGGAACTGAGCGGTGAGGGCTATCAGCCCGGTGTGCTGGCGCGGTTCGCCGAGGCGGTGGAGTTGCTCGAATCGCTCGGCGCGAAGCTGATGGAGGTGTCCTGCCCGCACTTCACCTATGGGCTGGCGGCCTACTACCTGATCGCGCCCAGCGAGTGCTCCTCCAATCTGGCCCGCTTCGACGCGATGCGCTTCGGACTGCGCTGCGGCGACGACGGCACGCGCAGCGCTGAAGAGGTAATGTCCCTGACCCGCGAAAGCGGATTCGGGGCGGAGGTCAAGCGCCGGATCATGCTCGGCACCTACGCGCTGTCCAGCGGGTACTACGACGCCTACTACGGCAAGGCGCAGCAGGTCCGGACGCTGATCACGCGGGACTTCCAGGCGGCATTCGAGCAGGTGGACGTGCTCGTGTCGCCGACCACTCCGACCACAGCCTTCCCGATCGGCGAGCGGGTGGACGACCCGATGGCGATGTACCTGGCCGACCTGTGCACCATTCCGGCCAACCTGTCCGGGAATCCCGCGCTGTCGGTGCCCTGTGGGCTCTCGCCCGACGATGGGCTCCCGGTCGGACTCCAGATCATGGCGCCAGTGCTGGCTGACGACCGCCTGTACCGGGTGGCGGCGGCCCTGGAGGCGGCGCTCGACCGGCGCCGCGGGTACCCGCTGCTGGATGACGCGAAAGGACTGGCGTGATGACGGGAACGGTGAGCGCTGCGTCCGGCCCGTCCGCCGCTGTGGAGAAGGGGGCTGCGGTGACTGGACTAGTCCCGTTCGGGGACGCCGTCTCCCGCTACGACCCGGTGATCGGCTTGGAGACGCACGTCGAACTCGGCACGGCGACAAAGATGTTCTGTGGGTGCCCGGCCGTCTTCGGCGGGGATCCCAATACCCATGTCTGCCCGGTCTGCCTGGGCCTGCCCGGATCGCTGCCAGTCGCCAACCGGGTCGCCATCGAGTACACGATCAGGATCGGGCTGGCCCTCAACTGCCAGATCGCATCGTGGTGCCGGTTCGCGCGGAAGAACTACTTCTACCCCGACATGCCGAAGAACTTCCAGATCTCGCAGTACGACGAGCCGCTGTGCGTTGACGGCTGGCTTGACGTCACCATCGACGATCCCGGCGCCGAAGGCGGGAGCCGGGCGATCCGGGTCGGGATCGAAAGGGTCCACCTGGAGGAGGACACGGGGAAGTCCTTGCACGTGGGCGGGACCACCGGCCGCATCCACGGCGCTGACTACTCGCTGGTCGACTACAACCGGGCCGGCATCCCGCTCGTTGAGATCGTGACCAAGCCGGTCGACGGCACCGGTGAACTCGCTCCCGCCGCGGCGCGTGCGTACGTGACCGAGCTGCGCGATCTGCTGCGGTCGCTGGAGGTGTCAGACGTGCGCATGGAGGAGGGCTCGCTGCGCTGCGACGTCAATACCTCGCTCTCGCCCAGGGGCAGCGGAGTCTGGGGCACCCGCACCGAGACCAAGAACGTGAACTCGCTGCGCTCGGTGGAGCGTGCCGTCCGGCATGAGATCGAACGCCAGGCCGCCGTGCTCGACTCGGGCGAGCGGGTGGTCCTCCAGACGCGGCATTTCCATGAGGACACCGGCACCACCACCGCCGGCCGCGGCAAGGAAGAAGCGCAGGACTACCGCTACTTCCCCGAGCCGGATCTGTTGCCGATCGCCCCGTCCAGCCAGTGGGTGGACGCGATCAGGGCCGGGCTGCCCGAGTTGCCGGCGGCCCGGCGGGCGCGGTTGATGGGTGAGTGGGCAGTCTCCGCGCGCGAGTTCATGGATATCCGCAACGCGGGGGCGGTCGATGCGGTGGCGGCGACGGTGGCCGCGGGAGCCTCTGCGGCCGAGGCGCGCAAGTGGTGGCTGAACGAACTCGTCCGCCGTGCCAACGAAGCCGGTGCCGACGTTGCCGACCTGCCGATCAGCCCGGCGGCGGTAGCGCGCGTGGCGGAACTGGTCAAGGCAGGGACCCTTAGCGACAAGCTTGCGCGGCAGGTCATCGACGGCGTGCTGGCGGGCGAGGGCACGCCGGACGAGGTTGTGGCAGCCCGTGGCCTGGCCGTGGTCAGCGACGAGGGCGCTCTGCTCACGGCCGTGGACGCGGCGATCGCCGCGAACCCCGACGTCGCCGAGAAGGTGCGCGGCGGCAAGATCGCTGCCGCCGGTGCCCTGGTCGGCGCGGTCATGAAGGCCACCCGTGGCCAGGCCGACGCCACCCGGGTGCGGGAACTCATCCTTGACCGGCTGCGAGCTTAGTCTGTGGGCCGGCCGGACCTGATTTCATTCCGTATGACCATGATCACGGGGGATTTGTCGTGGTTCCGTGGTCGCGGGACGTGAAATGAGCGAGGACGTGCCGGCACTTCAGTCTTCAGCCGGGCCGCTTCCCTCGTCGTCGGGCGGGTAGAGCGGCGGCTCCGCGCCTGGCACCCTGATCTGGCCGAACCGCTGCTCATACAGCGTGAGGTTCTGGTTGATGGTCTGGATGATGTCGAACACCGACGTCGGCGGGATACGCACGCGCGCGACCAGCCGGTGGGGAGCCCGGATGACGGTCTCGCCCGACGACGTGCGAGCCTCCTGGGGCGGCTGGCTGCTCACGAAGAAGTCAAAGGTAAATTCATGGGCGGTATGCCAGATAGCCAGGCCATTAGAGTAAACGCCCGGCTCGATGGCCGGGTCGGCATGCGGCTCGAACTCGATCCGCGGCTGGGCGGGTGGCTCGCTCACAGGACGAACGCTACCCTCTGCCGCTGTCACCGCCGGTGCGGGGGACGCCGGGGCCGTCAGCCGGGGGCCGGGGCGTGTGGGCCGGGAACCCCGCGACCCCGGCAGTGGGCCCGCTGACTGGCGACCCGATCCGGTGGACCGCTGAGTGAGGTGAGATCGCTGAGTGAGGTGAGAAGGTGCTGATCTGGGTGCCACAGGAGCCGGTCGCTGCCGCACTCGAGGACCTGCCGGACGTGACCGTCGACGTGGTCGTTCCGGCGCCGGACGCCATGCCGCCGGGCGCGGCGGAGGTGGAGTTCTACATCCCGCCGTTCTTCCCGGATGAGCCCGCTCTGGAGATCATCGGCCGGCTTCCCAAGCTGAGGGTCGTGCAGACGATGACCGCCGGGGTCGATCGGGTGCTGCCCCGCACACCACCGCAGGTGACGGTGTGCAACGCGCGTGGAGTTCACGACGCCAGTACCGCGGAGTGGGTCATCGCCGCCATTCTCGCCGTGGTCAGGGACTTTCCCTATTTCGCGGTGGAGCGGGCTGCCCGGCGATGGAGTTACCGGTTCACGGATTGCCTGGCGGGCAAGACGGTGCTCATCGTCGGGCACGGGTCGATCGGCAGGGCGGTCGAGGCGCGCCTGGCCGGGTTCGGGGTGGAGATCGTCCGGGTGGCCCGCGGCGCGCGGCCGGGCGTCGCGCCGGTGGATGAACTGCCAGCCCTGCTGCCCGGGGCGGACGTGGTCGTCCTGCTTGTGCCGGTCACCGCCGAGACCACCGCGATGGTGGATGCCGCATTCCTGGCCCGCATGAAGGACGGCGCCGTGCTGGTGAACGCCGCTCGCGGCTGTGTGGTGTCCGCCCCCGCCCTGCTCGCCGAACTCCGGTCCGGACGGCTGCGTGCCGCGCTGGATGTGACAGATCCCGAACCGCTCGGCCCCGGTGACCCCCTGTGGGATGTGCCGGGCCTGCTGCTCACCCCGCACGTCGCTGGCGCGGTCAGGGAGGCGACGGAACGCGCCTACGCGATCGTCCGCGCCCAGCTCGCCAGGTACGCGGCCGGCCAGCCGCTGCAGAACGTGATCGGTGCCCGGGGCTATTGACAGGCGCCCCGGCCTCCGCGGTTTACCATGGGCCCATGTGCCGGCTACCCGGGGAAGAGGGCTAGATCGTGCCAGCAACCGCGGACCAGGTCCGGCCGGTGATCTTGACGGTGGACGACGACCCGGGGGTCTCCCGCGCCGTCTCCCGTGACCTTCGCAGACGCTACGGCGAGCGCGGCAGGATCGTCCGCGCCGAGTCCGGC
>DAHUZQ010000155.1 GCA_027306495.1 Actinomycetota bacterium | reverse complement strand
GCTGCCGCCGTGGGGGCCTGACAAGATCACCGAGGACGGCCGGGAGCAGCTCCGGGCGCTTGGTTTCAACGTCTGAGGGCGGCCCGGTTCGGTGAGAGGCCACCGCCCAGGGCGCAAAATCTGGATCACCACCCAGAAGTGTGGTCCGCCGGGGCCGCCGCAGTATGTGAACTTGCAAGGGGCCAGCCACGCCCAGCGTGCCACCAGCCGCGGGGCATTGCGGAACTGACGCTGCGGCAACGTGCGGCGCCGACCTGCGGAAACAACAGTGCCGTGCGGTGATCGCGCTCGCCGTCGGCGTCGGGCGGCGAACGCGCAGATCGCGGTGGGGGCGGGCGCCCGGACTGGCGAGCCCCATGACGATCCTGCGCGGCAGGGTTGGCGCGGCAGCCGATTCGGACATAATGTCGGCTCACGCTCACCTGCGTTGTGAGATGTGCCGGGGCGGAGAGGAGCGAGCGTGGCACGCCTGGACTCTGCCGAGATCAACGATCTGCACGCGCGCGTGTGCAAGGCCCTGGCTGACCCGAAGCGGTTGCTGATCATCAACGAACTCCGCGACGGGCCCCGCTCCGTGGGGGACATAGCCGAGTCGCTGGGCACATCCCAGCCCAACGTCAGCCGCCACCTGGCCCTGCTGCGTGATCGGGGGATCGTCACCACGCAGCGGCTCGGCGCCAGCGTGTTCTACGAGCTGGCCAGCCCGAAGATCCTGCAGGCGGTGGACCTGCTGCGGGAGTTCATGGCCGAGGAGCTTGGCTGGCGCCCGCAGGCGCGGCTCACCGTGGCCGGGCCGCCGGTGCAGGGGCCAGCGACGGCGGCCTCTGGCGGATGATCATCCGTTGTTACACTGACACCGGGTCAGCACGAGGGGAAGGTGCGCCGCTGTGTCACGCGTCGACGCGCAGGAAATCTGCGAGCTGCATGCACGCGTCTGCAAGGCGCTCGCGGACGGCAAGCGGCTGCTGATCATCAACGAACTGCGTGATGGCCCGCGCACGGTGGGGGAGGTGGTCGCCGCGCTGGGCATCTCCCAGGCCAACGCCAGCCAGCATCTGTCGGTGCTGCGGGACCGGCGGATCGTGACGGCGCGCCGCTCCGGCAGCAACGTGTACTACTCGCTGACCAGCCTCAAGATCATCGAGGCGATAGATCTGCTGTGCGAATTCATGGCCGAGCGGCCGGGCGGGGTACCGGGGTCGCTGGCCGGCTGAAGCACTGGGGTTACCGGGCTGACGGCGGGCGGTCACTGGCCGGGGAACCGGAACGTCGCTGGGTCCAGCTTGGGCGTGACCGTCCGCAGTGAGTTGAGGAACTCCACCGCGTGGACGGCACACAGGCGCCAGGCCTGCGGATCATCGGAGCGCCGCACGTGCAGGCTCTGACGCCGAGGTGCCGGCGCCGGGCAGGACGCGCAACAGCCGGGCTCGGCGTCACGGTCATGACCCGCTGTCAGCCTGGACCAGCAGGGCGAACACGCCAGTCCCGAGTCGTCCCGCAGTTCGGGTACGCCGGGATGGAAGGTGAACCGCACGGTCTCGTCTGGGGATGCCAGATAGCGGCCGCAGCCATCACAGCGCAGGTCATTGATGGTCATAGTGATCCGGGACTGGCGATCATGGGGAAGTCGGTCAAAGCTTTGACTCAACCACTGGACAAATCCAGCGGCACACATAAGCATATGTGCAATCACGCATGTGTGCTCGGCCACATTGAGACTACCCCGAAGGGGGAAACTGTGGGTGATCCTTCTCTGCCGTCCGCGGATCGGGTGCTCGACTGCTCGGGGCTGTCCTGCCCGCTGCCGGTCGTCAAGACCGCCCAGGCCATCAAGCAGATCGAGGTCGGGCAGGTGCTCGAGCTGATCGCCACCGACCCGGGTGTGGAACCCGACATGAAGGCCTGGAGCACCCGCACCGGCAACGAACTGCTCGGCATCGGCAAGCAGGACGGGGCCTTCCACGTCCTGATCCGCCGGGCGAAGTAGGGCCACCCCGATGTGGACCGGTGAGCTGGACTCCAAGGTTTTGTACGTGCAGACGCACGGGGTGGACGACCCCGGCCGCTGCGCGACCCCGTTCTTCCTGGCGGCATCGGCGGCCGCCATGGAGTGCGAAGTGATGATCTACTTCACCATGTACGGGCCGACACTGCTGCGCAAGGACATCGTCGACAAGATCGGCCCCAAGGGCGAGACCGGGCAGCCGCTGCGGTACTTCATCGAGCAGGCAACCGGGCTGGGCGTGCGACTGCTGGTCTGCCAGCCCTCGCTCGACCTGAACGACCTGCGCATCGAGGAGTTGATCGACGGCGTCGACATGATCGGCGGTGCCGCCTTCAACGATCTGGCCATCTCCGCCGACGCGGTCGTCAGCTTCTAGGCGGCCCGCGATGACGGCGACCGATGTCCAAAGCCAGTTGGCTGGCGCACCCGCGCCCGCAGACGCTCACTACAAGCTCCCCGACGTGGCCGGCTATCCCGACGTGCCGTTCGAGGAGAAGGCCAGGCTGTTCGAGGAGATCACGAACGACCTGCGGTTCAGCGACTACCTCTACGGCTGCTACGAGTGCGGGATCTGCGTGGCCGTGTGCCCGTCGGCGCGGTTCTACGACTTCAGTCCCCGGCGCATCGCCCAGGCGGCCGCCCGCGAGGACGTCGAACTGATCTACCAGCAGATGCAGGAGGACATCTGGGAATGCTCCCAGTGCTTCTCCTGCCTGCGGTGCCCGCGCGGCAACAACCCGGGCGGGATCATCACGATCATGCGTGAGGTGGCCGTGAACAACGGCCTCGCCTCCGCCAAGGAAGCGCTGGCCGGGTACTCACGGATCATCTACAAGATCATGTCCACGGGCACCCAGGTGTCCCCGGACATGCTGCAGCCCGACGCCTTCCCCGACTGGGGCCCCGAAACCGGTGATGTGTCCGCCAACCTGGACCTGTGGCGGCGGGCACTGCCGCCAGAGACCATGCACACCACCACCACCGGCTGGGCGGTCGCCGATTCCACGCTGATCGAGCTGTACCTGATCTGGCTCCACACCGGCGCGCTGGACATGATCTCCGACGTCGACGCCAGCCTGCACGCGATCCTCACCGAGCTCATGGAAGAGCGCCTCGAAGACGAAGGGATCGAGATATGACTCTGACCGCCGGCCCGGATGGCCGTAGCTCCATCCCGATCGAGTCGCTCAAGCGCAAGAAGGATCATTTCGAACGGGGGGAGGATCGCCGGTCCCTGGAAGACCCGCGGGCCGAGCTGCTGGAGCTCGAGGACAAAGGTGAGCTGGTGGTCCAGAAGATCGACCACGAAGCGCTCACCCTGCCCACCAAGTACGGCCGGCCCAAGCGGATCCAGAAGGCGCACCTGTGGCACCACAAGTCGTGCGGGCAGTGCGGGCACATCCCCGGCTACTCCACCTCGATCTTCTGGGTGATGCGCCAGCTCGGCTACGACTACCACGACCCGCGGGACCAGACCTCCTGCACGGCCTGGAACTACTACGCCAGCGCCACCTCCAACTCGGCGGCGCAGGCGGCGGTCGCGGTCCGCAACTTCGCGGCTGCCCGGGAGACCGGGTACTTCCCGCTGATCCACTGCGGCACCTCCTACGGGCACTACAAGGAGGTCCGCGAGGAGCTGATCCGTCATCCGGAGTTGCGCGCCGAGGTCCGGCGGATCATGGGCAAGCTGGGCAAGGAACTGGTGCTGCCGGAGGAGATCGTCCACTACTCGGAGTGGTTCCACGCCATGCGTGGTGAGATCGCCGCCAAGCAGGTCCGGGACTTCACCGGGATCAAGGTGACCGTCCACCCCGCCTGCCATTACTACAAGCTGGTCGAGGGCGATGCCATCTACGACCCCGACATCTACGGCGGGCAGCGCACCGCGGTGGTCACCGGCCTCGCGCAGGCGCTCGGCGCGGACGTGCGGACCTATTCGACCTGGTTCGACTGCTGCGGGTTCGGATTCCGGCACATCCTCGTGCAGCGCGACTTCACCCGGTCGTTCGCGACCCTGCGCAAGATCGAGGTGATGAAGGAAGAGGCCGACCCCGATGTCGTCCTCACCCACGACACCGGCTGCGTGACCACCCTGGACAAGAGCCAGTTCGCGGCCAAGGCGCATGACCGCAATGTCGGGCTCGCGGTGATGAGCGAGGCCCAGTTCGCTGCCCTGGCCATGGGTGCCCACCCCTACAAGGTCTGCCAGCTTCACTGGCACTCCGCCGATTACCGCCCATTGCTGGAAAAGATGGGCATCGACTGGGAAAAGGCCTGGGCAGAGTTCCAGGCCGATCTCAAGCGGCTGGAAAACGGCGAGAAGCGCTACCTCGACTGGGACGACGTCGACAACTGACCCTGGCGCCGCGCTGGCCGCGGCGCCGCCATGTGAATCTTTGAGGGGAATACATGTCTTCGCAGACGGTGGCCGTTATCGGCGGTGGCCCTGGCGGGCTGCGTGCCGCGCACGCCATTACCGAGATCGGCGGCCAGGTCGTACTCATCGAGCAGCGCGAGTTTCTCGGTGGGACACCGATTGCCGAGAATTACGCAGGGCTGACCCCGAGCGGGGAGCCGGCCGAGCCGCAGATCCGGGCCATGATCGAGGCCGTCACCGCTCATCCCGCCGCCGACGTCCGGCTGAGCTCTCAGGTCACCGCCCTGGCCGGGGAACCGGGGGCCTTCACCCTGACGGTGGCGGGCGCCGATGGCGACCAGACCATCGAGTGTGGGTCCATCGTGATCGCGACCGGGTTCGGCCATTTCGACCCGGGCCGGGAAACGCAGATGTACGGCTATTACGAATACCCGGACGTCATCACGCTGCCGGACCTCGAAGCCATGCTCAAGACGCATACGGTGGTGCGGCCGTCCAACGGTGAGCCGCCGGAGCGCATCTGCTTCATCCAGTGTGTCGGCAGCCGTGACCGGCACATCGGAAATGAGTACTGTTCCAAGGTCTGCTGCGGGGTGGCCTCCAAAGAGGCGATCGAAATCCGGCAGCTGCTGCCCGGCTCCAAGGTCTACATCTTCTACATCGACATGCGGATGTATGGCTACTGGGAGAACGAGATCTACTGGCCGGCGCAGGAGAAGCACCGGGTCCAGTACGTCAAGGGAATGATCACCGAGGTGCTCGCCAAGGGTGACCGCCTGCTGGTGCGCGGCGAGGACACCACGATGGGCCGGCCCATGGAGCTTCTCATGGACCTGGTGGTGCTCTCGGTCGGGATGGAGCCCTCAGCGGGCACCCGGCAGATGGCCGGAGTGCTCGGGGTCGCGCAAAACCGGTTCGGCTTCATCGACGCGGTGGGCGGGCCCTTGGACACCGTCTCGACCAGCCGCAAAGGCATCTTCGCCTGCGGGGCGGCGCTCGGCCCCGCCGACCTGGAGGACACCGTCTCCTCGGCCGCGGCGGCTGCCATGAAGGCGTTCGGCTGCGTGCGCGCCAACGCGACGGCCACGGCGGGCTGAGCGTGTCAGTGGTCATGACCAGGCCAGATTCCCCAACGCAGCGGGATCGCGCGGGCGGCCCCGGCGTCGACACCGCAAGCGCGCTTGAGTTCCAGACCGAGATCGGCCAGCGGGCGAGCGAGGCGGACCTGCGGGCGATCGCCGTCGGCCTGGAACGCAAGTCCACGGCCCTGCGCGCGCTGCTCGGGGACGGGGCGGCCCGGCTGGACCGGGCAGGGTTGCGGCAGGTGCTCCGCTGGGTGTTCGCCACCCGCCGGCGGGCGGATGCGATCCTGGACGCCGCCGGGCCCGGGCCCCTCGCGGCAGCGGTCGATGAACTGCTGGCGGGCCACAGCCCGCTGCCGGACAGGTTCGAGGCGTTCGGCGCGTTCGCGGCCCCACTGCCGGTCGTGGGCTTCGAATTGGCGAGCGAACTGCTGCATTTCACTGAGCCGGGTGAGTACTGGCTGTGGACCCGGTGGCTGTGGGAGCCCGTGGCCGGGACGGGGGCGCTGGCGCTGGTGACCGACGGCGCGTCCGTGCTGGCCGGTGGTGGCACCGTGGCCGACACGTATCTGGCCGTGGGCCGCGCCACGGCGTTCCTCGACGAGACCGGCAAGGCGGCCGGCTTCACCACAGCGGGACCGGGCCTGTTCGGCGCGGACGTGTTCCTCGCCGGCGTCTACGCGGTCTACATGACCACCGTGCTGCGGATGCGGATGACGCAGGAGTTCACCAAGCTGGTTCCGTCCCTGCCCGATCTGGCGCGCCGCCTGCTCGGCGTCTACCACCTGGAGGTCTAGGCCCATGCCCATCGGAGGACGGAAGGTCCCACCGCGGGCCGTCGAGAAGGAGACCGCGACGGTCGCCTCGTCGATCTCCGGCCGGGAGGTCGAACTCCCGGCGTCGTGGAACCGCATGTTCGAGCCGCGGGTGCTGACCGGCACCGGGCCGGACGGCTTCGACGCGCTGGCCGGAATGCCCGGCGCCGAGTCGCTGGAGTGGTGCTACGGGTGCGGCAAGTGCGTGCCCGTCTGCCCGGTGGACCTGGTCGGCGAATACGCGCCCCGCAAGCTGCACCGCAAGGTGCAGACCGGCACCGACCTGACGGCGGACTCCGACCTGTGGCTCTGCACCACCTGCGGGAACTGCCTGCGGGTCTGCCCGAAGGAGGTCGACATGATCCAGATCATGCCGGCCGTCCGCGAGTCGGCGCTGACAAGTGGCGGCACCGTGCCCGGCGAACTGCAGGACGTGTTCGAGAAGACCTTCCGTTACGGCAACGCGCTCGGTGAGAACCCCCGGCGGCGGGCGCAGTGGGCACGCAGCGCCGGGGTGCCGGTGCGCGTCCTGCCCTCCGATCCCGGCCCCGTCGACGTGCTCTTCTACGTCGAGGACTACTGGAGTTACCACCCGCGTGGCCAGGACGCCGCCCGGGCATTCGCCCGGGTCGCCACGGCGCTGGGGATCGACTGGGCGATCCTCGGCCCGGAGGAGAAGACCCTCGGTGATTCCCAGCGCCTGGCGGGGGAGAAGGGACTGTTCGACGCCCTGGTGGAGGACGTCACCGCGACGCTGGCCAAATACGAGTTCGCCAGGATCGTCACCCCCGACCCGCACGGGTTCAACGCGCTGAAGAAGGAGTACCCCAAGCGCGGCCACATTTTCGAGGCGCTGCACTACACCCAGTTGCTCGCGCCGCTGGTGAGCCAGGTGAACTGGGCAAAGGAACTCGACCTGACCGTCACCTTCCATGACCCGTGCTATCTGGGCCGCCACAACGGGGAGTACGACGCGCCCCGGACCCTCATCAATGCCATCCCGGGGGTGCGGCTGGTCGAGATGGGCCGGTGCCGCGAGAACGGCTACTGCTGTGGCGGTGGGGGCGGCGGCATGTGGCTGGACGGCTTCACCCGCGACCTGACCACCGAGCGGCTGTCCGAACGACGGGTGCGCGAGGCGGCCCAGACGGGCGCGGAAATGCTCGTCGTCTGCTGCCCCTACGAGGTGTCCCGGTTCGAGGATGCCGCCAAGTCCACCGGGAACGGCCACCTGAAGGTCCGCGACATCATCGAACTGATCGACGAAGCGATGGGCCTGGCAGCCGATGCCTGACGTGCTGCGGGTGATCGATTTCGGCCGGGTGACCCCACTGCGGTCGCAGACCTGCTGGCACGCGGTCGCCTACGGGGTCAGTGCGGGCGCGCCGCCCACCCTGTCGTTCGCGCGGCCGTCGGATCCTTACGTGTGCCTGGGCTATCACCGTGACCTGTCCGAGGTGGACCTTGGCTACTGCGCGGCGCGGGGCCTGCCGGTGTACCGGCGGATGGTCGGCGGCGGCCCGGTCTACTGCGACGAGGGCCAGCTCTTCTTCCAGATCTGCCTGCCGGCCGCGCTGGTGCCGGCCTCACGGGTGGAGGCGCTGCGGGTCCTGCTGAGGCCGGCGGTCGAGGCGTTCCGCGCGGCCGGGGTGCGGGCCGAACTCGACGCCGACGGCGAGATCGTGTGCGGGGAGGCGAAGATCTGCGGGCACGGCGCCGGCCAGATCGAGGACGCGGTGGTCGTCTGCGGCAACCTCATCGAGAGCTTCGACCACACCCGGGCGACCCGGGTGCTGGCACTCGACGGCGACGAGCAGCGCAGCCAGACGCTGGACCTGATGCGCCGCTACGTGATGGCCACCCCGGCCGACGCCGGCACATTCAAGTCCGCGATGGCCGCCGCCTACGCGCGCGCGCTGGGCTGCGCCGCCCAGCCGGGCCGCCTGACCCGCTCTGAGCGCACCACGATGGCCGGCCTCGACGCGCGGTTCAGCAGCCAGCGGTGGCTGGCGGGCCCGGGCACGCCGGCCCGCCCCGCCGCCCGGCAGGTGAAGGTCCGCGCCGGGGTCTGGACATTCGCCGCCAGCCACGGCCGCTCCGCCGTGGTGGCCAGCGTCGTCGGTGGCCGGGTGGAGCGGGCCCACTTGCGGGCGCCGGGGCTGAACGGGCGGGCGGCCGCCGCCGCGCGGGCACTGTCCGGCAGGGCGCTGCCCGAGGTCGCGGGCGTGCTGGCCGGCTTCGGCGCACCGGGAGCAGAACTGGCGGCCGCCTTCGCCACCGCCGACGGGAGGAGGATCGCATGACTGACACCGACAAGACCGCGCTGGTCCAGGTGGCGGGCTTCCCCTTGGCGCTGGACCGGATGTATGAGGGCCGGACCCACATGTGGGTGGCCCGGGTGGGGACGGGTGACCCTTCCATCGCCCGGATCGGTCTCGACTCGGTCGGGGTGGAGACCAACGGCACGCTGGCCCAGCTATCGCTGCCCGAGGTGGGTGAACAGCTGACCGTGGGGCGGCCATTCGGGCAGCTTGAGGCCGCCAAATTCGTCGGTCCGCTGGTCAGCCCCGTTTCCGGGACGGTGGTCGCCAGAAACGAGGCGGCCGCCGCGGACCCGGGCCTGACCGAACGGGACCCCTACGGCGATGGCTGGCTGATCGAGGTCGCGCTGACCGACTTCGGCGCCTGGCTGGACGGGCTGACCGGCGAACCGGACGAGATCGTCGCCTGGTTCGAGGCCGAAATCAGCGACTACCGCATGAAGGGCGTGATCGCGCAGTGACCACGGGCCAGGCAGCCGCGCCGGCCGCGGGGTCCGCGCCGGCGATCAGCCCGGGCGAGGTGCGGCGGGCGAATTTTCCCGACGTCATGGACTTCTACGCGCCTGGCCTCAAGCGCTGGCAGACGCCGGAGTGGGTGCCGGAGAACCCGCGCCGGTTCCTGCCCGTGTCGGTGACCGGGTCGGCGTGCGCGCTCTCCTGCGACCACTGCCAGACCAAGGTCCTGGACGGGATGATCTCGGTCCGGGCCGATGAGGACCTGTTCGCGCTCGCTGCCCGGCTGAAGGCGCAGGGCAGCGAGGGGCTGCTGGTGTCCGGGGGGTCAACCCGCACCGGTGGAGTGCCGCTGCTGCCGCACCTGCGGCATGTGCCGCGCATCCGCGAAGAACTCGGGATGAAGGTGATCGTCCACTCCGGAGTGGTCAGCCCCGCGCTCGCGGCGGGGCTGGCGGCCGCGGGTGTGGACGGGGTGATGCTCGACATCATCGGCGCCGACCAGACCCTGCACGAGGTGTACCACCTCGACCTGACCACGGCCGACATGGACCGCTCGCTGGCGCTGCTGGCGGGGGAGGGCCTGCGGATCATCCCGCACATCGTGCTCGGCCTGCACTACGGCCGGTTCCTCGGCGAGCACCGTGCCCTGGAGATGGTCGCCCGTTACCCGGTGTCGACGCTGATCCTGGTGGTGCTGGTGCCGCTGACCGGCACGCCGATGGCTCACCTGCCCCCGCCACCGGCCGACGAGGTCACACAGTTCTTCGGGACGGCCCGGCTCGCCGCCCCCACCACCACGATCAACCTGGGCTGCGCCCGCCCGCTCGGCCCGATGAAGACCGAGCTCGACCAGGCCGCGATCGATCTGGGCCTGAACGGCATCGCCTACCCGGCCGACGGGGCCATCGCCTACGCCCGCTCGCGTGGCCTGCGGCCCCGGCTCTATGAGTACTGCTGCTCGCTGACCTGGACCGGCGACGATGGCTACGCGAAGGTGGAGGTGGATGCGTGAGTCGGCCTATCCTGCCCGGCGGCCGGTGGCGGCTGATCGCCGACGACGGCGTCGGGGCGGCCGAAGGGCTCGCGCTGGACGAGGCGCTCATGGCCCGCTACGCCCGCGGGAATCCGGAGCAGCCACCGACGCTGCGGCTTTACACCTACCGGTCCCACTGCGCGCTGGTCGGCAGGTACCAGAACCTGGAAGCCGAGGTGGACCTGGCCGCCTGCGAGCGGACCGGCACCGAGGTGAGCCGGCGCCCGACCGGTGGCGGCGCCATCGTCATGGGCGCCGGCCAGCTCGGCGTGGCCGTGGTGAGCCGGGCGCGGGCCGGCCAGACCCCCCGGGAGGGCATCGCGGAGTTCGCCGGTTCGGTCGCGGCCGGGCTGGCGCAGCTTGGCATCGAGGCGGTCTTCCGCGGCAAGCACGACCTGGAAGCGGACGGGCGCAAGATCGCCGGGCTCGGGCTCTATGTCGACACCGACGGCGGAATGCTCTTCCATGCGAGTGTCCTGGCTGACCTCGACATCGGCTTCATGCTGGAGGTGCTGCGCATCCCCGCGGCCAAGCTCGCGGACAAGGCTGCCGGGGCCGTGGCGCAGCGGGTCACGACGGTGGCCGAGCAGACCGGCCGGCCCTTCGACGGCGCCGCGCTCCGGCCGGCGATAGCGGCTGGCTTCGCCGGCTGCTTTGGCGCGACCATGGCACCCGGCTGCGCCGATCCGGCTGAGCGAGCCCTCGCGGACCGGCTGGCGGTGGAGCGGTACTCCTCGCAGGCCTGGCTGGCCGACCGGAGCATGTCCGCCGACGGCAGTGGTTCAGCCGCCGTCAAGACCCCGGCGGGCCTGGCCCGCATCTACATCACCACCCACGGAGACCTGGTGAAGAACGCGATCATCGTCGGCGACTTCAACGTCCTGCCCCGGGCGGTGGTGGAGATGGAGTCGGCGCTGCGCTGGCGCCGGCTCGACGAGAGCGCGGTGCTGGCGGCCGTGCGGGCCAGCGGAGCCGACTCCGCCCTCGGCGTTCCGGCCAGCCTGATCTCCAGCGCTGTCCTGGAGGCCGGCCGGCAGGCCGGGGAGCGGGCGACCGCCGAACCCGTCCGGGCCGTCGGCTCCTGCTATTTCCCCGAGCCGGCAAGGAGCCAGGCGTGACCGCCGAGCCGATCGTGCCCGCCAGAGCGCGGACCGCGCTCCCGCTGCTGACCCAGGCCGAGCAGCGGATCAGCCCCGAATGGGTCCGGATCTCCATGGCCAGCGCCATCGCGCTGCGCATGAAGTCGGGCAGGTTCACCCGGGACTTCGAGTTCGGCGGCATCAACCTGCTGCTCAACTACGACGAGGGCTGCCTGTCCGACTGCGGCTACTGCGGGCTGGCCCGCACCCGGCCCGGCGCCTACGAGGACAAGTCGTTCATCCGCGTCGAGTGGCCGCTGGTGCGCATCGGCGACCTGGTCGACCGGATGGGCGCCCACGAGGCCAGCCTGACCCGGCTGTGCATCTCCATGGTCACCCACGGCCATGCCTACCGCGACACCTGCGACATCACCCGGCGGATCGCGGCACGGGTGGACACGCCGCTGTCCATCCTGGTGGCGCCACCCACGCTCAACCGGGAACGGCTGGAGACCTTCAAGGCGCTAGGCGTGGACATGATCGGGATCGGCGTGGACGCCGTCACCGAGGAACTGTTCCGCTCGATCCGCACCGACGTGCCGGCCGGCGGGCTCAAGTGGGAGAAGTACTGGGAGGTCGTGGACGACTCGCGGGAGATCTTCGGCCCATGGAAGGTCAACGTGCACACCCTCGTCGGTCTCGGCGAGACCGACGAGGACCTGATCTCGATCTTCACCCGGTTGCGGGACCGGCAGATCTTCTCCTACCTGTTCTGCTTCAACCCCGAGCCGGACTCGCGGATGGCGGGCCATCCCAAGTCGCCGCTGACCAGGTGGCGCCGGATCCAGCTTGCCAAACAGCTGATCGAGACCGAGGGCTACACCCTGGACCAGTTCGACTTCGACGCCGGGGGCGGGCTCACCCACCTGTCCGCCAGCCGGGCGGCGGTGGAAGCCGTGGTGGATCAGGGAGTGGCGTTCATGACCAACGGCTGCCCGGGGGAGAAAGGCGAGCCGGGGTGCACCCGGCCCTACGGCTCCTACCGGCCGGCCGAGGACTTCCGTGACTTCCCGTTCCTGCCGCAAGCGGCTGACCTGGAGCGGATCCGCGCGCAGATGCGACTGGACGAGGTCCTGCGCTGACGGCGCGGGGCCGCGAGACAAGTGAGAGTGCGATGCGAATTGTTGTCCCGATGAAGGCGGTGCCCGACCTCGTCGAGGAGATCGAACTGACCTCCGATGAGACCGGCATCGACCGGGAGTTCCTGAAGTTCGTCCTCAACGAATGGGACGCCCAGGCCCTGGAAGAAGCGCTGCTGGTCAAGGATGCCTGCGGCGCCGAGGTGGTCGCGGTCGGGCTGGCCGGCGATCCCGACATCGACCAGGCCCTGTACACGGCGATCGCCAAGGGCGCGGACGCGGCGGTGAAGCTCAGCGGCGGCGACGGGGAAGCGGTGACCACCGGCGCCCGCGCCGCGCTGCTGGCCGGCTATCTCGCCAGCGAGCCCGCCGACCTGGTAGTCACCGGAGTGCAGGCGCCGGATGATCTCGACGGCCAGTTGCCACCGATGCTCGCCGCCCACCTGGGCCTCCCGCATGTGTCCGTGGTCGTGGGCGTGGAGGCCAGCGGCGGGCGGGTCAGTGTGCGGCAGGAGTTCGCGGGTGGCCGTTCCCATGAATTGACGGTTGCGACTCCCGCGGTCATCGGCATCCAGGCGGCCCGGCAGGCGCCCCGGTACGCGCCGATCACCAGGATCCGCCAGGCGATGCAGGCGGGCGGGCTGCGCGAGGTGCAGGCCGACCCCGCGCCGGCGGCGCCGGAGCCAGTGGTGCGCCGGATGCGCCGGCCGGAGGCGGCCGGGCACGCCGAGATGCTGACCGGGGCCGCCGACGAGGTGGCCGGCAAGATCGCGGACCTGCTCCGCGCCCGTGGCCTGGTGAAGGGGTGAATGGCACAGTGAGCGGCAATGTGATGGTGCTCGCCGAGCACAGTGGCAAGCAGATCGCCGAGAGCACCTACGAACTGCTGGGCGCGGCGCGCGAACTCGCCGGGTCGCTGGGCTGCGCCGCCGAGGTCGCGCTGCTCGGTCCCCGTGATCTGGCCTCGCAGCTCGGCGGCGCACAGGTGGTGACGTGCGTTGACCATGCCGCGCTCGCGGAGTACCTGCCGGAGGCCTACGAGCAGGCGCTGGCGGTGGTGCTCGCCGAGCGTGCGCCGAGGCTGCTGCTGATGTCGAACGCCACCATCGGGCTCGACCTGGGCGCGGCCCTGTCGGTGACCTGGCAGGCACCACTCGCCGCGTACGTGAACGCCCTCACCGCCGACGGCGATGCGGTTGTCGCCACGGCGCAGATCCTCGGCGGCAAGGTCCTGGCCGATGTGGAGCTTGCCGGGGACCGGGCGATCGCCACGGTGGTGGGCGGGGTGTTCCCGGCTGCCGCGGGCCAGGGCGAGGGTTCGCCGGAGGTGGTCGATGTGACCGCGCCGGCCGGTCTGGACTCACTGCGGATGAGCCTTGAGCGGGTGGTCGAGCCGCAGGGCGGCGATGTCGACATCACCGCCGCGGACATGCTGGTATCGGTCGGGCGAGGGATCGAGTCCCGGGAGAACCTGGAGCTGGTGCAGGAGCTGGCCGACGCCCTGGGTGTGCCGATGTCCAGCTCCCGGCCCGTGGTGGACGCCGGCTGGCTGCCGAAGTCTCGCCAGGTCGGCAAGTCGGGCCTGAAGGTCAAGCCCAAGGCATACCTCGCGTTCGGGATCTCCGGTGCGCCCGAGCACCTGGAGGGCATGCGGAACGCGGACCTGATCATCGCGTGCAATACCGACCCGAACG
>DAHUZQ010000146.1 GCA_027306495.1 Actinomycetota bacterium | reverse complement strand
CGCGTGACCTCAGAGCGCGCTCAGCAGCGGCCGACGGATACCGCCGGGATGGGGCCGGCCCATCCGGCATCTCGCCCGGCGGATCGGAGACCAGACCAGCAGCCGGCGGATCGGGGACCAGACCAGCAGCCGGCGGATCGGCGCGCATCGGGCTGGCGAGAGCGGCGTTTGCCGACGTCGTGTCCGCTGCCCCCACATCGGCGCCCGCTGGCCCGTCACCAGCGTCTGCTAGGACCGCTGTACCGCTAGCGGACCCTGAATCCGGTACCTGTGCGGCCTGCGAACCGACCTCGCCGGCATGGACCGCATACTGCTCCAGACCGCCCCTGGCAGCTTCCCCCGGATCTCCTGGAACGATGCCCTCCGGCGCCAGTTCCCCTGCTGCCCCGTTAACCCGCAATAATGCCGAGCCGGATCCTGCCTGACCCGGCTCACGGGAGGCAGGCACGGTGGGCACGAAACCGGCCGGCGGGATCGGGGGCGGCGCTGGCGATTCGACGTTAGAGGGAGCGGCCAAGGGCCAGCTATCGGCTGGGCGCTCGGGCACCTCACGGCGCCCGGACGACCCAGGTGCGCCCCCACCTGGAGGCAGCGCCATCCCATCTCCCCAGATCGGCTGTTTCCACGCGGCCGGCTCAGTGGGGCTGACACCCATCTGTTCCCGATCGGCGACGCCGGCCTGAGCGGGGACGCGGGCTTGCGGGATTGGGTCGGCCGGGGCGAACTCGCCCAGGGGCGGCTCCGTCCACGGCAGCCCGGTCGGCTCGGCTCGCGGCGCGTCGGCTCGCGGCATGGCGGCTCGCGGCATGGCGGAAGGGGCCGGTCCAGCCGGGGGAAGCTCTTCTCCCGGCTGAGCCAGCGCGGGCCAGGCCTGGGGCACGGCAGACGGGGCCTGACCAGCCGGCGAAACCTCCTCTTGCGGCGGCTGAGCCGAGGGTTGATCGGCTAGCCGCGGCTCGGCGGGGGGAAACGCCGCGAGGGGCGGCTCGGCTGGCGGCTTTGACTCGGCGAAGCCGCTGGATGGGTCGCGGCCGGACGGCGCGAACGCGGGACCGTCGTGGCCCTCCTCGCGGGGCCCAGCGGATTCCGCCAACTCCGCGCGAAACCGACCGGAGGGTGGTTCTGGCCGGTAGAAGGGCCCGACGCACTGGTGACTGTCCAGCAACGCGGCGAGCAATTCCGCTTCGGCGGCATCGACACCGAAGACGACTCTGGGCCGGCCCCATGGCTCTTCGATGGAGTAGCCGACATAGCTGGAAACCGGCGAAACTGGTGCGCCCGTGAGCCCGTGCATGATGCGCCAGCGCTCCCACGCCCGTTCCAGTGTCACGGCCGCACGATGCGCACGCGAAACCATCTCCGGGTCAGGCATTGCGTTCCTCCCCTGCCGGGCCTTGCCGGACTTGTCGCGCCCCGCCGCGGTGCTTGGCCACCCCCCACGGGCCCCGGGGCGTTGCGGCAGGGCGGCCAGGCTGGTTCGTTGGATTGACCCCGCCAGCGACCTTGCCGACTCAGTATGGCGGACGGCTCGTCAGGGCGTCTCGGTAACGCACAGTCTTTCTAAGACTACATTCAGTTATCAATCGGGTTTCGCCGTCTGTGGGCTCAGTGTCCCCCCGGACGGCCGGATCGACCCCGGCAGCGTCATACTGGCACCTCGCTTAGCGAGCGGCCCACGCCTTGCGCCGCCCCCGGCACCGCAGGAAACCGCCGAGGCCGACCCCCCCTCATTACCGCATGTCACCTTCGGCATACGCACTGGGCGCCAGGTACAGGCGCAGGCACCCAGTCCGACGGTGAACAGGTACCTCTCCCATCACTCCGAGCGAGGCTGCGGGATGCCCGCCAGGAGTGCGCGGACCTCCGTCTCCCGATAGCGCCGATGCCCGCCGAGAGTGCGGATGGACGTGAGCTTGCCGGCCTTGGCCCACCGCGTGACAGTCTTCGGGTCCACGCGGAACATCGTCGCGACTTCCGCCGGCGTCAATAGCGGCTCAGCCTCGGGTGTGCGTGCAGACATACGTCGGCCTCTCCTCCTGGACCAGTACTGAGATCCATCTTCTGTAAATTCGGCTGGCTCCTAGCGGAACCTGCCGGGGATGTCCCATATGGCCCTCTGAGACCATATTGCCATCACCAGCGGTGACAAGTCGACCACCAGGAGCAAGATTCTGTGACAGAGTACCCCGTTGCTCCGCTGATCTGAGTCACGCTGCGTGATTCTAGCGATACGTATCGTTGCGGCGGTGCAGATTCGGAAAAGTCGTCTGCTGCCTCAGCTAGCCCGAGACAGGGCTTCCACGGCCCACCACCGGCGTGTCACACGCCTGTGCATGGCGACCGCGAGTTCGGGCTCACCCATCTCCAGCGCCCGGACCGCCGCCGCGACCTCCGCTACCGACTGATCGGCCTGCAGGGCACCGTCACTGAACGCGTTCACCAGTCCGCCATAGTCCAGTTCGAGCAGGGCATGCGGATGGAACTGTTCCAGCCAGCGTCCCACCGCATCCAGTCCCGCGCGTTCCTGCTGCTGGCCGACGGAGCCGGTCGCCTCGGCGACTGGTTGCCCGCTCAGGTGGCGCTGCGCGGCCAGTGCCCGTGATATCCGGTGCCGCGCCTGCACCATGGTGGTCGCATAGACCAGCGTCCGGGTCGCGGCCGCGCCGGTGCGGCCGGCCTCATCCAGATCGCTGAGAGCTTCCAGCACCAGCCATCGCTCAACCGGCGAGAAAGGGACGAACCAGATGGGCGGGATAGTCCAGTTACTGGCCATGATGTGGAGACGCGCCCCGGAACCCGAGTGATCCGCTACTGCGGTGACGTCGGCGCCGCCGAGCCCGGCGACCGCACCCGCCGCCGGACTGGTGGACTCGGCAGGTCCCGCCAAGCCGCCCGGCGCCCCGGCTTCCACCGGCGCCGCCTTCCCGGCCGGAGTACCGGCCGGGAAGGCGAGCGCAACAAGCTCCGGGCATGCCCGCACCAGTGCCTGAAGTGCCAGGCACGACCGCAGCCTCGTCTGCCAGGGGCAGATGTAGGTGACGCCGTCGATCCAGCGCACGTAAGCGTCGGCGCTCTCCCGGGCGGGCAGGGCCACCGGTGAGCGGGCGGCAGCCCGCCGTACTGCATCGGTGCGCTCGGCCACCAGAGCCGCCGCCCGGCGTGGCCGCTGGGCGGACGCCGCGTAGCCGGACCACCGCTGCGCCTCCGCCTCGGGGAAGGCGGACAGGGGTTCGTAGACCCGCAGGTAGGCCGTGTAGGGGAGCACGAGAGGCATCGTGCCATGTGGCCGGGGACGTGGCAGCGCCCGACACATAACGAGATCGTCACCAGTGGCCGGCGACCCTTTCGCCCGATGCCCGAGGGAGATTGCTGAGCCGTCGTCATACGCTTGTTCGCGGAACCGGGGTCAACCAGTACCCCGGACGAGCCAGGAGAGTCACCACCGTGACACACGTATTCGCGACCTCCCCGCAGAGCGGGGAATCCCCTGCTCCATCTGCGGGCATGCCGCACGTCGCCGGGACACCCGGCCCCAACCACGCCGGCCATGAGCAGGTTGTCTTTTGCCAGGACGCGCAAACGGGGCTGCGGGCGATTATCGCCATTTACTCGACTGCTCTTGGTCCAGCACTGGGTGGCACCCGGTTCTATCCCTACGAGAGCGAGGATGCGGCGCTCACGGACGCCCTGAACCTGTCCAGGGCGATGGCCTACAAGAACGCCCTGGCTGGCCTCGACCTCGGGGGCGGCAAGGCCGTCATCCTCGGCGACCCGGCCCGCGGCAAGTCTGAAGCGCTGCTGCGCGCCTACGGCCGCTTCGTGGAGTCGCTCAACGGCCGGTACATCACCGCCTGCGACATCGGGACCTACAGCGAGGACATGGACATCGTGGCGCGCGAGTGCAGCCACGTGACCGGGCGGACGGTCCCTAACGGCGGGGCTGGGGACTCCTCGGTCCTCACGGCACTGGGCGTGTACGAGGGCATGCGGGCCTGCGCCGATCACGCGTTCGGGAGCACCAGCCTGGCGGGTCGCCTGGTAGGTGTCGAGGGTGTCGGGAAGGTCGGGCACCGACTGGTGGAGCATCTGACACAGGCGGGCGCCCGGGTCGTCATCTGGGACGTGGACGCCCCGGCCATGGCCGCGGCGCTGGCGGCCAACCCCGCCGCCGAAGCCGCCGCCAGCCGCGCCGACCTGCTTGCCCGGCCACTGGACGTCTACGCACCTTGCGCGATGGGCGGCGCCCTCGACGACGACACCGTGGCCACGCTGTCAGCACGCGTCGTCTGCGGCGGCGCCAACAATCAACTGGCCCATGCGGGTATCGACAAGCTGCTTGCCGACAGGGGCATCCTGTACGCGCCCGATTACCTGGTGAATTCCGGCGGGGTCATCCAGGTCGCCGATGAACTCGCGGGCTTCCATTTCGAGCGGGCCAAGGCCCGTGCTGAGCAGATCTTCGCCACGACGAAGAAACTGTTCGCGCTCGCCGACGAAGAAGGGGTGCCGCCAGCAGTGGCTGCCGACCGGCTCGCCGAGCGCCGGATGGCAGAGGTGGGCAGGCTCCGCGCAATCTGGCTGGGCGACTGACCAGACGTGCGCGGCCACCCCGCCACTGGCCACCCCGCCACTGGCCACCCCGCCACTGGCCACCCCGCCACTGGCCGGCCACCCGCCGCCCCACCGCGGGAGGGCACACCGGGTCCACCAGGCCACCTCGCCGAGGTGGGTACACCGGGTGGTCCGGCGCAGCCGTTGCGCCACATGCGTAAACGGCATGCTCGGGAAGCACCAGCGGCGCAAAGCAGGTACGGTTGTACCTGTATGCGGCTCGAAGGCGCGTCGTGCTCCAGGAGATGGAGAGCGGCGGCGTAGCACTGTGCGTGCGAGATGCCCGCAGCTATTCTGTGCAGGGAGCAGGGGTCCAGCGAGACCCCATACGTTGAGGGGGTCGAGCCGATGGGGCGCGGCCGAGCCAAGGCCAAGCAGGTAAAGGTGGCCCGCCAGCTCAAGTACAACAGCGGCGGCACGGACCTTGACCGACTGCGGGACGAGCTGGTAGTAGGCAGGACAGCCGATGATTCTGACGACGTCGCCTACGACGAACTCGCGGATCGATATGGCTACCTCGACGACTCCGATGAGGACGACGACGAGGACGAGGACGAGTAGTCCACAGCGGGTGCGCTAGGGCCGGTGGCGTCCGGCCAGGTGCACACCGCCGTCTTCGTCTGCGGTGACCGAACCCAGTACCCAGGCATTCACGCCGAGGCCCGCGAGCACCTTCAGCGCGCGGTCAGCCTCGTGCGCGGCCACCACGGCTGTCATGCCGATGCCCATGTTGAAGACGCGCTCCATCTCCGGCAGGCTGACCCTCCCGTGCCCGGCGAGGAAGCCGAATATCGGCGGCGGGCACCAGCTTGACCGGTCCAGGATCGCGCCAGTCCCCGCGGGCAGCACCCGGGCCAGGTTGGCCACCAGCCCCCCGCCCGTGATGTGGGCGAACGCGTGCACTTCGCACTCAGCCGCCAGCCTCAGGCAGTCCCGGGCATAGATGGCTGTCGGGGTGAGCAGTTCCTCACCCAACGGGCGCCCGAGATCCCCGGGCACCTCATCCAGCGCCAGGCCCGCCTGCCCGACCACTCGCCGGACGAGCGAATAGCCATTGGAATGCAGGCCCGAAGCGGCCAGCGCGATCACCACATCGCCGGCCCGCACACGCTGCGCGCCGAGCATGCGGTCCGCTTCCACCACACCGGTGGCAGCCCCCGACAGGTCGAAGTCATCGGGGCCCAGATGCCCCGGATGCTCGGCGGTCTCACCGCCGACCAGCGCGCAGCCAGCCCGGACGCACCCCTCGGCGATGCCGGCGACGATGGCCGCCGCACGTTCGGGACGCAGCGTCCCGAACACCATGTAGTCGGTCAGGAACAGCGGCTCCGCCCCACAGCTGACCAGGTCGTCGGCCACCATCGCCACCAGGTCGATGCCGATCGTGTCATAGCGGCCCATCCGCTGGGCGATCACGACCTTGGTCCCCACCCCATCGGTCGAGGTGGCGAGCACCGGGTGGCGGTATTCGCGGAGCGCGCTGGCGTCGAACAAGCCAGCGAACCCGCCGATCCCACCGACCACCTCCGGCCTGCGGGTGCGGCCGATGGCGGCCCGCATCAACTCGACCGCATTCTCACCCGCGTCGATACTCACCCCGGCGCGCTCGTAGGAGAGCCCGGGCACTCCCGCCGCCTGGCCGGCGCCGGAGACCGCGGGCCCGTCCCCGCTCACCCGCTCCCCTCGCCCCCGCGTCCCGCGCCGCCGGCCTGGCTGGCGGCACCGACCGGGAGTAGCCGGTCCGGCACCGGGCTTTCCAGCACGTGCTTGCCCTGCTCGGCTTCCGCGACCGGCAGCGGATAGTTGCCGTCGAAGCAGGCCCGGCACAGGTTGCCGGCCGGCAGGGTGGTCGCCTCGGACAAACCCCGCAGCGAGATGTACCCGAGCGAGTCCGCCCCGATGGAATCGCAGATCTGGTCCACCGGCATGGTGCCGGCGATCAGTTCCGCACGCGTGGCGAAGTCAATCCCGTAGAAGCACGGCCAGGCGACCGGCGGGCTCGATATCCGGACGTGCACCTGCGCCGCCCCGGCCTCACGCAGCATGGTGACGATGGCGCGCTGGGTGTTGCCGCGCACGATCGAGTCGTCAACCACGACGATCCGCTTGCCCGCGATCACT
>DAHUZQ010000145.1 GCA_027306495.1 Actinomycetota bacterium | reverse complement strand
ACGTCGCTGTCCCCGACGACGACGCGGACCTGCTCGAACGGCACGCCGAACTGGTCGGCGGCGATCTGGGCAAGGGTGGTCTGATGGCCCTGGCCGTGCGGCATCTGGCCCGTGAAGAGCACAACCATGCCGTCCTCCGCCAGCCGCAGGCGCATGGTCTCGGTGCCCATCGGGCCGCTCGGCTCCCCCGGCGAGCGTGGCCCGGGGGCCGCCTCGATGAACGTCGCCACACCGATTCCGAGGTAGCGGCCCCGCGTTCGGGCCTCGGCCTGCCTGCGCCGGAACGCGGGAAAGTCCACGCGCTGGGCAACTCGTTCCAATGAATCCGCGGTGGTGATTCCGACCAGCGGCCGGCCTGTGATCATGGCGGCGGGCGGATCGGTGCGGGGCGCGACGTTGCGCAGCCGGATCGCGAGCGGATCGAGGCCGAGATCGGCCGCGACGAGATCGAGGACGCGTTCCCGCACGAACGTCTCCGACGCCCACGGACCGCGATAGGCGACGTACGAAGCCTTGTTCGTCGTGACCGCGGTCGACTCGAAACCAAAGGCCGCCACCTTGTACGGGCCGGGCAGCATCGCCTCCATGATGGCCGGAACCATCGAGCCCATTCCCGGGTACGAGCCGGTGTCGATGACCACCTTCACGTCCAGCCCGAGCAGGTCGCCGTCGTCGCTGACGGCAGCCCGGACGTCGAAGCTCTCCTCGCGCGCCTGCCCCGACGCCGTGAGATTTTCGCCGCGGTCCTCGACCCACTTGACCGGCCGGCGCAGCGCGCGCGAGGCCGCCGCGACCGCGAGTTCCTCCCGTGAGGCACCGATCTTGAGCCCGAACGAGCCGCCGATATCGCCGGCGAGCACCCGCACCTTGTCGTGCTCCATGCCGAGCCGCATGGCGACCGCGATCTTGCTGACGTGGACGCTCTGCGTGGCCGCATGGACGGTCAGCACACCGGTTTCGGCGTCATAGCTCGCGACACAGCCGCGTCCCTCCATGGGCACGTTCTGGTGGCGGTGCACATCGATGCGGAAGTCGAAGACGCGGTCAGCGCCAGCGAACGTAGCGGCGACGTCGCCGAACTCGTTGCGTGAATGCGGGCGGACGATGTTGTCGCCAAGGTTGGCGAACAGCGGCGGGCTGCCCGGGTCGAGCGCGGAGGACGCGTTCGCGACCGGCGGCAGATCCTCGTACTCGACGTCCACCAGTTCGCAGCCGTCCTCGGCGAGATAACGGCTCTCGGCGATGACGACCGCCACCGGGTCGCCGACGAAGCGCACCTTGTCGGTCGCCAGCAGGGAGTACTCCGGAGTCGGGCCACCGCCGCCCATGAGAGCCGACAGCGCGTCCGGCCCGGGGACGGTCATCGCCTCCAGTTCCGCTCCCGTGAACACCGCGACCACCCCGGGCAGCGCCCGCGCGGCCGAGACATCCACGGAGAGCACCCGCGCGTGCGCCAGCGGGGAGCGCACGAACGCGGCGTGCAGCATCCCGGGCAGCTTGATGTCGTCGACGTAGCGGCCCGAGCCGGTCAGGATGCGCGGGTCCTCGGAACGCTTGATGCTGGCGCCGGTGTAGCGCTCGGCCACGATGCCTGCCATGATCTCCCCGCCTCAGCTCTGACGTGCCCGCTCGGCGGCCAGCAGCACGCCGTCGATGATGCTCTGGTAGCCGGTGCACCGGCAGATGTTGCCGGACAGCGCCTCCCGGATCTGCTGCTCGCCGGCACCGGGGTGGGCGCGCAGCAACGCCGTCGCCTGCATGACGAAACCGGGTGTGCAGAATCCGCACTGGAAGCTGTGCGAATCCCACATCGCCTGCTGCAAGCCGCCCAGTTCGCCGTCCGGTGCCAGGCCTTCGATCGTCGTCACCTCACTGCCGTCGGCCTGGACCGCCAGCATCAGGCACGAACGCACCGCCCGGCCGTCCACGATGACCGTGCACGCGCCGCAGACCCCGTGTTCGCAGCCGAGATGAGTGCCGGTGAGGCCGAGGTCGTCACGCAGGAAGTCCGCGAGCGTCTTGCGCGCCTCGGGCGAGCCCGTGCATGTCGCGCCGTTGACGCGCAGGGTGATGTCCACTTCTCGCCTCACTGCCTCTCGCCGGCGTTGTCCACGGCCGCTCGCAGGCCGCGGCGCACCAGGGCGGTCGCGACTTTCTTCCGGTACTCCGGCGACCCGTGCAGGTCAGCCGGCGGGTCGAGATCCTCGGTCGCCCGGCGGGCCGCCTCCTCGAAGAGTTCCGCCGACGGCCGCTCTCCGGCCAGCAGGTCCTCCGCGTCGCCGGCCCGGACCGGCACATCCGAGAGGCCGGCGAACGCGAGCCGGGCATCGCCGATCACGCCGCCGGAAATCGTCAGGGATACCGCCAGGCCCACGATCGCGAAGTCACCGTGGCGCCGGGCGACCTCCTGGAAGCTGATTCCCGTACCCGGTCCCGCGGCAGGGACGCGCACCTCCACAAGAAGCTCGTCCACGCGGCGCGAGGTCGTGAGATAGCCCTCGAACCAGTCCGCGGCCGGGATGACCCGTTCCCCTGACGCGCTGCGCACGACGAACTCGGCGTCCAGCGCCCGGGCGACAGCGGGCAGTTCCGCTGCCGGGTCGGCATGCGCCAGGCTGCCGCCGACCGTGCCGCGGCTGCGGATCGCCTCGTGGCCGATCAACGGCAGCGCAGCCGCCAGCAGCGGGACGGCATCTGCGATGAGCGCGGATTCCTCGGCGACATACTCCCGCGTCATGGCGCCGATCCTCACCCAGCCGTCGTCCGCCGACACCCCGGCAAGCTCGGAGAGACCGTTGATGTCGATGAGCACCGCCGGGCGGGCGAGCCGCAGCGCCAGCAGCGGGATCAGGCTCTGGCCCCCAGCGAGCATGCTCGCCTCATCCTGATGCTCGGTCAGCAGTTCCAGAGCCTCGGAAACGGTCTTCGGCGCCTCGTAGTCAACGGGAGGCAACTTCATCGGCGCGACCCTTCTCCGGCAGGAGTGTTTCCACAGCGTTCCAGGCTCACTCAGCCTGCCCGACAACCCCGGCGCAGGCAACTACGGTCCGGCCGGCCCGCTCGCGCCACGCGGGTTCACAGCAGATCTCCTACTTCTTGGATGCGTGCCAGGCATTGATCGATGGTTGGCGCCCCGCCCCATATCAAGCTCAGGGCAGATCCGTACGCTTGTTCTGCCAATGCGTGGACAGGTCCCGAGACTTGGAAGGTGACACTCGCCGAATAACCGTCGTCCGGGCGGGGAGTGAATTCCCAGCCGAACTCGGCGCTCTTGCTGTCAACATCGGCAGCCAGGACATCCATGCCCTGCCCGGGCCTCGACAGCGTTCCAAGGAGATCCAGAGGGATTCCTAAAGAGTCCGCGGCGGCACCACACAGGGCGAGCAGATCATCGGGGGAATCCCGGAGCAGCGTCATTCTGATCCTTCTCGCCAGAACACCGGTCAGGCACTCGTGTCCACGGAAAGCTCGGCACTCACAGCCGCAAAGTTCCGCCGGAGCGCAGGTGATCGTTCAGCACGGACAGCCGCCTCTAGCGGGCTGAGGCGCACCTTCCCCTCCTCTACCAAGGAGGACACCCGGATGGCGACTTCATCCAGGCTCGCCTCTGCGTACGCAGGATAGGAACGAAGCACCTCAAGCAGCGCAATCTCCCAGAAGCCCAGGTTGCGCCGGGCCAGGTTGTTCCGCTTGTGGAACCGCACGCCCGCAAGGATCGGCACTGGGCCAGCAACAGCCACGTCGGGCGTGGCAGGCACGTGAGTAGAGCAGACTGGTGAGCCTCCTTGTTCCGATCGCCGCCCATGGCGAGACGCTCGTGCTCCGCCAACTGGAACTCGACGGCACGCTGCTACGGACCAAGAGCGACGAGTGGCATCAGGCGCAGGCTTTCACGGCGCCCACAGGGCTCAGGTCCGGTGGTGACGACGATCATGGTCGTCGCCGCGCCTGCACTACCGTTTGCACAGAGGCTGCACTACCGTTCATGCAACGCCTGCGCTGCCTTCGGCAGCCAGACGGCGCAACGTCGGTGGGCCGCAGGCGGCCTGATCACTGGCCCGATTCGAGGTGGCGAGCCGCCCGAATGCTCGCGGTTCCCGGTGCCGTCGGCCGCATCTGCCAGTGGGGCTTCCCGGGGACCAGGGCGACGTGGTGCGCCGTGCCCGGCTGACCCGCGTCCGGCCCGAACCAGGACCGCAGCAGGTCGGGCAGCAGGTTGCCCGGATGGCCCGGACGGTGCACGACGTTCAGGGCGATCCTGGCGAAGTTGCCCGAGTACACGATGCCGTCGGCGATGAACGACGCCTCACCTTCGGGCAAGCCGGGGTTGCGGGCGCGGTCGAGCATGAGGATCGGACGCCCGTGGGTCTGGATGACCTTGAGCCGGAACGCCGCCTCCAGCGGGCTCGCGCGATTTCCCTTCGCGAACAGGTACCGGGCCAGCCGGTAGTCAACGAGTTCCCCGACCATGGTGTCGAACGCCTCGCCCACCTCGTCGGCCACCCGGAAGGCGGGAACGAAGCGCCGGCCCTCGATGCGGAACCAGCCCGCCGACGCACCGCGCAGCCGCCCGGCCCAGGCGGCCAGTGGCCAGTTCAGCCAGTACTCCCGCCATGCGTCGGCGCCCACGGACGACGGATCGGGCATCTCAGCCGAACGGGTGTCCGCCAGCAGGCGCGGATCACCGGTGACGATCCGGTGCGCGGTCCAGGCGATCTCCGCGATATCCGCTCCGGTGCGCAGTGCGCCCATCTGGAGCAGCGCCTGCAGGGTCACCAGCTTGTACGACTTGGTGATCGCCTCCTTTTCGATGCCCTCCAGCACGTCGCAGTTGCGGCGCAGCACCTCCCCCTCCTGCTCGGCCAGCAGGCCGAGGTCGCCCAGGAACGCGAACCAGTGACCATAGGTGCCATGGGCCGACGCTGGGTTGTACCCGGCTTCATAGGCCTGCACCGCGGTGGGCCGGCGACCACGCTCATCGGCGTAGGACCGGCAGTAGTCCTCCAGAGCCGACCGTCCGCCGACCCTGGCGACCCCGCGGAGAATGTCCACAAGCTCCACGTCGTAGGTGGCCGAACACCCGGGTGGCAGGCCGAAGTCGCCGGTCCGCACAGCCCGGAGCACCTTGTCGGTGCTGATCCGGCCATCAGCCCGCAGGGCGAGCAGGGTGCGCGGCTTGATGAGGAAGCTGCGGTGGTTGCCGATGAAGTCGATCACGGTCAGGGCGGTCTTGCCCTCGCTGCGGCGAAGGCCACGGCCAAGCTGCTGCAGGAACACCACCGGGGACTCGGTAGGCCGCAGCATGAGTATCGAGTCAGCTTCCGGGACATCAAGGCCCTCGTTGAACACGTCGACCGTGAAAATGACCTGCAGGTCACCGGCACGCAGCCGCTCCAGTGAGCCCGCACGGGGGGCGCTGGACGGTCCGCTGTGCACAGCGACAGCCGCGACGCCGTTCCGGCCAAAGAACTCGGCCATGAAGTCCGCGTGGCTGACGGTGACACAGAAGCCGAGGGTGCGGCCACCCCCCTTCGCGCGCCAGACCTCCAGCGCGTGCCGGGCACGCGCCTGCGTCTCCACAGCCTGCGTCAGCGCGCCGGGGTCGAAGCGCCCGCCACGCCAGGGAATGGGTGCGTAGTCGACATCGTCCGCGATCCCGAAATACCGGAACGGGCTGAGGTCGCCGCGCTCGATGCCGTCCGTAAGCGGGCATTCGTAGACCAGCTTGTCCGAGCACAGCGCGAGCAGGTCGGCGCCGTCCATCCGGTTGGGTGTGGCGGTCAGCCCGAGCATGAACGCCGGGTGGAAGTGATCGATCACCTGGCGGTAGCTGCGGGCGGCAGCGTGATGGAACTCATCCACCACCAGGTAGTCGAATTCATCGGCCGCGAACCGGTGCAGATTGCGGGCGAGGGTCGCAACACTCGCGAAGACCACCCGTGCACCCGGTTGCTTCTGCTGTCCGTAGTACAGGCCAAGGTCCCCGTCCGGCTGCACCCGGCGGAAGACGTCCAGGGACTGGCGCAGGATCTCCTCGCGATGAGCGACGAACAGCACCCGCCGGAACTGCGGCCGGGCGGTGTCGAACGCGGCGAGCCACGTCTTGCCCAGCCCTGTCGCCATGACGACCAGCCCCCTGCGGAACCCTTCCTGCCGGGAGTGTTCGAGCGCTGTCAGCGCCTCCCGCTGCACAGGCCAGGGGCTGGGCGCAGTCGCCTGTGGTTCCGCCACCACACCCGCCACCGGGGCTGTGGGCACCTCACCGCCGGGACCCCCGCCCCGGACAGCCCGCCGCCACCGCTGACGGTAATCAGCCAGCAGTTCATGGGAGAGGGGCTGACTGCGAGCGTCGTCCCACAACCGCTCGAAGGCGGTCAGCAGCGGCGCGACCCGGTCGGCGCCGATCGCCCACTCAATGCCCCCCGCGATACCCGACGCGCTGAGGTTGTTGCTGCCCACGAACGCCACCGCAGCAGAGCCGTCCGCGGACGAGAAGAGGTAGGCCTTCGGGTGGAAACTCGTGGCCGGGTCGTGGAAGACACGCGTGGCCACCGAGTCCGGCCGCAGTTCGGCGAGGTCCAGTAGCCGGGCCAGGGCGTCCGCGTCAGTGACCGTCAGGTAGTCCGTGGTCAGCACCCTGACCTTGGCCCCCCGGTCCAGTGCGTCGCCCAGCCCACCATGGACCAGTTCGAGTCCCGACTTCATGATGAAGCTGACCAGCAGATCGACGTGGTCGAACCGCCGATCGCGCAGGCAACGGAGCAACTCGTCCCGGAGCAACCGATCCTGCCCGTCGACCAGCGCGGCCGGCCCGTCGGCGGCGAGCAGGTAATTGCCTTTACCGGGAATGACATGCCGCACTCCGCCGCGCGGATCAGCGACGTCACCGCGATAACGCGGGATCACATGAATATGGAAGTGCCCGACCGTTTGCCCGGCAGCCTCACCCGCGTTGAACCCGACGTTGTAACCGTCCGGATGCCGCTCATCATCGAGCGTGCGCTTGACCTCGTCGATCAGGGCGAGGATGTCCGCCCGCTCCTCGCTGGTAGCCCCCCACCAGGTCGTGATCGGGCGCCTTGGCACCACCAGGGTGTGCCCGGGACTGACCGGGAAACGGTCCGCGATGGCAAAGGCAGAACGGTTCGATACGAGCCAGTCAGAGGCCGGGACCGCCAGAAACGGCGAATCACTCTCGGCCACTGCGGCTCCCCCTTCGGATAACAAGTCGCCTGACACCGTATACCGCCGCAAACAGATCTCTCGACCTCCGCCGCCTGGCATAGCTTCTGGTGTAGGTGGCTGATGGCTTGCCGCCATGACACTCACTGGGAGAGGTCCGTGCAGATCAGTGATGGCCGGCTTCGGCTGTCGGCGAGCGACGTCGCGAACTTCCTCGCCTGCCGGCACCTGACCCGGCTGGACCTGCTGAAGGCGCGCCACCAACTCCAGCCTCCCGAAACCTTCGACCTCGGCTTCGAGGAACTGGTCAGGCGCGGGATCGCCCACGAGCAGCAGATCCTCGATGAGTTCAGCAAGGACGGGCTCCAGATCACCGGGATCTCCTCCGCTCCCGGGGCGGAGGCAGAGGCCGCGAGCGCCACGCTGGACGCCATGCGGTCCGGCGCCGAGATCATCTACCAGGGCGTACTGCTCCATCAGCCCGCGCAGACCCCGCCCGCCGGGGACGAACACGCCCGGGACGAACACGCGATAGACCGGCCCGCCCTGCTGGGCCGGCCCGACTTCCTCATCCGCGCCGACCTGCTGCCCGCACCGGACGGTGAACCGCGCCCGGCAGCCGTTCATTACGAAGTCGTCGATGCGAAGCTGGCACGGTCAGCGAAGGCGCGGGCGGTGGCGCAGACCGCGTTCTATTCGCATCTGCTCGCCGGTGTGCAGGGCGTCTCCCCACGCTGGATGCACCTGGCGCTGGGCAACGGCGAGCGCAAGCCTTTCAAGGTTGACGACTATGCAGCCTATGAACGGCAGGCCCGGCGCTCGCTGACCGCTTTCATCGCGGGCGATCCGGGCGAGAATCCGCCCACCGATCCCTACCCGGACCCGGTCGAGCACTGCGCCATCTGCCGGTGGAGCGGGTTGTGCGCTGCGCGGCGCCGAAGCGATGACGACCTGTCACTGATCGCGGGGATCACGAAGGGACAGCGGAAGGCGCTGAAAGCCGCCGGCGTCAGCACCCGGCGCGGGTTCGCGGCCCTCGGCGAATTGCCGGCCGTGAGCCGGGCAGGCGGGGAATCTCTCCAGCGCGCCCGGTTGCAGGCCCGGTTGCAAATCGCCAGCGAGGATGATGGTGCGATCCGTTACGAGATTTTGGATCCTGAACGGAACGACCTCGGCGAACTGATCCCCAACCGCGGACTGCTCGCTCTTCCCGAACCCACCCCCGGTGACCTGTTCTTCGACATCGAGGGCGCCCGCTACTACAGCGAAGACGGCCAGGAATTCGGCCTGCAGTACCTGTTCGGCGTCGTGGACACGGCGGAAACCGATGAGGCCGGCCTACCTCGGTACACCCAGATCTGGTCGTGCGACCGCCAGCGTGATTCGTTCGGCCGCCGGGGCGAAAAGCGCGCGTTCGAGGAACTGATCGACTTCATCACCGACCGCCGCAAGCGCAACCCCCGCCTGCACGTCTACCACTACAACCACTACGAGCCGACCTCGGTGGACCATCTCACCGAACTCCACGAGACCCGGGCCGAAGCCGTCGGCCGCCTGATGGGCCGGTACGCCACCCGCGAGGACGAGGTGGACGACCTGTTCCGGCTCGGCGTGTTCGTCGACCTCTACCGGGTCGTCCGGCAGGGGCTGCGCGCCGGGGTGGAGAGCTACTCGATCAAGCGACTGGAGCCGCTGTGCGGCTACGCCCGGCTCATGGACCTGCGGGAGGCGACCCGCAACCTGATCGCGTTCGAGGCCGCCCTGGAGGACGGGGACCGGGCCGCAACGGACACCGACGGCGAGCAACGGGTCATCGCGGCCTACAACGAGGACGACTGCCGGGCCACCCTGGCCCTGCGCGACTGGCTGGAGGAACGCCGGGCTGAACTGCCCGGTCGGCTCGGTGAAGACCTGCCCCGGCCAGCCGTCGCGGCAGAGACCGACACGCAAGAGGACCCAGAGGTCACCCGGATCCGGGCGGCACTGCTCACGGGCATTCCGGTAGACCCGGCGGAGCGCACCGATGAGCACAGGGCCAAGGCGCTGCTCGCCGATCTGCTGGACTGGCACCGCCGGGAAGCCAAGCCGGCCTGGTGGCGGTACTTCTACCTGTGCACGCTGAGCGGCGATGACCTGGCCGGCGAACCGGACGCGCTCGGCGGCTTGACCGGCGGCGAGATCGTCGGTGAGGAGAAGCAGTCGGTCATCCGCGAATTTGGGTTCCCGCCCCAGGAGCACCGCTTCTCCGGGAACGATCGCGGCGTCGATCCCGTCACCGGGAAGACCTGGACGATCTGTGACCTGGATGACGAGCGCGGCACGATCAGGCTCAAGGTGGGCAAGAGCAACCCGAACCCACTTCCGGCCGCGCTGATCCCCGAACCACCGCCCGGGACCCGCGAGCTCCGGGAACGGCTCCGTGACCTGGGAGAGCGGGTCGTGCGGGAGGGCGTTTCCGGCGCGGACGCCGCGACCGCGCTGCTGCAGCGGCTTCCGCCGGCCGTCGGTCTGCCCCCGGCTGCCGGCACCGCTGCCCCGGCCCACGCCGCGCCCGCTGACGCCGCCCCTCCTGCCAGCGCCGCCCCTCCTGCCGTGGGTGCTCCTGCACCTGCCGCAGGCGCCGTTCCGGCCAGATCGTTGCGGCGGGAAGAGGAATCAGCGGGTGATGCGGCGGTCCGGCTCGCGGTCGCGTTGCAGGCCTCCTACCTGCCGATCCAGGGACCGCCGGGCACGGGGAAGACCTACAACGGGGCGCGGCAGATCCTGGCCCTGATCCGGGCGGGCCGCCCGGTGGGGATCACCGCCCCATCGCACGCGGTCATCCACAACTTCATCTCCATGGTGCGCCAGCAGGCAGCGGACTGCGGGATGACGGTCCGCATCGGCCAGCGCGCCGACAAAGACAACCCTCACCTGCACCGGGACGCCCAGGGAATGTCCAACGAGGCATTGGCGCGGGCGCTGCGCGACGGTGAACTCGATGTGGCCGCCGGCACCGTGTGGCTCTGGTCTCGCCCGGAGATGGCGGGAGGGGTCGACACCCTGTTCGTCGATGAGGCCGGCCAGTTGTCGCTGGCCAACGTACTGGCGGTGGCCGGTGCGGCCCGGAACCTGATCCTGCTCGGGGACCCGCAGCAACTCGCCCAGCCCAGCCAGGCCGCGCATCCGCCCGGGGCGGGGGTGTCGCCGCTGGAGCACATCCTGAGCGGCCGGGCGACCATGCCCGCCGAGGCCGGGCTGCTCCTCGACACCACCTGGCGGATGCACCCGCGGTTGCGCGACTTCACCTCGCAGGTCTTCTACGACGGGCAGTTGACCGGGGTGGACGGACTTGAGCGCCAGCAGATCCTCGGCGAGGTGACGCCCGGCGACATGTCGCCGGGCGGCGCCGGGCTGCGCGTCATCGCCGTGCCGCACGAGGACAACGCGAACGCCTCGGCCGAAGAGGCGGGCCGGGTGGCCGCGCTCGTTCTCGGCCTGCTGGGCCGCCAGTGGCGTGACCGGCACGGCCACGAACAGCCGATCGGCCCCGGTGAGATCCTCGTCGTGACCCCCTACAACGCGCACATCCGGGAGATCGAAGACGCCCTCCGGATGGCCGGCGAGGCCGGCGCCGCCGCGGTCCGCGTCGGGACCGTCGACAAGTTCCAGGGGCAGGAGGCCCCCGTGGCCATCTACTCGATGGCCACCTCCTCGGCCGACGAGGCGCCGCGCGGCCTGGAGTTCCTGTACGACCTGCACCGGCTGAACGTGGCCACCTCCCGCGCCAAGGCGATGGCCGTCATCGTCGCGAGCCCCGGCCTGCTGCGGGTCGCCTGCCGTACCCCCCGCCAGATGTACCTGGCCAACGCCCTCTGCCGCGCCTGGGAAGCCGGCGAAGGCCCCTGATCAGCCCTCGGTCCGGAATCGGCCTGCCGCAGCCGCTCGAACGCCGGCTTCGCGAACGCCAGGATGTCTGTCCGGTTCAATATCGTGGCCCGGCGAAGCTCCGGCGGCGCCACCCACCGGCGCTGAGCACTCGTTCCCGCGAAAGCCGCATTCTTCCGGCCATGGACCTGACTCATGTCCACCTGCCTCGGGTATGCCCAGACTCGTGATCCCGCAGTGCGCAGGGCCAGGATCCCTGAGAAGGATCACTGGAAGCGCCCGGGGGGTCAGACGGGAAGTCGCACGTCAGACATCAGGACTAGGGGGTAGTTGATGAAGGCTGCGCTGGTGGTCAAGTTCACCAACCCGGTTCCGGGGCGGGAGAAGGCGGCGATCGAGTACGGGCGCGAGATCGACGACTTCGCGAAGAAGAAGGCCTCGCAGGGCGTGGTGAGCCAGCCCAAGTGGTACTGGTCGTCCAACAGCGACAACATGATCATCATCGAGGGTGAGTATGAGAAGCTGCTGGAACTCAGCGCCGACCCGGCGGTCACCAAGCTCGAGAACAAAGGAATGCTCCTCATGCAGGACTTCCGGGATGAACTCGTCGTAGTCGGCCGGGATGAGGCCCTCGGCCCCTATCAGGAGGCGCTGGCCGAGCTGCACCTCTCCTAACATCCGCGCGGACCCGGTGGCCCGGCCATAGCTGAATGGATTGGCCGGGCTGCTGGCGACCCTCAGCCGCCGTAACCCGCCGCGAGTTCGCGCAAGTTCGCGTGCATGCCCCCCATGACGCTCCGGCCGGGCAGGTACCGCTTGGGCATCTTGGCGACCGAGGTGTAGTTGGCGTCGACGACGTTCGCGAGCGGGGCTTCCACCCCCTGGCTGACCAACTGGTAGCCGTCCATGGTGTCCATGCCGTACTCGCTCGCCAGCCATCGGATGAGCTCGGTCTGGGCGATGCGGAACGCGTCCTCCAGCGGCCTGGCGGACCCGGTCGTCATGATGTAGCTGTCGTTCTCCAGCCTCGGCCAGGGACACGGTGTGCCCTTGATCAGGTCCACCACCATCACCGTGTTCATCGCCGTCTCGACCGCGACCCCGCAGGTCTCGCCCTCGCCCTGGCGGGCGTGCCCGTCACCGAGCGAGAACAGCGCACCCTCCACGTTCACGCCCAGATAACACGTCGTCCCGGCCCGCATCTCCGGGGTGTCCATGTTGCCGCCGAACGCGTCGGGCACCAGCGAACTGCGCACCTCCAGGCTGGCCGGCGCCACGCCGACGGTGCCATGCATGGGGTCCATCGGCAGGTCGACGGTGAAGCCGCCCCGCCGCGCGGTGAACCGGCAGGTCTGCGCGTCCCGGTCGAACTGGTACAGCCACACCAGTTCCGGCAGCGGTTCGTTGAGCAGCGCCGTCGCGTGGGTGTTCGTCAGGGCGCCGAACAGCGGGATCGTGGTGGAGGCGCCCCAGTCCCTGGCGGGGGTGATCGACACGAAGTGCACCGCGAGCGTGTCACCGGGCTGCGCGCCCTCGATGTAGAACGGGCCGGTCTGCGGGTTCACGAACGGGAACTCGCAGACCTCCGAGACCAGGTCGCGCTCGCTGCGCACCCGGCCGAAGAACGCGTCCTCGGTGAACACCTCCAGGATGGCCGGGGGCCGGATCCGGGCGACCGGCGCCACCCCACCGAATGTCCACGCGTACTGATCGCGCTCGGGAACGAACCGGACCACTTCCAGGTCGCTCATGACCCCGTCACCCTGGCGGACTCGGCCGCCGGCTCGGCATCGAGGTGCACCAGGCCCACGTCCACCACCCGCCGCGGCGCAAGCGCATGGAGGAAGAGCAGGTAGATGATGCCGAGGATCATCCAGATCGCCGCCGCCGGTCCCATGTAGGAATAGGGCGCGGTCAGCGGCGCGATGAAGCTGAGGCCCTGGGCCTTGATGCCAGCCCCGGCGAGCCAGGCGGGAATGAAGGCCGCGATCCCGAGGATCGGCACCAGCAGGTGCGAAACCAGTTTGAAGCCGTGGCCACGGCGGGCGAAGTAGCCGATGCAGGCCACATCGACGACCAGGTAGATGCCCACGAGCAAGATCACGAGCGCGGTGCCGATCATGCCGAATGCAGTCGTGGGACTGTAGCGGAAGCCGAGCCCGAGCATGATCGCGAGGCTGATGACGGTTCCGATGCTGATCGCGACCACTGGCGACCTGTGCCGTTCGCTGACCCGGGCAAACAGCGACGGGAACGCGCGGATCCTGCCCATCGCGAACGACGTGCGGCTCGCCACGTTCACACCAGCGTTGGAGTTGGCCAGGGTCGAGTTGATGATCGCGAAGAAGACGAGTATCCAGAACAGCCCGTACAGTGCCCGCGCCACACCCTCCCAGGACGCCGCGCCGGTGCCGGTGGTGAAACTCGCGAAGCGCGACGGCCCGAACGCGACATCCATCGCGTAGGTCGTGAACACGTAGAGGGCGCCGATCAGCAGGGTGGAGAGCAGCACCGCGAGTTGCACCGTGCGCCTGGGGTTGCGAGCCTCCTCGGCCAGCGGAGCCGCGCTCTCGAACCCGAGGACGGCCAGGGTGGTGAAGACGGAGCCGGCGATGACACCGGACAGGCCGTGGAATTGGCCGGGTGGGGTGTATTTCGTCGTGAACACGGACGCGGTGTTGTGGCCGCCGGCGTGGATCACCAGCAGCACAGCCATGACGGTGAACACGGCTATTTCGAACACGCCGAGGATTGTGCCCATCCGGGCGGAGGTGCGAATGCCGAAGTAGCCGACCGCGAATACGATCAGCATCCCGAGGATGGCCCATGGCCACCACAGGTTGGCCGGCCAGCCGAACTCGGTGTTGAGCGTGGCAGCCGTCGTGAACCCGAGTTGCAGCAGCACCAACGGCGCGATCAGCCAGCCGACCATGACGTAGGCCCAGGCGACCAGGAACCCGGCGGCGGGATGGAGTCCGCGAGCGGCGTACGTCGCGAGCGAACCCGCTGCGGGGATCTCCTTGGCGAGCTGGCTGATCGTCCAGGCCGTGAACAAGGACGCGACAAGGGCGAACAGCACCGCAAGTGGCAGGGCGCCCCCGGCGAACGCGACTCCCGCCGGGATCGACGCGGCGATGGCCGCCCCCGGCGCCATGTCGGTGATGCTCTGGAACAGGACCTCGCGCAACCCGACCGCGTTACGCCTGAGTCCCTGTCCGGCGGCTGTAGTGCTGGATCCCTTACTGGCCACCGCTGCCTCCCAGACCGAGGAGAAGCCCTGTCCCGATCATCGCACGGAGTGACCGTCCCGGAACAGACCGAATTATGCGGTAACGGGCGTTTGGTGGCCGGTGGGACAGCAGCGCCGGGCCGGCATCCACCCCGGGACGCCTCCAGCCTTGCGGGCACTGCGCCCCCGGCACGCCGCCGCGCCCGAGTTCCACGCCGCGTAAAATCCCAGTTCAGGCGGTAGAGGGGGATGCCGTGCGAGCCTGGGCTGAATCCAGCGTTCCTTCGTCCGCGTCGCAATTGCGGATCTCGATCAGCGGGAACGGCGCGAACTTGCGCCCGTTGCTGTGGATGTTCCTGGCGATACTCCTGACCTTCCTCATCACCAGAATGGTGACCAGGCTGATCCGGTCGGGCAGCGGTTCGGGCGCGGGACTAGGCAATGTCAAGGTGGCCGGGATCCACATCCATCACCAGGTCTTCGGCATCTTGATCCTCATCGGGACGGGGATAGTCCTCATCTCCGCGACACCGCAGGGAGTGGGGCTCGACGTAGCCGCGGCAGTGTTCGGTGTGGGCGTCAGTCTCACGCTGGATGAGTTCGCGCTGTGGCTCCACCTGGAGGATGTCTACTGGGCCAACGAGGGGCGCAAGTCGGTCGACGCCATCTTCTGTGTGCTGGTGGTGACAGGGGCACTGATCGGCGGCGCCGACCTTCTCTCTGGCCGGGTCGGCACCGCGGCCTGGTGGACGTCGGTGTGCGTCCTGGCCATCGATCTCATGCTGAGCGTGACGTGCGTACTCAAAGGCAAGATCGTGACCGGCGTGATCGGCATCGTGATCAGCATCGTCGCCCTCGTGGGGGCGATCAGGCTCGCCAAACCCGGATCCTGGTGGGCGGTCCACCGATACGAAACCCGGCCCCGGCGCGCCGCGCGTGCGGCGCGCCGGTTCGATCTGCACCACCAGGAACGCTGGAACCGGGTGCGGGACATCGTGGCCGGCTCCCCCTCCCAGAAGGGGCCCGCCTGACACGCTGGTGAGAGGCTCGCCACCCGTCGGCGATGGGCCTATCGGACGCGCAGGCGGGCGGCCCGTCGGTCCGCGCGGATCTGCCGGACCACATTGCGCCCCGGGATCCCGGTGACGCCGCCACCGCCGTGGGTGGCTGAGCCCGCCTGGTACAGGCCGCGTACCGGGGTGCGCAGGTCGGCGTACCCGGCCGCCGGGCGGGCGTGATACATCTGGCCCAGGCTGAGCTCACCGTGGAAGATGTTGCCCCCGACCAGCCCGTACTCTTCGGCCATCCGGTGCGGGCCGATCACCTGGCGGTGCAGGATCGAACTGGTGAACCCGGGCGCGACCGACTCCATCCGCGCGATCACCCGGTCCGCGTAGGCCCCGAGTTCGGCTTCGTGTGGGGCGGCGGCGTACCCGCAGGGCACCCACTGGGTGAACATCGACATCACGTGGTGCCCTGCCGGGGCCAGCGAATCGTCGAACACGCTGGGGATGCAGATATCTGCGAACGGCTGGGCGGACGGCTGCCCCCGGACCGCTTCCTGGAACGCGTTCTCCAGGTCATCCAGGCTTTCCGCGAGAACGATCGTGCCGCCGTGCACCTGCGGGTCGAAGCTGGGGTGGCTGGTGAAGACCGGCAGCCGGTCCAGGGCGAGGTTGATCTTGACGGTGCCGCTGCGAGTCTGCCAGCGGCGGATGTCGGCGAGGAAGTCCTCCGGCAGCGCCGACGGCTCAACGAGCTGACCGAACGCGATCTGCGGGTGCACCGTCGAGACCACCAGGCCGGCGTCCACTTCCTCCCCGGACACCAGGGTCACCCCGGCCACCCGGCCGCCCGGCGTGGTCCGGATCCGGGCGACCTCGGCCCCGGTACGGATCTGCGCGCCGAACGAGCGGGCGGCGCCGGCCATGGCGCCGGTGACCCCGCCCATCCCGCCGCGCGGGAAACCCCACGCACCGGGCTGGCCGTCCACATCGCCGATGTGGTGATGGAGCGTCACGTACGCCGTTCCCCCCGAACGGGGGCCGGCCCAGGTCCCGATCACCCCCGACACCGACAGCACCCCGCGCACCGCGTCGCTGGCGAAGTAGGGGTCGAGCAGATCGGCGACGCTGCCGGTCAGCAGCCGGATGACGGCCACTGACCGGCGCGTGTCCAGCTTGCGCAGATGCCGCAGCAGCATCGCCTGCCGGGCCAGGCCGGCCGGGCTCCGCGAGCCCAGCGGCGCCGGGATCTCCACCAGCATCGGCCCGAGGATCCGCGCGATGTCGCGCATATGTGCCTGGTAGGCCGGATAGGCCGCGGCGTCGGCGGCGGAGAACTTGGCGATCTCCCTGCTGCGGTCCGCCGGGTCGTCCGGCAGCCGCAGGTAGCGTCCGTCGGCCCGCGGCGCGAAGTAGGGGCCCTGCGGGAACACCTGGTATCCGTGCTTGTCGAGCCGCAGGTCGGACACCAGGCTGGCCGGCAGCAGCGACACCACATAGGACAGCGAGGTGATCCGGTAGTCCGGGCCGAACGGGCGCTCGGTCACCGCGGCGCCGCCGGCCACTTCGCGCCGCTCACAGACCAGCACATCCAGGCCGTCCCTGGCCAGGTACGCCGCCGCCACCAGCCCGTTGTGGCCCCCGCCCACCACCACCACGTCCCGCCGAGCACTCACGATCCGCCCTCGCCGTCTACCGGGGAGAAGCATACGTTGGGACCTGCCGTCTGCGTGGTATGGGCCGCTGGGCGTGTTTGAGGCGCCGCTCAGCGCGGGCCGCTCGTGCCGCGAGCGGCCCGCGCGGCGGTCCAGGCCACCTTCGCGGCCGGTGCGGGGAAGGCCGCCGCGAAGTCGTGCAGATGCTCATCGGGGAACTGCGGGCCCGTGGCCCAAGTCCCCCACCCGAGCCGATCCCGGGACTGCTGACCGTCAAGATGCTTACCGAGCCGGGCGGACGGCCAGGAGGTAGCGCAGCAACGACAGGTCGCCGGTGGCCTCGACCTGGTACCCGCTGGTGGCGGCCAGTACCTCCAACGGGCCGACGGTGGCAGCCGCGCGGCGCATCCGCTGCGCGCCGGGATGGAGCGGGAACGGTCGCCGGGAAGGGTCGAAATCGGCGACCAGCAGCCGGCCGCCGGGCCTGGTCACCCGGTACATCTCACCGAACGCCGCCTGGCGTTTGCGCGCGGGAATGTGATGGACCGCGAGCGTGCATGTGACCACGTCAAACGCGGCATCCGGCAAGCCGAGGTCCTGCGCGGTTCCCACCGTGAAGGTCATGGCGGGCAGGGCGCGCCGGCGCGCATAGGCGATCGCCCCCTGCGACGGGTCCACCCCGGTGACGTGGCCGCCCGGCCCCGCTGCCGCGGCCAGTTTCCTTGCCAGGTACCCGCCGCTGCATCCGATGTCCAAGACCGAATCCCCCGGCCCCACCTCCGCGAGGGAGACGATCCACCGGTAGACCTGGCCTCTGCGCCCGCCGAAAGCGATCTGGCTAACCACCTCGTTGAGCCGGAAGTAGTCGATCGTGGTCCCCTTGCGGCGCTGCCCTGCGTGCAGCCGCCGGAGAACGTCATGCATGCCAACCTCCCGTGAGCTAACTTAGTAGCGACTAAGCTTAGTTATGACTAAGTTAACCGTCAAACGAACTCAGAAGACGGACCATGGATCGCGACGAAGACGGCACGAACACCCGGCGAACCCGGCTGCCTGCCGCAGAGCGCCGGGAAACGATCCTGCGTGCCGCTGCCGAGGTGTTCTCCATGACCGGCTACCGCGCAGCGAAGGTGTCTGACGTGGCGGCCCGGGTAGGCGTCACCGAGCCCGTGATCTTCCAGAATTTCGGCTCAAAGGCCGCGCTCTTCGCCGCCGTCGTGGAGCGGGCCGCCGCCGAGGCCGCGGCGTCGCTGGATGAGCTAGCGGCACAGGCCGGCTCAGCGCCGGGCCTGCTCGGTCATGTGCTCGCAGGGCCCGGGCACGGGCCGCCGGAGCAGGACAGCGCAGATGCCGGCGCCGGGACTGGCCGGCTCCACCATGCGGGCGCAGCCTACGGCGTGCTCTTCGCCGACGCGGCCGCGCTGGCGGCGGAGCCCGAACTGACCGAGCCGGCCCGCAAAGCCTTGCGCGCCATCGCCGCCCATCTGGCTGATCTGATCGAACACGCCCAAGCGCATGGCGGCATCGATCCAGGCGCCGACCCACAAGCCGCCGCCTGGCTGCTGCTGTCGGTGATATCCGCCCAGCGGGTGCGCACTGCGGTCATGCCACCCGACCTTGAGCCCGCGATCACCGCTCTCGCACTGCGCGCCCTCGCGCCACCCGCGACGGCACCAGGCCTCACTCAGGCGCCGCCGGACATCCGGGGCTGATCGCGGCCGGGCCGGGCGGTTCAGTCACGCCGTACGGTAAAGGACCTGCGACATCCCCAGATCGAACTCGTCTCCAGCATGCGGAGCGTAACCGACGCTCGCGGTCTGCTTATCCCAGTAAAAGGCATTCGCATTCAGGCCGACCGCCTTGCACGACATGGTCAGGCCACCGGCCGGGTCGATTTCAAGCCGGTCAAGCCGCTGTGGCGCGCCGGGCAACGCATCACTTACGGGCGCTGCATCCTCAAAAAGGTCGGAGTCATAAATAATCTTGAGAGAGGTATCGCTCTCCTGTATGGAACGCCGCAGGCCGCTCAGGTCGTGTGGGCCGAATGCCAGCAGTTCAGGATGCTGGGCCGCTGACCCCACCGGCCGTATGCGGTGAAGCTTGAGTTCAGCCACGTTCATCAGCCCAAGAATCCGCGCGAGCGGGATCACCTCCCGCACATTCCAAGCGGTCACAGTCATCGTTATGCCGACAGGAATTCCAAGCCCGGTGGCCAGCGCGATGCTGCGCATCGCGGAATCAAAACTGCCCACGCGCCGGATCTTGTCGTTGGTTTCCCGGAGCCCTTCCAGCGACACACGCAGCTTGGACACCCACGGTGCCAATGCCTCGAACTGCCGACGGAATCCAAAGTGCCCGTTGGTGCAGATCTCGACGGCCAATCCACTCCGGTGCGCGTACGCCGCGAGGCCGACGATGTCCGGGTGCATCATCGGCTCGCCGCCGAGGTAGGTCACCGCTTTCAGGTCATAGTTTGCAACAAAGTGCCGCAGAAGGGCTTCGATCTGCTCCCGCTTGTAATGACTGGGGGAATCGAGCAGGCTGCCATGAAAGCAGTGCAGACATCTGTAATTGCATTTATAGAGGAGTTGGACATACAGCATCCGCACGCGCTCTATGCCCGCTACTTCATCGAGCAAGGAGTCTCCTTCATATCACCAAGCACATACACGGATCCTACGCAAACGGCGCATTCCCACCCATATGCCTCCGGGCAGCTTAGCACCGAGGCCGGTGGCCACACGTACAGCCGATCCTGGCAGAGCACGCGTGGCGCAGGGCCGGGGTCTGCGCGCCCATCCTTGGTAGGGCCATGGCGCGCGAACACCGAAAAGCCCGGCGATCACTCCGTCGGCCGGGCGGGCACAGCGGGATCCTGGGGCACCGTGGTGGACACAGGAAGCCACGGAACACCTTAATACCCGCCAGCCGCAGGGGCCACACTCGGACTGCCTCGCCGGTTGGGGAGGGTACCGTCGGGTAACGATGGTGCCCCTAAGACCATATCGCGTCCGTTCACGGCACGTCACGGCACAGCGGCGCCACGCGGCGAACAGCCCCGCTGGGAGCCGCCCAGTCTGTCGTGATCTGGATGGTTACATACTCTTGTATCCAGTATTGGCATAGCAGCGGGATCCCGGTCCGTATCTGGCAGGCCCCCGTCCATTCACTTGCGGGGGTGGAGCGGGCGGGCCGAGGTGAGCGCGGGCGCGGGTGCCCTATGAACGCCCAACGGGTCGCCCGGGCCACAAGGCGGGGCGAATTCCAGAGTCACGGCGCAGGGACCGAGCCATGGACGCCCAACGGTCGCCCGGGCCACAGTGGGCCAGCACAGGGGTGAGCGCTCGCGGTAGGTCAGGCCGCACAGCTGGCGCCTGGCCCAGGACACGCCCGATGAGCGGGTGCCTTCGGGCCGGCCCCTTCGTCTCCGCTGACCACCCGCCGCACTACGGCGGCGGGTCAACTGAAACGGGGATCGGCGAGTTCCGGGACGTTCGCGAGCAGCCTGGCCAGGTGAGTGGCCCGCCGGTAGACCGTCAGCCGCTGTGGATTGCGCCGGTCAATCAGCCAGCCCCTCAGCTTGCCAAACTTGAGCTCGACAGTAATTGCGACCACCTGATCAGGATCCCTTATCACGTGGAATCCGCCCTGCAGCGGTATGCCGAGAATATGAGTGGCGCCGATCGCACGCTCTGGTTCATCCAGCGCGGCCTTCCGGCGGGCCAGAGACTGGATTATCGGCATGCCTTCCAGGATGCACTGAAGAGCCGCCGGGCACTCATCGGTGTGCTGATTCTCATTGAGATGCAGGTTCCGCAAGAATGTACCGTCGAAGACACTGGCAACTTGATTCACCGAAAAGACGCCCACGAACTCCGATGAGTAAATCCGTATCCCTACGGTCCGGCCATCGCCGTCAGAGGTCAGGCTGCTGACGCGGAAGAGGGTCGCCCTGCCCAGCGACTGGGGGACCATCTGGGCCGCGCAGGTGAGTGAGAGCTGGATTATCCACCGGACGAGGTCGGACTCGGTAACGCGTCCCCGCTCTTTCCCAGAATAGTAAAATTTGTTCCGCAGCTTCTGGCAGAAATCCTCAAGATAACCAAGCGCCAGGGAGTACTGTGACGGACTCCAGATGCGGACTGCGCGCACGGGGCGGCCCCGGAGTGGGGCTTCATTGGCCTTGCGAGGCGAGAGCCTGACGGTAAGCACTACGCCAGCAACAGTGAAAACGAAGCCAGCAACACCAAGTATCGGCAGAGAATCCCGTATGAGTAGCGAAAGGCCTCTCGTCACCACCATTAACCTCCCGCCGCCACCGTCCAAGGCATGGTGTGCCGTCAGGCTAACATGGAATGTCACTTGCGTACAGATAGTGCCGATTCACCCGCTGCCGTTACAATCGGCCGGCACCGCGCGGTATTGGTCACGAACCCGCACCCGCGGATGGGGCTGGCCCGGCACTTCCCCGGGGCGGGACCACAGCGGGGAACGCGCCCGGAACCAGGCGGGAGCGAGCCCCGGGTCACGCAATTGCGGCCTGCGGGCACCGCGCGCACGATATTGCCGCCCGTTTCGCGCCGCCCCGTTCACATCCATTCACTCGCGGTCGCGCGGTGGGCTCTCTCCGCTCCCCCTACCTCGGGCATGAGCGAAGGGAGGCGCTTTCTCATGTCCATCCACCCACTTCTGGGCCCTGGCGAGGCCGGCCAGCCCCCGGTCGCTAGCCAGCCGGGCCAGTCGCTGCTTTCCAGCGCAATCGCCGCGATCGGCGAGCTGTTCCGGGAGTCGCCGCTTGCCCTCGACCAATTTCAGGAAGCACGCAACGACCGGGCTCAGGCCGACCTCGCAGCCGCAGTGGCGGAGCAGGCCAGCCGACAGGCGGCGGAGGCCCGCGCGCGAGCCAGCGCCGAGCGTCACAAGGCGAGCCCGCACCGGCAGCTCGGCCGGCGGTTTGCCACCGCGGCCGCGACCGCTCTGGCCCTGCTCGATGTGCTGCCCGCGTACTGGACAGCGGAGGCATTCGGGCTAGATCAGATCCCGACGCTGGCCCTGACCGTCCTGCTGTGCGCCGCGCTGGGCGGGCAGATGTGGCTGCTCGACCTGTTCGCCACCAAGGGCCGCCGGGTGACCTTCTGGCTCCTGGTTGCCCTGCTCGGTGCCGGATTCGTCACCATCTTCGCCCTGCGGCTGGACTACCTGCAGGTCACCGGCTACGAGGGGATGCCGTCGGCTGCCCTTGGCGCGCTGGCCCTGACCGGCATGTCGGCCGCCCTCGTGGCGGTCGGCTTCGTGCTCCTGTCGCACCGCAGGCCGAAGGCTGTGGCGAGCGCCGACCGCGCCGCGCGCCGTGCCGCCCGGGCCGACACGCAGGACGCAGCCTCGGCAGCCCGCACCAGGGCCGGCTTGTCCCGGGCAGCTCTCGAAGACACCGTCATGGCCTGGGCGATCTCTCACCCGCCCGCCGGCATCGCACATGAGGAGTTCCTGGCGGCGAGCAGCAGGGCGATCGCCGTGCTGCTCATGGGCTGACGCCGGGGCCTCGCCAGGCCCGGCCGCTGGCCGGCGGCGCGTGCCAGTTTTCCAGGCGCGGCCGCCGGCTGTCCGCCGCCCACGGTTCGCGGAGCCGGGGGCGATCTGTCCCTACCGGTGTCGATGAAGCAGGACCGATCCCCCCAGGGGTGCACGATGAACAGCAGGGCAATGAAGGTGCTGGCGCCGGTCGCCACCCTGGCGGTGGCCGCCGCCGGTTGCGCCGCCGCTGGCGGCGGGGATCCGCGCCGGCTGACTGCCGGGCCTGGCACATCCGCGGCCCTGGTCATCGAGACCAGCCAGGCCCGTCACGATCTGCCGGCGATCGAAGCCCTCGCCGCCGCCTCCGCGCGTCCCCGGGAACACGTGGAGGTCGTCGACCTGGCGGCGGGCGGGAAGGTGCTCGCGGCCTCGGTGTCGCCTCCACCGCCCGCCATGACGGCCCCCGCCGGCCCCATCCAGCCAGCAGGGCAGACCACCCACTTCGAGAAGCTCACCTACCAGCACCGCCTCACCGGTTACCGGATCCAGATCGCCGGTGATCGCCAGGTCCTGGCCCGGAAGCTTGCCGGGCTCATGCATGCGTGGTCCTCATCACTCATCCCCGGCCTCTCCCGGGCGGTTCCCGGGGCCGGGTCCGCTGCGAGCCCGCGGCCCGATCTTTCGGCCGCGACCGCCTTCTTCACGAGCCTTCAGCAGGCAGGGAATGATCTCGGGACACGCCGGGTGATCGTGCTCTTCGCGACCCGGCTGCTCTCGGACGAAGCACTGCGGGCCGGGCCAGCGAGCCTGGCGGGCATCACGGTCGTCATCGCCGGAGTCCGGGGTGACCGCGCCGAGGAACTGGAATGGCAGGCGGCCCTGCTGCGGGCAGGTGCGGCCCGGGCCGTGATCCTGGTCGCGGGTGCGGCAGCCGGACTGGCCCCGGTGGTCCGGCAAGCGCTGGCCGGGCACACCGGGCCCGCGCCGGCCAGCCTCCGGTTCAGGCCGGGCGAGGCACGTCTCCAGCCGGGATCGAGGGCGCTGCTGGCCAGTTTGGCCGCCACACTCACCGCCACGGATCCGCGGGCGCAGGTCAGCATCCTCGCCTTCGGCGACCGGTCCGGCCCGCTCGGCCGCGAGAGCCTGCTGTCCTGGCGGCGGGCGGGAGCCGTTCGCGCCTTCCTCATGGCGCACGGTGTGGCCACCAGCCGGCTGTTCGCCGCGGGCTATGGAAACGAAATGACCGATCCGGGTGGTGGCCTCGGCAGCGTCGGCCCTGCTTACGGCCAGGCGTTCGTGGTCGTCAATCCGTTGTGATGATGGGGCTGTGACGGCCGGCCGGCGGGCACACCGGACGTTCCGGGGCTATGGGTTTCAGGGCAATTCGGCCATGACAGGCCAATGGCTAGCCAATGGCGCAATATCCGGCGAGGATTGGCCGGTGGACGCGCTTCCGCCCGCCGACCGGTATGTGTGGTGGCTTTACCGGTATGCGGCGGGCCACCCGGATCTCGGGTTGCTCGCCTCGGTCGCCGGCGTGCTGGCAGCGCTGCGGGATCCACCACCGGACCTGGCAGACATGCTGCACGACGAACTCGCCATCGCGATGGCCGCATTCGACGGCAAACGGGCCGAGTTGGCACTCGCCATCGCCCGCCTGCGGCCGCGTTCGCCAGCCCTGCAACTGGCTCTGCGCAGTCCGGCCCTGCGCGAACCAGCCTGCGCCGCACTCGCCCATCACCTTGACGATGAGGAGGTCTCGCGGCGCTACCTGCTGCTGCTGGACGACCAGGATCCGGGGGCAGTCACCGATGCCCTGGCCGGCCTGGGGTCGCTGAGACAGCTGAGAGGAGCGGACTCAGCCCGCCCGCGCGCGGCGGAGCGGGCACTTCCCGGACCCGTGCTCGCCAAGGTGGTCGGCCTGCTGGAGCACCCGCGGCCGGAGGTGGTGGAGGGAGCGCTGCGGGTGCTGGAGGGACGAGATCTGCCCGCGGGCCTGATCGCCGATGTGGTGCGGCTGCTCGCGCACGGCGACAAATCGATCACCGCCAGCGCCACGGCGTTCCTGGGCGGCCGGGATCTGCCGCCGGAACTGCTGGAGAACATCGCCGGGCTGCTCGACCACGCAAACCCGTCGATCTGCGCGCGAGCACGCCTGATACTCGAAACCCGGGACCTGCCCGAGGACCTGCTGGAGAAGATCGCCGGGCTGCTCGACCACGCAAACCCATTCGCGGTGGCAGGCGCCGTTGCCATTCTCGGTGGCCGGGACCTGCCGGAAGACCTGCTGGAGAAGATCGCCGGGCTGCTGGACCACCCTGACCCCGCAGTGGTATGGAACGCGCTGTCCCTGCTGGAGGGGCGTGACCTGCCGGGCCGCCTGCTGGACATCGTTGTCGGCCACCTCGCCAGCACGGACCCGCTGATCGTCTGGGGGACGCTGGAGTTCCTGCGAGGACAGGATCTCTCCGAAGATCTCCTCTCCCGGGTAGCCGGACTGCTCGGGCACGCCATGCCGTCGATCATCGAGAGCGCGCTTGGCGTCCTGGAAGGGCGGCGACTGTCCGCTGAACTGCTGTCCAAGGTCGTGGACATGCTGGGTCATGAGGATCCGATGGTCACGGTGAGCGCTGTGACCGTGCTGGAAGGCTGGGACCTGCCCGAAGAGGAGTTCTCGCGCATCCTGCGGCTGCTGCGGCGCGCCCACCCGGCAGCCACCCTCCCAGCCCCCGACACCGCGCCGGACCACATTCCCGCCGAGTTCCGCCCCCGGGCGGGGCGGTTGCTGGGGCACGAGGATCCCGTCGTCGCCGGCCACGCCCGGTCGGTGTTCCGGTGGCTCCACCCTCCCGCGATCATCGTCGGTCGCGTGATCGAACTGCTTGAGCGGCGGGAATCCGCTCACATTCCCAGTCCCGTGCTCAAGGCCTGGCATATGGCCGGTGTCACGCTGCGGGAGATCGGCCGCATCCTTGAGGACGGGAGTGCGCCGACCGTCCGCCGGACGCTCAGGCTGTTCCACGGCAGGGATCTGCCCGGTGATCTCGTCACCCGGGTGATTTCCCTGCTGGGTCACGACGATCCGCTGGTGGTATGGAGCGCCCTACTGGTGCTCGAGGGACGGGACCTGCCGGACAGCCTCGTCACCGAGGGCACCCGGCGGCTTCTCGACGCCGGGACCAGTGATCCGGGGGCGCTCACCCGGTTCCTGAACGGGCGTACCGTGCCGGCCGAAGCCGCCGCAGAACTCATCCGCTGGATGGCCGCCGCGCCCATAGTGCGCTGGCCGCTGGCGGTCGCGCTGGAATGGCCGCCTGGCTACGCGGCCAGGGTCGCGGCCGGGGTGCGCGCCATGGCGGCGGCCAAGGTGGTCCTGGAGGTGGCCGCCGAGTTTCCGGAAGACGACGGTGCCGGCTTCCGGGAACTGATCACCGACGGCGCGCGGCGATGGCTGAACGGCGACGCCGGCGAGGGCTGGGCGGAAGTGGCGCGCGCCGCCCTGCTGGACCTCTGACCGCACGGAGCCGCCCGCTGCGCCCCGGGGGGTCACGCTCGCCCGGGGGGGTCACCCAGGTTCCGCCGGGTCCCCCCCGCTCGCCGACTCCACTGGCCCTCCGGCCCGGCCCATGCGGGCGCGCAGTTCCAGCAACCGGCCCGTTGCCTCGAGCGTGTCAGCCCACAGCGGGTGGCCGAGGTGCGGCGCGAGCGTCCCAAACAGCTCATCGGCAGCGCTCGGCTCGGTCAGGGCGCGGCGCGCGATCCGGTCGGCGACCAGGAACGCGAAGGCGCGGTCGTGGAAGAATCGCCAGCCACGGCCGGCCGCGCTCAGCAGATGGGTCGCCCGCTCGGCATGCTCGAATGCGTCGCGCTCGTCGTGGTCCAGGGCCATCGCCCACGCCCGGAGCGTGTCACCGTGCGCAAGTGCGTCGGCGACGACGTCGCGGGCCGCAGGCGCTGCGATGTCGGTGAGAGTGAAGTCACCCACAGGTGCGAGCCTGGCCGACGCGGCCCGGAAGGCTATCTCGGCCAGGGCACCGCGGTGCACGTCGTTCCCGTCCAGCAGGACGTTGATGCCACGGTCGAAGACGTCAGCCGGGTCGGAGTCGATCGCCGCTCCGCCGGCGACCACGCTCAGGGCCAGCAGCAGCGGGTTCGAAACCAGCGACCAGGGCCGGCTGGCGGCCGGCACCTCGCGGCCGGATAGGGAAGTGACGAAGCGGTCGATTTCGGAATCGCTCAACGGGTCAAGCCCCATGGTGACCATCCAGCCCGGCCGCTCCCGCCGCAGCGCCTCGGCTGCCCGCTGGTGACGGCGGCTCTCGCTGCGGCCGCACAGCACCACCTGGCTGGCCCGTTCGGGCCACCAGCCCGCACCGCGCTTGCTGCCGGGGTTGGCCGCCACCAGCGCCACGAGTTCGCGCACCTTGTGGCGGTCGAGATTTTCATCGGAACGGGTCCAGTGCGTACCGTCGACCACGACCAGTGGCCGGCAGCACAGGGACGTCGCACCGGTGAACGCGGCTGTGAGCGCTGCCCCGATCTCCAGGTGGCTGCCGTTGATCTGAGGCAGGGCTGCGACACTGGCCCGGACAAGCTCATCCCAGTTCGCCGGCAGTTCACCCAGCGCCAGGTAGAGCGGGATCGTGACGGTGCCGGGGTGATGACCGGGCCGCGGGTTCAGCGCGTCCAGTGCCTGACCGGCCGCGTCCGCGACGATCCGCTTAGCAGCTATCGTCTTCCCGCACCCTCCGCCAGCGCTGATCACGAACGAGTAGTCGGGGTACGACCTGGCGAGCAGATGTGCCGGGCAGGCGGCCACCTCTGGCTCACGGTGAGCCGGGCCAGCCGGCTGGGAGCCGGACGCGCCCGTTTGCTGACGGGCCAGCACGCCCGGGCTCTTCCCGTCAGCATGCGCCGGCGGCTTGGACTGGTGACCCCGCACATGCCGGGCCGTCACGTCCAGCAGGGGCATCTGGGCGCCCTGCGGCCCTTTGCTGTCGAGCCAGGCTTGCAGCCAGGGCTCGGGGGCGATGAGACGGCGAGCGGCCTCCAGGTACATCCGCAGGCTGGCCGACCCCGCCGCGGCGGCGTGCACGGCATCTTCCGCGGTTCCCGCGCTCACCAGATTCAACCGGCCGCGCGGGTCCCGCCAGGCCATGCCACGCGGATGGACGACGACTCTGATCCGCCTGTCCCGCGCCGCGGCGATCTTCCCGCTGGCACCCCCGACCGCACGAAGCGATCCGTCCGCGAGCACCTGGCCGGTGAACGCGACCGAGTCGTCGGCGCTGGCGCCGGGCTCAGCCAGCGACCGGAACGCGACATAGGCCCCCAGGCTCGCCGACGGGCCCGTCACCACTCGCTCCGCCAGTGGATACCCGGTGAGCCGCAACTGGACCGCCCAGCTGACGAGTTCGGCGGACCCGGCGGGTGCCCGGACACGGCAGGCGGCATGCAACGCGTCGGCGATGGAGCCAGCGAATTCCTCATCGGCATGCAGGAACGCCAGCCGGGCAAGATCGGGCACGGGCAGCCCCGGCGGCAGAACGAGCGAAGAGCGCTGCCGCCTGGCCTCAAAAGCGCCGACCTCGCCGGAGCCCGGCTGGTGACCGCCTGCCGCGAGGAGGACGTTGGCCCAGGCCTGCGCGGGGGCACCCGGCGTGGCACCCGGCCCGGGATCGTCGATAACGCCGACCACCAGGCGCTCCACCAGGTGCGCGGTGCCCCAGTCCAGCGCGCTGGTGTGCCCCCAGCGCTGGAATGCCGCCTGCGCTGCTCGCGCCACAGCCTGCCGGGCCGTGACCGGGCCGTCATCACGGAGCATTCCGCCGGTCGTGATGGGGGCCGGGGGTTCGCTACCGCAGTGGGCCAGCCACCCGGCGAGCAGCCACAGCGCGGCTGGGCTGCGCCCGTGGACCCGGCCGGGAAAGCCCGCGGACTTCAGCGCCGCCCGGCCGAGTTCCACCAGCACACGTGTCGAGATCAGGCCCTCCCCGACACGGCGGCCCTGCCAGCGCAACTGCTGTAGAGCCGCCGCCATCTCCAGCGCCCCCACCGCCAGGATCGCCGCGTCAGATGTGCCACCCACGGCGCGCGTAGTGGCGCCCACGGTGCCAGCATTCGCAGTCCCGGCATTCGCAGTCCCGGCACCCGCAGTCCCGGCACCCGCACCGGTACGCACCGTCGCGGCATGGTCCGCACCGCCACGGGGTACCCGGGCGCCGGCCGTACCGCGGGCCCACGCCCGGGCGGCACTGGCGGCGGCAGCCGCCGCCACCAGGCACACCCAGGAGGTCAGGACCTGGGTCTGCCCGAGCAAGCCCTTATCGAAGAACTCCTCCACCCCGAGCACACGCCGCCAGTCTCGGGAGGCGACATCGGATCCGGCGGCCAGATCGGTGAGCGGAGCCCACCATTGGTGCGGGTCGTGGGACCAGCCGTCCGGGTCGTAGTAGAGGAGGGACCCGGACCTCATCAGGGGCGGGTTTCAGCGAGAGTGGACTCGACAAGTTCCCGGGCATGACCGAGCGCCAGCCTGCGGCTCAGCCCAGTCCACGCCGTCCCCTCGTCGGCATGGCGGATACTGCGGCGCACCGTCTCATTGAAGGCGTCCCCGTCCCCGAGCTCACCGCTGAGTGAGGCCAGCAACTGGCGGGCTCCCCGGACGTCCACACTCTCTTCCTCCAGCACCCGCGCCGAGGTGCTGTGCAGGGAGCCGGCGAGCCCGCGCGGGCTGAGGGCGAGCGGGACGATCCACCGTTCGCGCCTGTCATCCGGCCCTCTGGTCACGAACGTGACCCCGAAGGCACCGGCCGCTGAATCACCTGATCCCACGCTGAGACCCGCGACCAGCAGGGTCAGATCGTAGCCGCGGCGGCGCTCCCGGCACAGGAACGTCACCCCGCGCACCTCGATCGGCTCCGGAACCGCTGCCCCGCCCGTCCCTTCGCCGCCGGCTGCCGCCAGCTCGAACCGATCACGGCTGGAACTGCGCGCCAGTTCGATCATCCGCCCCACGGCAGGTGCCTCACGCGGCACCCCCGCCGCGTCCAGCGGAGGCTGGGCGCCTGGCCCGGTCGGCGTGCGGGCGCCGACCCTGATCACCAGGCCGGCCCCCACGGCGGAGTTCGGCGCGGCGGGGAGCGCGGCAGCCCCGCCGCCATCGGTGACGACGGCGAACTCATGGTCCCCGTCGCTCACCCGCACGCACGCCCCGGCGATCGGCTGGCAGCCGGCGTCCACCAAGCGCACACAGACGGACATTGTCCCGCTGGGATCGGCCAGCGCGCATGCGATGAGAGTGGCGCCGGCCGAAGTGGCCGCGAGCCTGAGCTCGCCGACGCCGAGCGACATCCTGATTTCCCCCGCCCGCGCGCGGGCGGCGAGCGCGCCCGAAAGTGCCGCACCTGCCAGGCTCGGTTCGGCCGGCACCGCCTGCCCGAAACGGTCAAGGAACCCGGCCCCACCGTGATCCTGGTCTGCGAACAGGGCTGCCGCACGCAGCAGCCCGTCACCGTCCCCTCGTGTCATTGCCGTGCCCATGATGCGCTCCTTCGCGTTGTCCTGCGGCTTCGCCTCACCGTGTGGCCGGGCGCGCTCATGGCTCGCCCTCGGCAATCTGCTTGCACCGCAGGAGCAGTTCGAGGCCATGCCTGCCCGCGAGAGCCGGAAATCGTTCCACCTCTTCGGCAGACCATTGGCGGGCCTGATGCCACAGGTCTGTCTCCGTCCGGCAGCCGCGTCCCGAACGGGGGTTGAGTTCGTCGAATGCCTGCCGCAGCAACTGCATGTCCGTCTCGCTCAGCCGCGGGCCGCCGTTGGCGATTGCCGCGCCCTCCTGCCGGGTCGCGGTGGCTCTCAGGTCAGCCCACGCGTGTCCGCGCGGCAGCAGCGCCCAGGCATGGCCGAGCTGGGTGTGCTCCTGGCCGTCGTGGGGACCGCATCCGGGATCGGGGCAGTATCGCTGTGCGAGTGAGTAACGCCCGGACCTGCCACAGACCCACAGCGGACCGAGCGGTGCCGTCGAGCAGTAACCCACACCCGGTGAGCCTTCCTCCTGCGAAGCGACGACCAGGCCGAGCTTGTGCCGGAGCTGGTCGCCGCCCCCGGCGTGGGTGACCTCCGCGCGGTAGATGTACCGGGACTCCCCGCACGGGCAGACTCGCTCGATGATGGCGCGCCCGCCGGCCGTCGCGGTGTGTGCGAGGCGGACGCGTTCGCCACAAGCCAGGCATACCTCGGGCAGGATGCGGTCGTACCTGAGCACCGGCCCGCCGAAACCCCGGTCCGTCGCGAGCCAGCGCCGGGCCAGCACGCTGCCCGCGACATCGTTGGGGCGCAGCCGCGGCCGTTCCCGGTGGCCAGCATCGCTGTGGTGATGCGGGACCGCCCCTCCCAGCCACCTGCGCTGCCAGCCCCAGAGCGTGGCCGCGAAACGGCCACCGCCCCTGCTGCCGGGCCGTGTCTGCCCCGGCTGCCACAGCCGCAGATCGTGGTCCTCTTGCCGGCAGTCACCACGGGGGACAAATGCCACCTCGCCGGGATCGATGCCGTCCTTGCACCGGCAGCCCTCACTGAGATCCTTGGCCAGGGTGGCCACCAGCACGGCGAGGTCGGCAGTGCGGTCCACGGTATGGGGCGCCGGCCGGAATTCAACGCCAAGCCACCCCTCGATGGCATTCACGGAATCTTCGGCCGCACTCAGGCCGAGCTTGCCGAAAAGACCGAACGGGAACCGCCACAACATTGGCGGCACTGCGCTGTCAGACGCCGCGCCGCCGACCACCGCGGCCGCGACAGCTTCGGCCAGGATCCGGTCCTCGAGCGTGACCCCATGCCACTGCAGCCGGCGTGCCCCGCCGGCTGCGAGCAGCAGGTCATTCAATTCAGCGGTCCGCTGCGCCAGTCCCGCCAGGCCCTGCGACCATGCGGCCGTATCGAACGCACCGGCCCAATCGGAAGCGAGCCGATCGGGCGGGAGGCGAACCTCGGGATCGCTGCGGTCCCCGACGGAACCATCCGCCGACAGAGCGCAGACGGCGACAGCCGCGATCACCCGGTCGTCGGCGCATCCACCGCCGGCGCTTCCCGATCCGCAAGCCTTGACGGCCGCCGTGGCGGTGCCAAACAGACCGTGCGCGAGCAGGAACGGCGGAAGATCGTACTGGCGTATGAGCGGCCCGGCTCCATCCGCCCTATCAAGAGCGCGCCCCTGCGCCGCGCGGCACATGATCCGGGGCAAAGGCTGGGTGAGGGCAGTCAGCAAGGACTGCGCAGGCTCGCCGGGGCCAGCCGGAAGACTTTCCCGCGCCAGCGCGCTGGCCACTGCCTTCAGGATTCCAGCCCATGTCACCGGCTCGCTCCCGCGTCGCCACCTCGTCCTCATCATGCCATTTCCCCGCATTCCGGCCCAGGTCCCGACACCTACTTCGGTAGGGATAGGCACACCCTCCCGCTCACGCCCGGGCAGCCGCCTTCCGGGCAGACGCGCATCCCTCCCGCTCACGCCCAGGCAGCCGCCTCCCGGGGAGACGCGCATCCCTCCCGCTCACGCC
>DAHUZQ010000139.1 GCA_027306495.1 Actinomycetota bacterium | reverse complement strand
ACTGCGAGACGCCGAACCGGTCGGCATCCAGGATGACCATCACCGTCGCGTTCGGCACGTCCACACCGACCTCCACCACGGTGGTGGTGATCAGCACATCGATCCGCCCTTCCGCGAAGGCGCGCATGACGGCGTCCTTCTCCTCGCCGGGGAGCCGGCCGTGCAGGATGCCAAGGCGCAGGGTCCGCAGGGGGCCGCGCTCCAGGCCGGGCGCCACATCAAGCACCGCGAGCGGCGGCCGCAGCCCCGCACCCGGGTCAGTGCCGTCGTCCGGGGCACCACCGTCGCTGGTGGCACCGGCCTGCGCCGGATCATCCGTTCCCCACCAGGACGCTGAGCCATCCTCGTCGGCCGCGCCCTCGTCCCCGCCGATCCGTGGGCAGACGACGTAGGCCTGCCGGCCGGCGGCAGCTTCCTCGGCCAGGCGCTCCCAGGCGCGAGCCAGGTAATGCGGCTTGTCCTGTGCGGGCACCACATGGGTCGTGATTGGTGAGCGGCCGGAGGGAAGCTCACGCAGCGTGGAGGTGTCCAGGTCGCCGTAGACGGTCATCGCGACCGTGCGCGGGATCGGCGTCGCTGTCATCACCAGCACGTGCGGCCGGGCGTCACGGGCCTTTTCCCGCAGCGCGTCGCGCTGCTCAACCCCGAATCGGTGCTGCTCGTCCACCACGACGAGGCCGAGGTCGGCGAACTGCACGTGCTCCGCGAGCAGAGCATGGGTGCCGATCACGATTCCGGCCGCCCCCGACGCCGCATCCGCCAGCGCCTCCCGGCGGGCAGCGGCGCCCCGCGAGCCCGTCAGCAGCGCCACCCTGGTCGCCTGGTCCGCGCCGCCGAGCCGGCCTGCCTGCCCCAGCGGCCCGAGCAGGGCGCTGACCGAGCGGAAGTGCTGCTGGGCGAGCACCTCGGTGGGTGCGAGCAGGGCCGCCTGCCCGCCCGCATCGATGACCTGCAGCATCGCCCGGACTGCGAGCACGGTCTTGCCGGACCCGACCTCTCCTTGCAGCAGGCGGTGCATGGGATGGTCGCGGGCGAGGTCGGCGGCAATGGTCGCCGCCGCTTCCAGCTGGCCCTGTGTCAGCGAGAACGGGAGTCCCGCGTCGAAGGCGTCGAGCAGCCCGCCGGCCCGGGGCGGGCGGGCGAAGGCGGGCAGCGCCCCGGCGGCGAGTCGGCGCTGGGCCAGCGCGGCCTGCAGCACCAGGGCCTCGTCCCACTTCAGCCGGACTTCCGCTTGCTTCACCTCGTCCCGGTTGGCCGGCCGGTGAATTCCGCGCAGCGCCTGCGCCAACGGCAGCAGGCCGTGCCGCTGCCGCAAGGAGGCGGGCAGCGGATCGTCCACCTCACCGAGGGTGTCCAGCAGCACCCGGACGCATTTTTCGATATCCCAGGAGGAGACGTCCTTGGTGGCGGGGTAGATCGGGATGAGTTCGGCCGCGTACTCGGCCGCCTTCGCCTCCTCGTCGGCGGCCAGCAGCTTGAACTCGGGGTGAGCGAGCTGGCGCCTGCCCTTGTAGGTGGAGACCCGGCCCGCGAACATGCCGTGCCGGCCCGGGGCGAGCTGGCGCTCCCAGAACTGGGTCTTGTTGAAGAAGGTCAGCCACAGCCGTGCGCGGCCGTCGGTGACGACAACCTCCAGGATCTTGCCGTGGCGGGTCCGCACCGGGCGGCTGGTGGCTTTGGCGACCTGGGCGAAAACGGTGACATGCTCGCCCTCGCGGAGTGCCGCCAGGTCGGTCAGTTCCCCACGCTGGACATACCGGCGCGGGTAATGGCCCAGTAGATCGCCGTTGGTGGCCATGCCGAACGCCGCCTCCAGGTCCTTGGCGGCCTTGCCGCCCAGGGACACCCGCAACGGTTCGTCCTGGCTCACCATGGCTCCCCAGGATAGGCGCGTCCGCCGACGGGATCCGTGGCATGACTGACCGGGACTGTGGCATGACTGGCCGGGGCCGGGCGCCCCTTGGTTGGCGCGGGGACCGCCGGCTGGGGTATTCTTCGGCAGTTGCCCGGCCAGCGCCGGGCTGGCTTGCTTCCCAGCACACAGTTTTTCCCAGCACAATGGAGCGATTCCGTGGCTTCCGTCTGCGACGTCTGCGGCAAGGGACCGGGCTTCGGCAACAGGATTTCCCACTCACACCGCCGCACCCCGCGCCGCTGGAACCCGAACATTCAGGTGGTGCGCGCTGTCGTTGGCGGCACGCCGAAGCGCTTGCGCGTCTGCACATCCTGCATCAAGGCCGGGAAAGTCACCCGCTGAGGGTCACCCCGGGCACGGGGCAGGCAGCCCTGATCGGGTCCATGCCGCGCCGCCCTGGCCGGTCGATGCTGCGGCCCGTTGCAGGCCCACGTCGCGCCGCCGGGGTCGCGCCGGAGCGCCACCCAGACCTAATCCTGCCCCAGACGTCTGACCCTGCCCCACTCCGCCCAGACCCTAATCAGGCGGCCCTAGCTGCCTGGCCGCGCCATGGACTGCCGCTGACCACCTCGACCTCGCACGACTGGCCGTCGAACACGCACCCGACGGGCGGGCCCGCTGGGCCATTCCCGAAGATGAAGACACGGATTCCGCGGCCTTCCCCCTGCCATTGGTCACCCCCGCCCTGGACCAGGACTGACTGCGCGCCACGCCGCACCAACTGGGCACCCCAGACCCCGCTCACGCGGACAGGTGGGCGGAACCGGACCCACAGCCGCCAGCCACGCGCCGGGGTGCGCTGGTCCGGGGTGACCGACAATTCGACCGTGAACCTTCCCTGCCCGTCATGCATGACCTGGAAGAAGACCACCGGGTAAGTGCCAGGGCTCGGCGACGGTGTGGCCGAAGGCCCGCCCGAGGGATGCACGCCCTTGGGTCGGCCAGTCGGCAGTGGATGGCTCCTACCGGAAGCCAGCGAGCCCTGGCCACCACCGGTGCCCACCCCGCAGTGACTGACCCGGCAGGGCTCGCCATTGTCCGGAGGGTAACTGAAGACGGCCTGCGACGCTGAGGTCGCGAGCATGGCGGCTATCACCACACCGAGGCCGGTCGCGAAAGTGGGAGTCACGACCACATGCCGGACAGCGGCCCGCACCCGCTGCGGGACCAGCGAACGGGTTCGCGCCGACGCTCGTCTCCCGCTCGCCCGGTGCCGGGCTGGCGTACCACTGCGCTGTCGTGACATGACGGGGGGCTGCCATCGATTCGCCTTGGTGTTGGGAGCCAAATGTAAACCATGGCACGGTTAACGGAGTATCCGTTACCGGAAGTGTTCCCATCCCCCCCGGCCGACGGGCGCGCTGCCATTCACTCGCACGCCGCTTCCGGTCAGCACGCTGCCGACCACTGTCCAGCCACCGGGCAGCACGGTATCGGGGGGGAAAGTGGCGGCCAGGGCATGATCCTCCCCGCCCGTCAGCATCCACTCCAGCGCACTGGCCTCCCCAATCGCCGCGGCCGCGGCAAGCAGGCCGGTGTCCGGGACGAGCCATCGGGTCCGGATATCGATCATCACGCCGCTGGCGCGGGCGAGGTGCCCCACGTCGGCAACCAGGCCGTCACTCACGTCAATCATCGCGGTCGCTCCGAGATCCGCCGCCTCCGGGCCGCGACGGTAAGGTGGCCGGGGACGACGGTGCGCAGCGACCAGTTCCGCTGGCTCGGATCTGCCGGTGGCGAGCAGTGCCAGGCCCGCCGCTGATCGCCCCAGTGGGCCGGCCACCGCGAGCACATCACCCGGGCGTGCACCACCCCGGGTTACCGGTGCGCGGCCCGCCAGATCCCCGAGCGCACAGACCGCGATCATGATGAACGGGGCACTGGCGGTGTCGCCGCCGACGACGCTGGCACCGGTCGTGGCGCACTCCTCGGCCAGGCCCGACGAGAAATCCTCTGCCCACTCCACCGGCAGGTCCGCAGGAGCCGCCAGGCCGACCAGGACCGCCACCGGTGTCGCTCCCATCGCCGCCACATCAGCCAGGTTGCGCGCAGCGGCCTTTGAACCAGTGTCGGTCGCGCTGGACCACTCCCGGCGGAAATGGCTGCCCTCCACGAGCAGGTCCATAGTCGCCACGACCCGCCGATCCGGTGTGGCCAGCACCGCCGCGTCATCGCCGATCCCGACAAGGGCACGCAGTCCCCGCGGCAACCGGGCGGTCATGGCCGCGATGAGCCCGAACTCGCCGAGGTCACCGACCGTCATGCGAACTCCCCCACCGGCAGCGCCGGGCATCCGTGCGGCTACGTAACGCCTTAGGGTAGCGTTGCCAATTCGGATGCATGGGACAGACCCGGGAGGGCGGCATGGTGCAGGCGTACATCCTGGTTCAGACCGAGGTGGGGAAAGCGGCCGAAGTCGCTCTGCGCATCCGCGGCATCGCCGGCGTAACACTGGCGGAGGATGTGACCGGGCCCTATGACGTGATCGTCCGCGCCGAGTCTGAGAACGTGGATGACCTCGGCCGCATGGTAGTCGCGCAAATTCAGGCCGTTTCCGGGATAACCCGCACTCTCACCTGCCCGATTGTCCACATCTGAGGTCGGTTCCCGCTACGCCCAGCCTGGCCAGGGCCGTGATCGTATGAACACCGAGTCCGATGCGCGCGGCCACCCGCAGGTCGGCTGGTGCGTCCACGTCGCGGCGCAGACTGTCCAGGTCCGCCAGATTGAGTTCGGTGGCGCCGCCCGCCCGGTGCCGCTGAGCTGACCCCGGCCCGAAGGCCGGCGCGAAGTCGGGGACCCGCCGGGACGTGTAGAGGGTAGTGCCCGAGCCGGTGGCATCGGGGACGAAAGCCGTGGCCGACCGAGCGGCCACCCCAAGCGCCCGGCTGAGGTCGGTGGCCCGCAGGGTCGGCAGATCAGCGGTCAGCGCGGCGATGCCGTCCCGGGGCCAGCGCAGGCCCGCCACCGCGGCGCCCCGGCGCAGCGCCTGGTTAAGGCCAGGCTCGTCCGCGTCGGGGACAGTGATCGTACCCAGCGCGGAGGTTGCCCGGGCGGCCTCCGGGTCCGGCGTCACCACGAGCACCCGGCCGACGTCGGGGCACGCGAGCGCGGCGACGACGGTATCCATCGCCATGGCCAGGGCCAGTTCCGGCCGACCATCACCTGCCAGTGCGGCAAGCCGGGACTTGGCGAGGGCAAGTACCTTAACGGGGACCACCACCGTCCAGGTCCGGGGAGGTTCGGGCGGTGGCATGGGCGGGACTGCCATACGCTGATCCTCCCTCGACGGCGCGGTGGGTGACCCAGCAGACTGGCCAGATGAGGACCAGGAGGCGGCGCGGATGAGCAAGCGAGACGACCTGAACTACTCACCGGCCTGGCGGCGCGCCACCACCGTGATCCTGCCACCGTTGATCAAGGCGCTGATGAAACGGGATTGGCGCGGCCACCAGCATGTGCCTTCCGAGGGCGGTGTGATCATCGCTCCGAACCACCTCTCCTACGCGGACTGGGCAGCGGTCGCCTTGTTCACACACGAGGCGGGCCGCTATCCGGCGTTCATGATCAAATCTGGCGTCTTCGAGGTCAGGCTGATCGGGCCGTTCCTGCACCGATGCGGGCAGTTCCCCGTCCATCGCGGCGAAACCGACGCCGCACTCGTGCTCAAAGAGGCCGAACAGGGCCTGCGCAACGGCGAGTGCATCATCGTCTACCCGGAAGGCACCGCTACCCGCGATCCCGCCCTGTGGCCCATGACGGGCAAGACAGGAGTGGCCCGGCTCGCCCTGACCACTGGCGCGCCGGTGATTCCCGTCGCCCACTGGGGTGCACAGGAAATCCTCCCCTACGGCACCACCAAGCCGCATCTGATGCCCCGGCGGGAGGTGCAGATGCTGGCCGGCCCGCCGGTGGACCTGTCCGCGTTCGCGGGCCAGCCGATGGACCGGGACGTGCTCCGGGCCGCCACCGAGGCTGTCATGGTGGACATCACGTCCCTGCTGGCCGAGTTGCGCGGGGAGGCGCCTCCGAAGGTGCGGTTCGATCTGGTGGCGGAGCGCAAGGCTGCACGGATAGCCGCGCGGACGGCGGCGACTGCCCAGCCCACCAGCACAGACCCCACCACCAGCACAGACCCCACCACCGCCGCAGCGGACAGCGCCGGAGCCGACAGCGCCGGGGAAGCCGGCCTGCGGTGAATGTAGCGGTCATGGGCGCAGGCACCTGGGGCACCACCTTCGCCCAGGTGCTCTGCGACGCCGGAACC
>DAHUZQ010000137.1 GCA_027306495.1 Actinomycetota bacterium | reverse complement strand
GGCGATGCGCCACCCCCGCCAGCCCGGCGCGGCAGGCGGCGCACCCGGCGCCGGGGCTGATCCCGGGCGACGCCCGCCGATAGCAGGACCCCATCAGGGCGTGCCCCGCAGACCTGTGCCCTCTTGAGCGGACGCCAACGGGATGCATCGCGAGGCGGAGGAGGAGCCAATAGCGCAGCTATTCGCGATGGCGGCAACGCCGCGGCTACCCGTCCGGTGGACGCGCAGCCGGCTGCACGATCTTCAGGTCCTGCCCTAGCTCTCGCCCGGCACGAGCGGAAGCACGCCGGTCGCCTCGTAGCCGGAGATCATGTGAATCCGCCGGACGTGCCTGGACTCCTGCGAGAACGGCGTTTCCAGGAAAACCCTCGTGAACGCCAGAGCCTGCTGCGCGGTATGCATGCGTGCCCCGAGGCTGAGCACGTTTGCGTCGTTGTGCAGCCGCGCCAGCCGCGCCGTTTCTTCGCTCCAGGCAAGCGCCGCGCGGATGCCGCCGATCTTGTTCGCGGCCATCTGCTCGCCATTGCCGGACCCGCCGATGACGATGCCGAGGCTGCCGGGGGTAGCGGCCACCGCGGCGGCGGCGCGCATCACATAGGGCGGGTAGTCGTCGTCGCCCACGTAGGCGGTGGGCCCGCAATCCTCGGCTTCGTACCCGGCCTCGCTGAGCCAGGACAGCAGGACCGACTTCAGCTCGAAACCGGCATGGTCGGAGCCCAGGAAGACGCGCACGCCCCAAGTGTGGCACGCCACTGCGCCGTTGGGACGAGCGGGCGCGCACGCACCCCGGCACCCACCGGTGACCGGGGACGGCGTTCAGTCGAAGATCGGCTCCCTGGTCCGGCTCCGCTTCAGCTCAAAGAACCCGTCCGTCTTGGTCACCAGCATGACGCCGTCCCACAACCGTCCGGCCGCTTCACCGCGCGGGATCGGCGAGACGACGGGCCCGAAAATGGACACGCCGTTGACCGAGATCACCGGCGTGCCAACCTCGTACCCCACCCGGTCCATGCCGTCGCGGTGCGAGTCCCGCAGGTCGTCGTCATACTCGGTGGACTCCATGGCGTCGGCCAGTCGCGCCGGCAGGCCCGCATCGGCCAGGGCCGCCTCGATCGTGTCACGGTCGCGCGGTGCCTTGTCGTGGTGGAAGCGGGTCCCGAGGGCCGTGTACAGCGGCCCGAGCACCTCGGGTCCGGAGTCCTTCTTGGCCGCCATGCACACCCGCACCGGCCCCCATGCCTGGGCCAGGAAGTCACGGTAACGATCGGAGAGGTCATCCTTGCCCTCATTGAGGACGGCGAGGCTCATGACATGCCAGTGGGTGGCGACCGGCCGGACCTTCTCGACCTCGAGGATCCACCTGGAGGTTATCCATGCCCAGGGACACAGCGGGTCGAACCAGAAATCGACGGGGGTACGTTCCTGATCAGCCATGCCTTTCCTCCTGCCAGACGATGCCGAAGACCGCCGCATATCCGCACGGCCGGTCGCCACGGACCGGTGCGGTCGGCGCGGGGACAGCGCACCCGGGGGAACGCCGCGGAGTGCCGCTGGATGCAACCGGCACCAGCCCCCCGGCATTCCGCTGCCGCCATGGAAGGATGCGAGAGGTGCCGCAGGGTGGATCCCGTGGCCGCCGACCGAGAGAGAGACCACATACCGTGCCGCACAACCTGACCCGTGACGAGGCACGCGAGCGCGCCCGACTGCTCGCCGTCACCAGCTACCAGATCGACCTGGACCTGACCGGGGGCGATGACGGCTTCGTCTCGCGGACCGTGGTCGCCTTCCGGTGCACCGTCCCTGGCGCGGCCACGTTCATCGACCTTACGGCTAAGTCGGTGAGCGGTATCACGCTCAACGGTGAGCCGGTGCCGCCGGAACGCTTCGACAGTGACCGCATCGCCCTCACTGGCCTAGCGGCCGAGAACGTGCTCACGGTGAGCGCGAAATGCGCGTATTCCCGCAGCAGCGAAGGGCTGCACCGGTTCGCCGATCCGGCCGACGGTGCCGTCTATGTGTACTCCGACCTCGAGACCTTCGAGGCCCACCGGGTCTACGCGTGCTTCGACCAGCCCGACCTCAAGGCTGTCTACGAGTTCACCGTCATGGCCCCGGCGGACTGGCAGGTGATCTCCAACATGGCTCCCGACGTTGCCGGCGAGCCGGCGGACGCGACCGTTGCCGTCCGGCGCTGGCACTTCCCGCCGACGCCGGTCATGTCCACCTACATCACGGCCATCGCCGGCGGCGGCTACCACGTGGTCCGGGACGATCATGATGGCATCCCACTCGGCATCTACTGCCGGTCTTCACTCGCCCGCTATCTCGACCCCGGTGAGATCTTCGAGATCACAAAGCGCGGCTTCGACTTCTTCCACGCCACGTTCGGATACCGCTACCCCTTCGGGAAGTACGACCAGGTGTTCGTGCCGGAGTTCAAGGCCGGGGCGATGGAGAACGCTGGCTGTGTGACCTTCGTGGAGTCCTACATCTTCCGGTCCCGGGTCACCGACTACGCGCGGGAGGCGCGGGGCGACACGATCCTGCACGAGATGGCGCACATGTGGTTCGGCGATCTGGTCACCATGCGCTGGTGGGACGACCTGTGGCTGAACGAGTCGTTCGCAACCTGGGCGGCCACCTTCGCGCAGGCGCAGGCCACCCGCTGGGTCAGCGCCTGGGCCACCTTCGCCCAGCTTCACAAGGCCTGGGCCTACCGGCAGGACCAGCTGCCTTCCACCCATCCCGTCGCCGCCGACATCGAGGACATAGAGGCGGTGGAAGTCAATTTCGATGGCATCACCTACGCCAAGGGCGCGGCCGTCATCAAGCAACTGGTCGCCTACGTCGGCCTGGAGAACTTCCTGGCCGGCGTGCGTGCCTATTTCGGTCAGCACGCATTCGGCAACGCGACGCTCGGCGACTTTCTCGCGGCGCTGGAACAGGCGTCCGGCCGGGAACTGTCGCTCTGGTCGAAGGAGTGGCTGGAGACAGCCGGGGTGAACACATTGCGCCCGGACTTCACGCTGGACCCGGACGGCCGCTTCCGCTCGTTCGCCGTCATCCAGGAAGCCCCGCAGGCGCACCCGGTGCTGCGCTCGCATCGGATCGCGATCGGCCTGTATGACCTCACCAGATCCGGCCTGGTCCGGCGGCGCGTCGTCGAAGCCGATATCGCCGGTGAGCGGACCGTCATCAGCGACCTCGCCGGTGACACCCAGCCCGATCTGGTGCTGATCAACGACGACGACCTCACCTACGCCAAGGTGCGGCTGGATGATCGTTCGCTGGCCACGCTGCTGACAAGCATCAGCGAATTCACCGACGCGCTGCCGGCCGTGCTGTGCTGGGCGGCGGCCTGGGACATGTGCCGGGACGCCGAACTTGCCCCGCGCGACTACCTGCGCCTGGTCCTGGGCGGTCTGAGCTCGGTGGGCGACATCTCGGTGCTGCAGACCCTGCTCGCGCAGGCCAGGAGCGCCGTGAACCTGTACGCCGACCCCGCCTGGCGGCCGGCGGGCCGTGAACTAGCCGCCTCCTCGCTGCGGGCGCTGCTGGAGTCCGCCGAGCCCGGGTCAGACGCGCAGCTCACCTATGCCAAGGCTCTCGCGAGTTTCGCGACCTCGGAACAGGACCTGTCGCTGCTGGCCGGGCTGCTGGCGGGGACGGCGCGGCTCGACGGGCTGAGCGTGGACACCGAACTGCGGTGGAGCCTGCTGTCCCGGCTGGTCGCGCGCGGCGCGGCCGGCCTGGAGCAGATCGAGGCGGAACTCACCCGCGACCCGACCGACGCAGGCGAACGCCGCGCCGCCACCTGCCGCGCGGCCATCCCCGACCCGGCCGCCAAGCGGGCCGCCTGGGAGGCGATCACCGGCGGGGGACTGTCTGTCGCCATGTTCCGGGCGACCCTCGCCGGATTCATGGACGCCGAACGGCCGGAACTGATGGCCCCCTACGCCGAGGCCTATTTCGCGGAGGTCGGCCGGATCTGGCGGGAGTGGGGAGGCGACATGGCCCAGTGGTTCGTCACCAACGCCTACCCGCTGCCTGGCGCGTCGCCCTCGACCCTCACACTCACCGATGACTACCTGGGACGCAGCGAACCACCGCCCCCGCTTCGCCGCCTGATCAGTGAGGGTGCGGACACGCTGCGCCGGGCACTGCGCTGCCAGGAGCGCGATCGCCAGGCCAACTGAGCGCTACGGTCACCTGACATCAAGGCGAGGCACCCCGGCCGCCGGCGGACCACCCACCGCACCGCCAGGCGCACACGGCCGCTCGCGGACCACCCACCGCACCGCCAGGCGCACCACCACTGGCGGATCACCCCACGGCACGCC
>DAHUZQ010000136.1 GCA_027306495.1 Actinomycetota bacterium | reverse complement strand
CAGTGCACGCAGTCGGCGGCGGCGGCCCGCAGGTGGCCTCCCGGGTCGAGCGCGCTGGGCTCCCCGGCCGCGGCGGCGGCGCCCACCGGGTCCTCACCCGCGCCGAGCATGCCTGGCTCGCCCACGCTGGCGCCGGTCATCAGATCCCTCCCGCAAAACGTCCCGGCGCCATGATGTGGCCCGGGTCGAACTGGTCCTTCACCGCATGCATGAGCGCGAGCCCCGGCACCGGCCCCCACGGGTCCAAGGACCGCCGGACTTCCGGCGGCGAGGTCAGCACCACGGCGCTCGCCTGGGATGGCGGCAGCGATTGGTGGGGAACGCCGGGCAGGTGGGCGTCGAGTTCCCCGGCTGCGATGGCCGCCCGCACCCCAGACACGAACGCGGCGGCCGCCGCCGGGTCCGCCTCGGGGCCGAGCAGGCCGTACAGGACGCCGGTGGCCGCAGACCCGGTGATGACGGGATCCACACCCGCGGCGTGCCCGGCGGCATCGATCGCCGCGAAGGCACGCGGCAGGGCCGCAGCCCAGAACGCGAACCTGACCAGGGTGGTGCCAGGTGCCGTGGCGGGACCGGAGCGGCCCCACCAGTCCGGTGCCTCCGGCCCGGTCCGGGTGCCCTCCCCCAGCAGCTTGGCAAGCAGCCGGGAGCGCTCGGCGATCCCCGAAGGGTCACCCTCCAGCAGGACGGCAATCCGCACGGGGCCGTCCCGGCTTTCCCTGTCAACCTCGATCGCGGTGGCCGCCAGTTCACTGCCGGCCACCGCGGCGACCGCCTCGGACAGCGCCTGGGCGTCATCCCGCTGTGTGACCGCGTAACTGACCGCCGCGGGCTGGGGATGCAGCCGCATGACCGCGTCCACGATCAGCCCGAGCGTCCCGTATGAGCCGGCGAAGAGCTTGCCGAGGTCGTAGCCGGCCACGTTCTTGACCACCTTCCCGCCGGAGCGGGCGATGGTCCCGTCCGCGCGGACCAGAGTCAGGCCGATCACCAGGTCACGGGGGGTGCCGTAGCGCCATCGCCGGGGCCCGGCTACGCCGGTGGCCAGCACGCCGCCGATGGTGCCGGTGCTGGGGCACCCTGGTGGCGGGTCGAGCGAGAGCTGCTGGTGGGCACCGGCCGCGGTCTCGGCGAGGCGGTCGAGACTCACCCCCGCCTGGACCCGGGTGATCAGGTCCCCGGCGGCGTGCTCGACGACCTTGTCGAGCCGGGACGTGTCGATGACCAGGTCACACCGGGTCGGCGGAGTACCCCAGCCCAGTTTGGTGCCCAGGCCACGCGGGACCACGGCGAGGTCGTTCCCGCTGGCCACCCGCATCAGCGCGCCCGCCTCTCCGGCATCGGCGGGGGAGGCGACATACCGGGGCGTGACGCCGAGCACGGCGTCAGAGTCCTCAGCGGCCCTGGTGAGGCGGCAGGCACGGCTCAGTTCAGTCAGCATCGCATCCATCAGAACTGGTCCACCTGCCCCGAGGCGACGAGTGGGTGCGGTGCCCGGCGCGCCCCCGGCACCTCGCCGCACAGTCGCGGGGTCGGGAACACCTTGCCCGGGTTGCACAGTCCCACGGGATCGAACGCGCACCGGAGCAACTGCATGGTGTCGAGATCGGTGTCCGCGAACATCTTGGGCATGTACTTGGACTTGTCGACGCCGACGCCGTGCTCGCCGGTGATGGACCCGCCATGGGCGATGCACAGGTCCAGGATCGCGCCGGACAGTTCCTCGGCCGCGGCGGTCGCCTCCGGCGATGCGTCGTCGTAGAGGACGAGTGGATGCAGGTTGCCGTCCCCGGCGTGGAACACGTTCGCCACGCGGATGCCGCAAGCCGCCGACAGGCGGGCGATTTCGTCGAGGACGGACCCGAGCGAGCTCCGCGGCACCACGCCGTCCTGGACGATGTAGGCGGGGGAGATCCGCCCGACCGCCGCGAACGCCGATTTGCGCCCAGCCCAGATGGCGGCCCGCTCATCGGGGTCGTCGGCCTGGCGGATCTCCGTCGCGCCCGACTGCTCACAGAGCGCGCGGACCTTGGCCAGGTCGGCGAGCACGTCGGCAGTCGGCCCGTCGAGTTCGACGACCAGCACGGCGCCGGCGCCCTGCGGGTAATGGCAGGCCACCGCCATCTCGGCCGCTTCGATGGCGAGCGCGTCCATCATCTCGATGGCGGCCGGGACGATGCCAGCGCCGATGATCGCCGACACCGCCGCGCCGCCGGCGCCCGTCGTCTGGAACGCGGCCAGCAGGCAGGTGATCAACTGCGGTATCTTCGTGAGCTTCACGATGATCTTGGTCACGATGCCCAGGGTGCCTTCGGACCCGGTGAAGGCCCCGAGCAGGTCGTAACCGGGGGCCGCCCCGGTCCCGTCCCCGAGCCAGACCAGGTCCCCGGCCGGGGTCACCACCTGCAGGCCGGTGACGTGGTGCACGGTGAAGCCGTGCTTGAGGCAGTGCGCGCCACCGGAGTTCTCCGCCACGTTGCCGCCGACCGAGCAGACCACCTGGCTCGACGGGTCCGGCGCGTAGAAATAGCCGAACGGCCGGGCCGCCGTGCTCACCGACAGGTTGGTGACGCCCGGCTCCACGATGGCACGCTGGCTGACCGGGTCGATCGCGATGATCTTCCTCATACGGGATGTGACGATGAGCACCCCGTCGGTCCGGGGGAGTGCGCCGCCGGACAGGCCGGTGCCCGACCCGCGCGCGATGAACGGGATGCCCGCCCGGGCGCAGACGCGGACCACCGCCGCGATCTCTTTCGCCGTTTCCGGCAGCACCACCAGGCCGGGGGCGCACCGGTGGGCGGTCAGCCCGTCGCACTCATAGGTGCGCAGTTCCAGGGGATCGGTCACGACCGCGTCCGGGCCGCAGATCGCCACCATCTCCGGGATCAGGTCCTCGACCATCCCACCACCTCGCTGTGCAGGCTGCTGCTTTCCAGACTCGACCCTGGACGCTGCCAGCGTCCAGTTGGCTGATGCGGGGAACCGCGTCAGGGCATGCGCTCGTAGGCGGGCAAGGTGAGGAACTCGGCGTAGTCATCGGCGAGCGCGACCTCGCGAAACAGGCTGACGGCCTCGTCATAGCGCCGCGCGTCGAACGCCGGCCCCTGCGCCGCGCGGATCGTGGCCAGTTCCTCGCCGATGATCCGCTCGACGAACTCGGTGGTGATCAGCGGACCATCGTCAAGGGTGACGCTGTTGTGCAGCCACTGCCAGACCTGGGAGCGCGCGATCTCCGCGGTGGCGGCGTCCTCCATCAGGTTGAAGATCGCGACCGCGCCGTTCCCGCCCAGCCAGGTGGCCAGGTACTGCAGGGCGACGCTGACGTTGTTGCGCAGCCCCGCCTCGGTGATCTGCCCCGGCGTCTTGTCCACCGCGAGCAATTCCGCTCCGGTCACGGTGACCTCTTCCCGGAGCCGGCCAAGCTGGTTGGGCGCCGTTCCGAGGGCGGCGTCGAAGACCTCTTTGCACAGGGGCACCAGATCGGGGTGAGCCACCCAGGAACCGTCGAAGCCGTCAGCGGATTCCCGGGTCTTGTCATCGCGGACCTTGGCCATCGCGGTCGCGTTGACCGCCGGGTCCCGCCGGCTGGGGATGAACGCCGCCATGCCCCCCATCGCATGCGCTCCGCGCCGGTGGCAGGTCTTGACCAGCAGCTCGGTGTACGCGCGCATGAAGGGCGCGGTCATGGTCACCGAGTTGCGCTCCGGCAGGACGAACTCCCGTCCCCGGGACCGGAACTTCTTGATGATGCTGAACAGGTAGTCCCAGCGACCGGCGTTCAGGCCCGCGCTGTGGTCACGCAGTTCGTAGAGGATCTCCTCCATCTCGAAAGCGGCCGGAATCGTCTCAACCAGGACGGTCCCGCGGATCGTTCCCTGCGGGATGCCCAGCGCGTCCTGGGCGATGGCGAAGGCGTCGTTCCACAGCCGCGCCTCCAGGTGGTTCTCGATCTTGGCGAGGTAGAAGTAGGGGCCTTGCCCCTTCTCCAACTGGGTGCGCGCGCAGGTGGTCATGTACAGGGCGAAGTCCACCAGGCTGCCCGACGCCCGCGCGCCGTCCACCAGCAGGTGCTTCTCGTCGAGATGCCAGCCACGGGGCCGGACCACGATGGTGGCCAGTTCATCGTCGGGGCGCAACCGGTACGCCTTGCCGTCTTCGCTGGTGTAGTCGATGGTCCGGGCCAGTGCGTCCTTGAGGTTGACATGGCCGGTGATCATGTTGTCCCACAGCGGGGTGTTGGCGTCCTCGAAGTCCGCCAGCCAGACGTTCGCACCCGAGTTGAGGGCGTTGATGGTCATTTTCCGGTCGGTCGGCCCGGTGATCTCCACCCGGCGGTCCACCAGTCCGGGCGCCGGCGGGGCCACCCGCCAGCTCATGTCCTCCCGGATCGGGCGGGTCGCGTCAAGGAAATCGAAGGAGCCGCCCGCCGAGATCTCCGCCTGCCGGGCCGCCCGCGCCGCCAGTCGCTCCGCACGCCGGGGAGCGAGTTCCCGGTGCAGGTCAGCGATCAATTGCAGGGCTTGCGGGCTGAGGATCTCCTCGTACCGCTCCGCCATGGGTCCGAGGATCTCGACGCCCTCGCCAGCCGCCATCTCGCGCTCCTGTCCTCCGCCGACGTCGGCGGCGCCGTTCCGCAGACTCATGACGCTAACGCGGCGGCTCCGCGCCGGTCAAAGCGCGCCGGTGGTCGGGGGCCGCCGGGCGGGGGCACATCCTCGCCTGCCCCGGTGTTTAACTCAGTGACCGCCATCTCCGGGCGTGGCAGCATTGAATCGAGCCCGGGCCACGGACCGCGGGAGCTGTCCGGCCCGAGCACCCGACCGCCACGTCCACCAGACTTCGAGGGGAACCATCACGTCCATACATGACAGCGACCCGACTGTGACCGGGCCGCATGAGTTGGAGGCCGGACGCGGCGAACTGGACCTGGCAGACCGCCAGGCGCTGCGCCGGGTAGCGGGGCTGTCCACCGAACTCCAGGACATCTCCGAGGTCGAATACCGGGCGCTGCGGCTGGAGCGGGTCGTGCTGGTCGGGGTCTGGACCGAGGGCACCCTGGCCACCGCCGAGAACTCGCTGCGGGAACTGTCCCGGCTGGCAGAGACGGCGGGTTCGCTGGTGCTGGATGGACTGATCCAGCGCCGTGGCAAGCCCGATTCGGCCACCTACATCGGCTCCGGCAAGGCGGCCGAACTGGCTGCCCTCGTGGCGGCGACCGGGGCTGACACGGTCGTCTGTGACGGCGAACTCACCCCCAGCCAGTTGCGGCGGCTGGAGAGCGTGGTGAAAGTCAAGGTGGTCGACCGGACCGCGCTCATCCTGGATATCTTCGCCCAGCACGCCCGCAGCAAGGAGGGCAAGGCCCAGGTCGAACTCGCTCAGATCGAGTACCTGCTCCCGCGGCTGCGCGGCTGGGGTGAGTCCCTGTCCCGGCAGGCGGGCGGACGGCTGGCGGGCGGTGGCATAGGCACGCGCGGTCCCGGCGAAACCAAGCTGGAAACCGACCGCCGCCGCATCCGGGCCAGGGCCGCCAAGCTGCGCCGTCAGCTAGCCGACATGACGGTGGGCCGCGAGGTGCAGCGCGGGCGGCGCCGTCGCCGCGAGATCCCATCGGTGGTGATCGCCGGGTACACCAACGCGGGCAAGTCGAGCCTGCTCAACCGGCTGACCGGGGCAGGGGTGCTGGTGGACGATTCGCTGTTCGCCACGCTCGACCCGGCCGTGCGCCGGGCCCGGACCCCGGGTGGACGGTGGTTCACCCTGGCCGACACGGTCGGCTTTGTCAGGCATCTGCCGCACCAGCTGGTCGAGGCGTTCCGGTCGACCCTGGAGGAGGTGGCCGAAGCCGACCTGGTCCTGCACGTGGTCGATGGCAGCGACGCCGATCCGCAGGCCCAGATCGGGGCCGTGCGCGAGGTGCTGGCGGAGATCGGGGCGGGCGAGGTGCCCGAGCTTGTGGTCATCAACAAGGCCGATGCCGCGGACCCGCTTGAGGTCAAGAGCCTTTGCCTGCGGGAACGGGGAGCCGTTGTGACGTCCGCGCGGACCGGTGAAGGCCTGGATGACCTGCTCCACGCGATCGAGGCCGCCCTGCCGTGCCGGGAGCGGCGGGTCAGCGTGGTCGTCCCCTATGACCGGGGTGACCTGGTCGCACGCGCCCATCAGGACGGCGAGGTGGTCTCGCTCACGCACGGCGCCGACGGGACCCGGCTGGTCGCCCGCGTCCCTGCGGACCTTGCCGCTGAGCTGCTCGCGGCCGGGGGCCGCGCCGGTGTGACGGCCGCAATCGGATCCTGATTGGCATGATCTGGCACCTGGCGGAGTTCGGCGGACCGTCGCATTTCGGCGCTCGCTCGCGGAAATCGGCCACACGCGGAAGGGCTGATCGGCCGGTGCCCGTGGCCAGGATGGTGCGTTCGCGGCGGCGTGGAACGGCGGTTCGCGGAAAGCCGTGAAGTCCGGCCAGCACTGTATCGATTTGGGCTGTACAGTGGCGCTCGCATGCACTACGGTGACGGAACCGAGATGGTGGTTGCCGCACCAACGCCGCACCCGAGGTTTGGATCAGGGATAGCGTGCCGGGAGACCAGCACGCGCCACACAGGCATGAGCCAGGGCCAGGGAGCGCACATGACGCCGCACATGCGCTCAGCGGTCGTTCTCGCACGGGTGAGGACGACCCTATGACTGTGCGCCTGCTCACCAACATTGGCCGCCTCTGGACTGGCTCCGAGGTGTGGAGCAACGCCGCCGTTCTCACCCAGGGCGACCGGATCGCCTGGGTCGGGGCCGCGTCCGAACTGCCGGAAAGCATCCCCGGAGTGGTCGAGGACATCGTCGACGTCGACCAGGTGGAGAACCTGAACGGCTGCCTGGTGACCCCCGGCCTGATCGACGCGCACACCCATCCGGTCTATGCGGGGAACCGCTGGGCCGAGCTGGCGATGCGTTCGAGCGGTTCTTCGGCGAACGAAATCGCCGCCGCGGGCGGCGGGATCGCCTCCACGGTCACCGTGACCCGCGGCACCGATCCCTGGACGCTGTGCAACGGTGTCCGCGCGCGACTGCGGGAATGGCTGGTTTCGGGCACCACCACCATCGAGGCCAAGACCGGCTTCCACCTGACCCGTGACGGTGAACTCGCCGATGTCCGCCTGCTCCGGTCATTGGCGAATGAGCCGGGCATGCCCCGCGTGCATGTCACCTTCCTGGCGGCGAACGCCATACCACCGGAGTACTTCGGCCGCCGCAGCGACTACGTGGACGCCGTGGGCGCCTGGTGTTCGGATGCGGCGGTGGCCGGGGCCGACAGCGTGGACGTGTACTGCGAGGAGGGCCGCTTCAGCGAGCGCGAGGCGCGCTGGGTGCTGACCGCCGGCCGGGCGGCCGGCTTGCTGCCGCGCCTGCATGCCTGCGGCCAGTCCCGGACGACCGCGGCCCGGCTGGCCGCCGACCTCGGCTGCGCATCAGCCGACCTGCTCCACGAAGCCTGCGAGGAGGACGTCTTCGCCCTCGCGGGTGCGGGCGTGGCGTCCGTGCTCTGCCCGGCGACCTCACTCCAGTTGGGCAAGCTGCCGCCGGTCCGTGCCCTGCTCGACAAGGGTGTCGCCGTGGCGCTGGGTTCCGATCACGATCCCGGCGCCAACGGGATCACCTCGATGCCCATGGTCATCAGCCTGGCGGTCTCTCATTTCGGGATGAGCGTGAGCGAGGCCCTGCGGGCGGCGACGCTGGGCGGTGCGCAGGCACTGCGGGCGCCGGACCGGGGGGCGATGGCTCGCGGCCGGTATGCGGACATTGTCGCCTGGGACGCCGACCACGAAGGCGCGTTCGCCTGGTCCTACGGGCTCAAGCCGCTGCGCATCTGGCGCGGTGGCGAGCCAGCGCTCTGACCGGCGCGCACTGAACTACGGCCCTGCGCGATCCCCGGCCGTCGACATCCTGCCTGCCCGTGCCGCCGACAGGTCACGGCCGCGTGCGCCGTCGTGCCGGGCCCGGCATGGCATGCTGGGGACCATGCCTGCCCGTGCCGCCGCCGACCGTACCCGCACCGGCCTGACACTCGTGGTCGGCGAGGAGGACCTGCTCGTCGAGCGAGCCGTCTCGGGCGCGGTGGCCGCCGCGCGCGGTGGCCCGGAAATCAGCGTTGACCCGGAAATCAGCGCTGACCCGGCACGTGCCGCTGGCCCGGCATCGCACGTGGATGCTCCAGCGGGGGTTGCAGGCGCCGAGTACGGTCCCCCGGTGCACGACGTCGCGGCAGGCGAGCTCGCACTCGGCGACCTGGCGGAACTCACCGCGCCATCGCTTTTCGGCGGGGAGTGCGTGGTGGTCGTGCGAGGCGCGCAGGACGCCTCCAAGGAGGTCGCCGGCGAACTCACCGGTCTGGCCGCCGACCTGCCCTCGGACGTCACACTGGTGATAACCCATGTGGGCGGCGTCAAGGGCAAGGCCCTGCTGGTCGCGCTGACCAAGCAGGATGCGCGGGTGGTGGAATGCCCGAAGATCACCCGGCTTGCCGACCGGGTGGCGTTCGTCCGGGGTGAGTTCCGGCGATTCGGCCGCACGGTGGACGAATCCGGAGTGCGTGCGCTGCTGGACGCGGTGGGGACGGACCTGCGCGCGGTGGCGGCGGCGTGCAGCCAGCTTGCGGCCGACACCGAGGGCACGGTTACCGAGGCCGTGGTGGTCCGGTATTACCGCGGCCGGGCCGACACGACAGGTTTCGCGGTCGCGGACCGGGCGGTTGAGGGCAAACTGGCTGACGCGCTCGAGCTGCTGCGCTGGGCGCTGGCCGTCGGCGTCGCGCCGGTCCTGATCACTTCCGCGCTGGCGCAGTCCGTGCGCTTGATCGGCCGGGTCGCCAGCGCGCCCAGGGGCAGCAGCGATGCGGAGCTTGCCAGTGAGATCGGCGCGCCGCCCTGGAAGATCGATGTGGCCCGCCGCCAGGCACGCGGTTGGACGCCGGACGGCATCGCCCGTGCGCTCGCCGTGGTGGCCGAAGCGGACGCCGCTGTCAAGGGCGAGAGCGCCAGCCCTGGCTACGCGCTCGAACAGGCGATCCGCGTGATCGTCGCCTGCCGCGCACGCTGAACGCGAGCGCCGGGCCGACCCGGCCGAACACAGCACCGCCCGGCGGGGCATTCCCACGGCGGGGCATTCCCACGGCGGGGCATCATCCGCAGGCTGGCGACGGGCGCCGCGCCGGACTCAACCGGGTGAGCCCCGGCTGGGCCGTCGGCCGGCCGGGCGATCCGTCAGGAGACCTGCGCGGCGCGCTTGGCGATGGCGGACTTGCGGTTGGCCGCCTGGTTCTTGTGGATGACGCCCTTGCTCACGGCCTTGTCGAGGTGCCGGGAGGCGACGCGGAGCGCGACGGTCGCTTCCTCGACGTTGCCTGCGTCCGCGGCCTCGCGGAATTTCCGCACGTGGGTGCGGAGCGCCGACTTGACGGCCTTGTTGCGCTGCCGCGCCTTCTCATTCTGCTTGTTGCGCTTGATCTGCGACTTGATGTTCGCCACGCGTATGAGTCCTTCGCTGGTTAAGTCTGGTTGGCCCCGCCCAGGGAAACAGCCTGCCCGCGCGGGCACCGGCAGAGTGAGGGCGCGAAGACGAAGAATAGCCGGGCCAGCCCCGCTTCCTCAAACCGGCACCGGCCGGAAACCGCCACCGGTCGGCCGGACCCTTGCCCCGACCCTTGCCGCCGACCCGGGGCCGGACCCTTGCCCCGACCCAGGCCGTGCCCCGGGGCGATCGCCGACACCCTCGGCC
>DAHUZQ010000134.1 GCA_027306495.1 Actinomycetota bacterium | reverse complement strand
CAGTGCCACAGGTAGATGCCATACGAGCGCACACCGAGCCAGCGCAGCGGCGGCAGGCTGAGCAGCGTGCTGACCGAGCCGGGGACAACTGCCGCCGCCGTCAGGGCGGCGGCAGCGACCGCGGCGAGCACCAGTCCGTAGGGGTACAGCACCGGGTCGCTCCCGGAAAAGTGGCCTACTGCCCACGCGAGCACCGCGAGGCCGATCAGCCCGGCGATGTCGAACCGGCCGACGATCGCGCCCGACGCGCTGGCCAGGCCGGCCAGTGGCCAGGTCAGGGCAAGCGCGGCCCCGATCATCAGCGCGGCGGCATGAGTATCCGTCCCGTAGTAGACGCGGGATGGGTCCGTGCCGGGCACGTAGATGACCGCCATGGCCACCGCCGAGGCGAGCGCCCCGAGCCAGGCGATTACGGCGCGGGCCCGCCGGCTGCGGAGCCCGATCAGCGCAAGCGTCAGCACAAGTGGCCACACAAGGTAGAACTGTTCCTCGATCGCCAGTGACCAAAGGTGCTGAAGTGGCGGAGGTGGTCCCCACGAAGCGAAATAGGAGATGTGGTGGAATGCCTGATACCAATTGCTCGAATAGGTGACCGCGGCCAGCAGGGCCGGCCGGAGGGAGGACATCTGGGCCGGTTCGATGACCGCCACGGCGGCGGTGACCACGATCAGCAGCACGGCCAGGGCCGGCAGCAGCCTGCGCGCACGGCGCGTCCAGAATCCGCGCAGGTCGAGCCTGCCGGTGCGGTCACGCTGCGCTACCAGCAGGTCGGTGATCAGATAGCCGCTGAGGACGAAGAATACGTCGACTCCGAGGAATCCACCGGGGCTGGCGGGCAGGCCGGCATGGAAGGCGATCACCGCGAGCACCGCGAGTGCCCGGATGCCGTCGAGGCCACCCACGCGACTTGCCCTGCCGCGGCCTCCGGCGGACCGTTCGCGGCGCGGGCCGGGCACGGCCGGCCGGACCTGCGCGGCTAGCTCAGTTGTCTTATCGGTCCCCAATGCCTGGTCCACCTCCCGCCCCACTGCGTTCCTGCGCAACGCTGGGTGCGCGGAAACGCCAGGGCGGTTAATACGCCGAAAGTGCCGTTAGGCCCGGTGGGCCGTATTCTCTCGTCTTTGAGCCAGCACGGGGAGGATATCGTCAGCGAATCTGACCGCGAGTTGCTCGCCTTGGCTGACGTCGGCGCCGGAGCGGACCACCTGGCCGTCGGCGCGCTGGACGATCGCGTAGCCGCGCCGCAATGTCGCGGCCGGGGACAGGGCGAAGAGCCGGGCGCGGATGTGGGCGAGATCGTCATCGGCGTGTTTCAGATCCCCGGCCAGGCAGCGCCTTGCCCGCTCCGCGAGTGCGGTCACGCGCTCCTGCTGGCGGTCCAGTTCGGTGAGCGGGGCCGCCAGGGCGGGCCGCGATCGCAGGCCGGCCAGCCACGCCGACTCGCGGTCCAGGCGCCCGGCCACAGCTCTGCGCGCCCGTGCCCGCAACTGGCTGAGCGCCGCGAACTGCTCGGTCACGTCGGGCACGGTGCGCCGCGCCGCATCCGTGGGGGTGGAGGCGCGCATATCGGCAACCAGGTCGAGCAGGGGCGAGTCCTGTTCATGACCTATCGCGCTGACCACGGGCGTCCGGCAGGCCGCCACCGCCCGGATCAGCCCCTCATCAGAAAAGGGGAGCAGGTCTTCGACCGAACCGCCGCCCCGGGTGATGATGATGACGTCCACCGCCGGGTCCGCGTCCAGGCGCTGCATCGCGCTGGTCACCTCGCCGGCCGCATGCGGGCCCTGCACGGCGACCTCCTCGACCCGGAACCGCACCGCGGGCCAGCGCCGCGCCGCGTTCTGCTGGACATCTCGCTGGGCCGCGGAATCCCGGCCGCAGACCAGGCCGATGGTCCCCGGAAGGAATGGCAGCCGCCGCTTGCGTTCGACGGAGAACAGGCCTTCGTCGGCGAGGGACCGGCGCAGGCGCTCCAGGCGGGCCAGCAGATCGCCGAGCCCGACCGCCCGTATCTCTGACGCAACCAGGCTGAAGGCGCCGCGCGTGGTGTTGAAGTCGGGTCTGGCCCAGACCACGACCCGTGATCCCTCGGTGGGAGGTGGGTCAGTAGCGCTCAGCACCGGCCGCGGGCAGACGACCCGGACCGAGACCGCGGCAGCCGGATCGCGCAAGGTCAGGTAAGCCGTGCTGCCGCGCTGCGACAATTCGGCTATCTGGCCCTCGACCCAGACCCGCCCCAGCCGGCCGACCCATTCCCCCACCAGGCGCAGCACTGTGCGGACGGGGACGGGCGACTCGGCAGATGTCTGCAGCGGCATGGGGGGCTCGCAAGGCTGTTCGGCGGTCAGTCGCCGGCAGACTCTATCTTGCTCAGCCGTCGCTCGAACATGGAGATCACCGCCTCGCGTCCCGCGTTGGCGCGTTCATAGGCCAGCAGAGCATGCACGGCCGGCGCGTCCAGCACGCGCAATCGTGCCCGCAGCGAGGCCAGGGACAGCTCGTCGTAATTGGGGATCGGCGGCGTCACGCCGGGCCGGGCAACTGCCGCAGTGGGCGGCGTGTCGGTGGGCTCGGGCGTGGTGGGCACCGGTGTGGTGGGCTCGGGTGTGGCAGGCGCCGGTGTGGCAGGCACCGGTGTGGTGGGTCCGGGCGCGGCTGTGGCGGGTCCGGGCGCCGCAGGCTCCGGAGCGGGCTGCGCGGCGGCCACTCCCGGTGGTGTCGGAAACTTCGCTGGCGTGGTCTGGGGCGCGCCCGGGTGGGCAAAGCCGCCTTCCTCCCGGATCAGCCGCACGTTGCCGGTCTCCTGCGACCGCCGGGGAGGCTGGGGCTGCGGGGGAGGCTGGGACTGCGGGGGAGGCTGGGGCGCAGCGCGCGGGGCCTGTTCTGGCCGGGCGACCTGCTCCACCACGGCGTTACGGACCTTCTCAGCCGCGAGCAGCAACTGGCCGATTCCCGCGAAGACCGCTCGCAGGGCCATCGCCGGGACTTCTTTCAGTCGTTCGCTGACCTGCTGCTGGATAGGCATCGAACTCTCCCTGGTCGAAGGTTCGCGTCCGGGGCCGCGGGGCTCGGTGGTCGGTGGTGCCGTGGCCGTCTCCCCTCCATTGTCGCCCTTGCGGCCGGTGCCCGCCTCGCCGGTGGCCGGCCGCCGGCGCCGACACGGGTGCCAGCGCGGCGAAAACGCGTGATGGCGCCAAGCCCGGCCCAGCCCGGTCTAGTCAGCGCGGTGGGCCTCGGCCGCGCTGGCGCAGTCAGCCTCGGTCCAGGTCAGGGCGCCACTTCGCAGCTCATCCACTACCGCGCTCACCCAGGCCAGTTCGGCTGCCATCACGGCGCGCTGATACTCGGTCTCCAGCATGGCCACCCGCGGGAACGTTCCCGAGGAGCGGGCCAATGCCTCGTCGAGGGTGGCCAGCGTCGCGGTCAGCCCTCCGGCGCGGACTTTGAGGTCGGCCACGGCCCCGTCGCCACGCCAGCCAGCGGCGGGGTCCTGCGCTTCCTCGGCGATTGCCCACGGGACGCCGGGGCATCCCAGGCCAACCTCAGGCAACGGGGGCGTAATGTGCGCGCAACACTCCTGCGCTGCCGGTCCCAGGCACCACCGCCAAGGTGCACTGGCTGGCCAGCCGGCTGCTGCGGCTCCTCTACGATGAGAAGCATGCCTGGCACACCTGGCCGTGTCCTGCTCGCCAAGCCTCGCGGCTACTGCGCGGGCGTGGACCGGGCCGTGCAAACGGTCGAGATGGCGCTGGAGCGCTACGGGGCACCTGTCTACGTCCGAAAGCAGATAGTTCATAACAAGCACGTGGTGGCGGTACTCGAGAACCGCGGCGCCATCTTCGTTGAGGAAGCCGCCGATGTCCCCGAGGGTGCGGTGGTGGTCTTCTCGGCGCACGGGGTGGCACCGGGAGTCAGGGAAGACGCCAGACGCAGGAATCTGCACACGATCGACGCGACCTGCCCGCTGGTCACCAAGGTGCACAACGAGGCCCGGCGGTTCGCCGCCCAGGGCTACGACATCCTGCTGATCGGGCACGAGGGCCACGAGGAGGTCATCGGCACCACGGGGGAGGCGCCGTCGAGCATCTACCTTGTGGACGGCCCGCAAGGCAGCGACAAGCTGCGGGTGCGCGACCCTGGCAAGGTGGCCTGGCTGTCGCAGACCACCCTGTCGGTGGATGAAACGGTGCAGACTGTCGCGGCGCTGCGCGAGCGGTTCCCGGGACTGGTCGACCCGCCGAGCGATGACATCTGCTACGCGACACAGAACAGGCAGGCCGCGGTCAAACGGATCGCGGCCGAGTCCGACCTCGTCATCGTGGTGGGGTCGCAGAACTCCTCCAACTCGGTGCGGTTGGTCGAGGTGGCACTCGACGCGGGCGCCCGGGCCGCTTACCTGGTCGACGACGCCCAGAGCATCGATCCCGCATGGCTGTCACGGGTGAGCACAATCGGGGTCACCAGCGGCGCGTCCGTCCCGGAGGATCTGGTCGCCGGCGTCCTGGCACGGTTGGCCGACAGCGGGTTCACTGAAGTCGAAGAGGTGGAGGCGGTCGAAGAGCGGCTGGCCTTCGCCCTCCCGCACGAACTGCGGCGTGACGAGGCGGCACAGTCGCGGTAGCAGGGCGGATCGCGCGCCATTGCTGAGCGGGCCGCCCGCCACGGGCTGAGCGGGTCGCGCGCCGGGCCCGGCTCAGTCGGCCCGGTGATCCGCGAGGGCGGCGAGGCTGCCCGCCGTGCGGGCCGTCAGTTCGGGGGCAGACAGCGGGCGTGCGGCTTCCCCGATCGGTTCGGGCGCAGCGAGGTCGCCATCGACCAGATCGAGTTGCTGCAAGCGGCGGGCGGTGACGAGCACCCTGCTCTCCAGTGAGCCGACTGTCTGGTTGTACGCGGAGACGGCACTGGTCAGGGATTTGCCCATGCGATCGAAGTGCCGCCCGAGCGCGCCGAGCCGCTCATAGAGTTCGCGGCCGGCCTCGAAGACCGCCCGGGCGTTCTCCGAAAGCTGCGCCTGCTGCCAGGCGTACTGTGCGGTCCGCAACATTGTCACCAGGGTCATCGGTGTGGCGATGTGGACGCGTCGCGTCATCGCATGCTCCAGCAGGCCAGGGTCCTGTTCCAGCGCCGGTGCCAGGAACGCTTCACCAGGTATGAAGAGCACGGCGAACTCCGGCGCTTGACTCAGCGCAGCCCAGTAGGACTTGGACGCCAACCTGTCGACGTGCTCGCGCAGGTGCCGGGCGTGCGCGCGCAGTCGTTCCGCACGGGTGGTCTCGTCGGCGGCCTCGGCCGCCTCGAGGTAGGCCGCGAGGGACACCTTGGAGTCCACCACGATGTTCTTGCCGCCCGCGAGCCTGACCACCATGTCCGGCCGGAGCACGCCGTCAGGGGTGGTCACGGTTACCTGCTCGTCGAAGTCGCATCGCGCACTCATGCCGGACAACTCGGCGACGCGGCGCAACTGCATCTCGCCCCAGCGGCCGCGTGCCTCCGGCCTGCGCAGGGCAGTGACGAGAGCCTGCGTCTGAGTCCTCAGTTCCTCCGCGCTCTTGCGGGCGAGTGCCACCTGCTCGGTCAGCGCGGCATGGGAACGCACCCGTTCCTGATCGGCTTCGCGCAACTGAGCTTCGACCCGCGCCAGTGTCTCGCGCAGCGGGCTGACCATACTCTCCACCGCCGCCTTGCGGCTGTCGAGTTCGCCGATTGCCCGGGAGTTCACCGTTTCCAGGCGGCCTTCCGCGACCTGGAGGAACCGGTGGGTGCTGGCGTCGAGCGCCTGTGCGGACAGCGCCTGGAAACGCTCCGCGAGCTTCCCTTCGACGAGCGCGCACCGTTCTTCGGCAGCACGTGCCCGTTCCTGGCCCGCGGTGGCTCGGGCGACGAGATCGGTGGCCCGGGCAGCGTCGCGGTCGCGCGCATACAGGAACCCGAGCAGTGCCCCCAGCCCGGCCGCTATCAGGATGGCCACCAATGAGATCACGGTCATGGTCCGCATAGTGGCAGGCGGGTCTGACATTCATCCACGCCCACCCGCCACGCCCACCCGGCGGGCCGCACCGGCCATGGGCTCCCCCTAGACTCGCGCGGGTGAGCCTGTCTATCGGTATCGTCGGCCTGCCCAACGTCGGCAAGTCCACCTTGTTCAACGCGTTGACCCGGGCCGGAGCGCTGGCGTCTAACTACCCGTTCGCCACCATCGAGCCGAATGTCGGCATCGTCGGCATCCCCGATCCGCGGCTGGCGGAGTTGACGAGCCTGTATGACTCAGCGCGGACCGTGCCGGCCAGCGTTCGTTTCGTCGACATCGCCGGACTGGTGCGGGGCGCCTCGCAGGGCGAGGGGCTGGGCAATCAGTTCCTCGCCCACATCCGGGAGACAGACGCGATCTGCCAGGTCGTCCGGGTCTTCGCCGACCCCGATGTCACCCACGTGGAGGGCGATGTTGCTCCCGAGCGCGATATCGAAACCGTCGTCACCGAGCTGATGCTGGCTGACCTGCAGACGCTGGAGAAGGCGTTGCCACGGCTGGCCAAAGAGGCCAAGTCCACCAAGACTCCGGAACGGGTGCGGGCAGCGGAAGGCGCTGAGATCGCCCAGCGCGTTCTCGGCCAGGGCGGCACGCTCTACACCGCGGCCGCGAACGGGACCGCCGGGTTGTCGCTGGCCGATCTGCGGGACCTGCACCTGCTGACGGCCAAGCCGTTCCTGTACGTGTTCAACGTCGATGAAGCCGGGCTGGCGGATGCGTCCCTGCGGGAGCGGCTTGCCGCGCTCGTTTCCCCAGCCGAGGCGATCGTCATGGATGTCAAGACCGAGGCCGAGCTTGCCGAGCTCAGCGAGGACGAGGCGGCCGAGATGGCCGCCGGCCTCGGGCTGGGGGAGCCGGGGCTCGCGCGCCTGGCCCGGGCCGGGTTTCATGCCCTCGGCCTGACCACCTTCCTGACCGCCGGGCCCAAGGAGACGCGTGCGTGGGAGATACCGGCTGGGGCAACTGCCCCGGAGGCCGCCGGTGTGATCCACACCGACTTCCAGCGGGGCTTCATCAAGGCGGAAGTGGTCAGCTTCGGCGACCTGATCGCCGCCGGATCGGTCAGCGCGGCCCGCGCGGCGGGCAAGGTCCGGATCGAGGGGAAGGACTACCTGATGCGGGACGGCGACGTGGTCGAGTTCCGCTTCAACGTGTGATCTTGAAAGTTCCACCAGCGCGGGCGGGCGCACCCGGCACGGCCAGCCGGAGCGACCTTGATCGTCGTGATGCAAGGCGCGGGCCGGTGTATGGCCGGCCTTCTCGGATCCGCTACTGCTGACACCGGCGGGCAAGGTGATCGCGGTGTTTGGCCCGAAGCTGTCCCAGATCCCCGGCAGCCGGTGAACAATTCTGGCGGATAACGCGGACGGGCTGAGCGTCTACATCTTCACCCCGGCCGGCACGACGCCGAACGCCCTCGCCATCTTCGCCCACCATCTGCGGCTGCTCGGCCCGGACCCGGCCCACTGGACGACCCAGTGGATCGGCTGAGGTGCTCTCGCTGGCCAGATCAGGCGCAGCAGTAAGCCGGCAGGACCCCCGTGCGGCTCAGCAGTGGCTGAGCAGCGTGACGCTGAGTGTCCCCAGGGCAAAGCCGGCGACCATGCCGGCGCCTGCCCCGATGAGGGCGACAGTTGAGCGGGGTTCGTGCGGGCGGCGTCCGGCAGCGGCCAGTGGGATCAGGCCTTCGGCCCTCGGTCCGCCGCTGCCCCCGGACTGACCCCGCCGGCCCGCGGCGTTCCCATCAAGGCGGATCACAAGGGTCAGATGCCGCACTTACGGCGCGACACGCACAGCCCGGGGCCAAATGCCAGAGCCCGGTGCCGTTATGGCCCAGAATGGTGCACCGACGGACGGCAGAGCGCCGCAACTCAGTGCTGCGCGTGCGCAGAAGCGAGCGGAGGTGCGATGGTTCGCAGGTCGACCGCTGATCGCAGTCCGCAACCGGTCGGGCACGGTGCGGTCTACGCTGCGGGGACCGGGGACCTGGCACGGGGTGGCGGTACCACACGGCCGCGCGGCCGTGACGGACAGGTGAGTGCCCGGCTTGCAGAGCGACCGGACATGCGACCCCCCACCCTGGAGTAACCGATGTTTGTCCATTCAGTGATCGCGGCGCAGTCGTCCTCGCTCAGCACCTCCGGTCTGGTCACCTACCTCCAGGGGCTGTTTGGCCCACTGTTCCTCGGCATCGTCGGCATCGTCGCGCTCTTCTTCCTGTTCACCAGGGAGATCATCAGGTTTGTGCAGTTCATAGTCCTGGCAGTGGCGATCGCGGTCGTCTTCTACACGCCGGGCATCGTTCAGACCCTCGCGCAGGGCATCGCCAGGGCACTCGGCGTGCACTGACCCCGGTTTGGCTTCGGAAAGAGGACGATCGGTGGAACTGCCCACCTACACCAGCATCTGGCGGATCGAGAAACGGCTGTACAAGCTGTACGACTTCCGGCTGCCGATGCCCGTGCCGGTGGGCCAGATCATCGTCTTCGGCGCGATCACAGCGCCCTACGTGCTGTTGCTGACCACATTCGGGGTGCCGCTCGACCACAGCCTGTTCTGGCTTTATGTACTGCCGCCCGGGGCGCTGACCTGGCTCGCGACACGCCCGGTGCTGGAGAGCAAGCGCCTGCCCGAGTTGGTGATTTCGCAGGTGCGCTATCTGGTTGAACCCAAGGTCTGGTGCCGCCTCGCACCGCTGGCCGCAAGGGATCGCATCACGGTCGTGGCCCGTGTCCGGCAGCGGGCGGACGACCAGGCGGGCACCCGGGTGGGAGAATCCCGCAACGCCGTCACCGGCGCATCCCGCCACACTGGCGCAGCGGCTGTCCCCGAAGGCATCCGGGGCCGCGCGCGGGAGGTGGCCCTCAGCGGGCCCGCTCCGGTGGGGCAGTCCCCGGCGGTCGCGGCACGTCCCGCGGTGGCCGCTCCGGCCCCGTCGGCGGCTCGGCTAAGGGACCGCGACGTGGCCGGGAACGGGCAGCCACGCATGCCGGGCCGCGGCGCCGCCGCGCGCACGGCGGGGGATGGCCGGGCACGCCCGCGGGACCGCGATGTGGCCGCGCAGCCGGCTGGGAACGAGCGGGCTCGCGTACCGGAGCGCGATCCTGCCGCGCAGCCGGCTGGGAACGAGCGGGCACGCGTACCGGAGCGCGATCCTGCCGCGCGCACGGCGGGGAACGGGGAGCCGCGCCGGCCGGACGGTGCGCCGCGGGTCGTCCTCGTCCCGGTGTCGCGCGGGACCGGGACCCCGGCCACGGTCCGTCCGGCGCGTCCGGTGGAGCGGGCACTCGGCGGGCCGGCCGATGAGCGGAGCGTCAGCTGGCGGGACCGGGTTTCGGTGGCCCCCGGCGCGCCCGGTCCCCGGCGGCCGGATTTCTCACAGCGCGACACCGCCCGGGCCACATCGGCACTGGAGGGCTCACGGCTAGTGGCTGTGCTGGGCTGCACCGTCGGTGCCGGACAGACGGTGACCACGCTCATGCTCGGCGAGGTGCTAGCCCGCGTGCGGGGTGAGCCGGTGGCCGCGCTCGACCTCAACCCCGGGCCGGCCGCGCTGGCAGCAGTGTCCGGCAGCACTCCAGTCCCAGCCTCCACAGCTCTCGCCCCGGCCGCCCCGGCTGGGGCGGCCGGCCGGGGCGGCCGACTGGACGTGCTCGTGCACGATGGGCCCGACGATCTGGACTCGGGGCCGCAGGCGCTGCGCGCCCTGCTCACCGCCATCGCGATGCGCTATGGGTTCACATTGGCCGATCCGGCGGCGGCCCGCGTGGCCGGGCTCCTCGCAGTCGCCGACCAGCTCATCATGGTGGGACCGGCGAGCCCGGAGGCGCCCGGTGCGATCGCGATGACCCATGAGTGGCTGACCGCGAACGGCTTCGGGGCACTCGCGCGCAACGCGATCGTGGTCATCAATGGCGTGAGCAAGCGCAGCCTGCCGCACGCGGCACAAGCCGAAATGGTCGTCCGTGGCCGGTGCCGGGCCATTGTGCGCATCCCATGGGATGACCATCTGGCCGAACCGCGCAATGAACGCCTCATCCGTGACAGCCGTGCCCCCACCGGGGGCGCGGGCCGATCGGAACAGCTGCGGTTGCCCGTCCGCCACGCCTACACCGCGCTCGCGGGCGTGCTGGTGGCAGCTGTGGCGCAGCCCGTCAGCCAGCGTGGGCCGGTCCAGCGCAGAGCGGCTCTATGACGGCCGCCGCTGATGGCCGCCCCGTCCGCAGCCACCTGGCGAGCGGGGGGTGCCCATGATGGGCCGCACGAAAGGGCGCGCCAGGCTCGGTGTGCGCTATTTCGACGACCGCGTCCTGCTCACCGACACCCATGCGTGGGCCTATTACCGGCTGCCCACTCACCCCTATGAGTTTCTCTCCGCCGCGGACCGGGAAGCGCTGGCGATCAATATCACCGTCGCACTGGCGGGGATCCGGCTCCCGGACGCCGAGGTGCACCTGCGGATCGCGCACAGGCCCTACCCGGCGGCCGACTGGGCGGCCCGGCTGGACGCCACCGCGGACGGCGGCCCGGGCTGGCGTGACTACCTCGATGAGATGTACCGCCACGTCTGGGCCAAGGACTTCTGGACCAAGGAGGTCTACCTGGGCGTGCGCCTCGGTCAGCGGGGTGTGCGGGCGCAGCTCTCCAAAGGGGCGTTCGCCAGGGTGCCCGCCCACCCGCCGGCCGAGCGGGAGATGGAGCCTGCCGATGAGTCCGGCGCGGAGGGAGAGGTCGGCAGGTGGGCCGCTCAGGCGGAGCGGCTCGGCAGGGCGCTGACGGCCAGCGCCCTGGCGGCCCGTCACGCCCGCAGCGAAGAGATGGCCTGGCTGCTGCGGCACACGCTGGCCGGGCTGTCCGGTGAAGCGGCGCCATCGGCGGTCCGGCGGCGCTGGTGGGGCGCGGGCGAGATCGAGGCCCTCACCGAGGGGGAGATCCGCAACAGCCGGACCATGCTGGGCTTCGCGCAGCCCGACGGCGAATCATTCATGGCATCTGTGTCCTTTTGCCGGTTCCCCGATGTGATGTCCTTCCCCGAAGGTGAGCCGTGGCTGCACTTCGCCGATTCGCTGCCCTTCCCCGTCGAGATCAGCTCCCGGATGCGGCTCATCCCGCCGGCCCGTGCCAGCAAGGATGTCGGGCGCAGGCTCGCGCACGCCAGGGACATGGACGCGCACATCCGGGAGGCAGGCGTGGACGCGCCGCTGGCGCTCGCGGAGCAGATCGAGGCCGCGCGCATGCTGGAACACGGGATCACCAAGGAACGGCTGCCATTCGTCTACGGGTGGCACCGGCTCGCTGTGGCCGCACCGTCCGCTGATCTGTGCCAGCGGCGCGTGGAGGCGCTGATCGAGCACTACCGCGACATCGGCATCGACCTTGTCAACTCCACCGGGGACCAGTTCTCCCTGCTGCGCGAATCGCTGCCCGGCGAGCGGGTCCGGCTGGCCTCCTACGTGCAACGGCAGCCGCTTTACACCATCGCGGGCGGCATTCCGGCGGCGACCGTGGAACTCGGCGACCGGGTCGCCGACCGGGTCGGCGAGGACGGGTGGGCCGGCCCCTATATCGGAGAAGCGCTCGGCAGGGCACGGGCTGTCGTCCACTTCGACCCGCTGCTCGCTGCCGCCCGCAACCGGCCCACCGCGGTCGCGATCACCGGGGAACCGGGCGGCGGCAAGACCACGCTCGCCCTGCTGCTCATCCTGCAACTCGCGCTGCGCGGGGTGACGGTGGCGGTCATCGATCCGAAGGGCGACGCCCGTTCGCTGGTGGAACTGCTCGCTGCCAGGGGCCGCAAGGCGCGGGTCCTGCCGCTCGGCTCCGCCGCGCCCGGCCTGCTGGACCCGTTCTCCTTCGGGGACGACCTCGCCGAGAAGCGCACCATGGCCACCGAGACGCTCCGCTTGCTCCTGCCGAGGATGAGCGAGGAACGGGAGAGCGCGATGGTGCAGGCGGTCGCGGCCGTGTCCGGCCGTGACCGGCCCAGCCTCGGCAAGGTCGTCGTGCATCTGGAGCAGTCCGAAGACCCGGCGTCAAAGAACCTGGGCGCGGTGCTGCGGTCGATGTCGGAGATGAGCCTGGCGAGGCTGTGCTTCTCACCCGGCGGCGGCCAGCGGATCGATGCGGCGGGGTGGACCACCGTCTTCACGCTGGAGGGCCTGACCCTGCCGGACACCTCCATCGGGCGCGAAGACCTCTCCTATGAGCAGCGCCTGTCGGTGGCGCTGCTGTACCTGGTTTCGCAGTTCGCGCGCCGGCTCATGAACGGCATCGACCGCCGGCTGCCCAAAGCGATCTTCCTCGACGAGGCCTGGGCGATCACGTCCACGCCGCAGGGCGCCAAACTGGTGCCGGAAGTCTCGCGCATGGGCCGCTCCCGCAACACCGCCCTCATCCTGGTCTCCCAGAACGCCGGTGACCTGCTCAACGAGCAGGTCACCAACTGCCTGTCCAGCGTGTTCGCGTTCCGCTCCTCGCAGCGGGAGGAAGTGTCGAACGTCCTGTCGCTGCTCGGGGTCGAGGCCTCGGGCGAGCATCAGGCGGTGCTGCGGGGCTTGCAGAACGGCGAGTGCGTCTTCCGCGATCTGCAGGGCCGGGTCGGCCGCATCGGGATCGACCTGATCTCGCCGCAGATACAGCGATGGCTGGACACCAACCCGACCCGGGCCGCGGGCCCGTCCGGGCAGCCCGTGACCAACCTGGCTGCCTCCCGACCCGTGACGGACGCGACATGATCCGCCGCTTCTGGTTAATGCATGTGCCCTCACTCCTCCGACGGCTTCAGGAGCCCCCCGCAATGGCCGCTCTGCTGCACCGGTTGCCCATGCTCCTGCGCAGGTCCGGGTACATCCTGGCGGTCTTGATCATCCTGTCCGGAATGGCTGGTGGCGGTTCCGCCGCCAAGCCGGCGCGGGGCAGTGGCGTAAGGCTGACCGCGGCGGTGCGTCCCGCCCAGCCGGGTGGGCTGTGCCAGGTGCCCGGCATCGGCGATATCGGCGGTCTGCTCGGCTTCTGCAACGCCGGCTCCAGCGGGCTGATCGGCACGATCAACAACATCTGCCAGCCCGCGGTCCCGACGCCGGAGCCCGCGACGGGCGGCATCGATGCCCTCATCCGTCCGGCCGCTGGTTCGGTGCCCGCCAAGCCGGCCACCCTATACGACAGCTACGGGGTCGCAGGACAATCCTGGGCAGCCTACGATCTGCAGTGCTCGGACATGACCTCGCTGATCGGGAACAACGTCGCGGCGGTCGTCTTCGACGCGGCCAAGGCCCTCGACCGGCTCACCATCACGGTCTATCAGTCGGCGGCCGGGCCGGGCATCTTGTCGTGGCTCACCGGCGCGGTCGACAGGCTGATCAGCAGCCTGGGCAAGGCCATCTACTTCCCCTACCTGGCGCCGGTCGTCCTCATCGGGGCGCTCTGGCTGGCATGGCAGGGCCTGATTCGCAAGCGCGCCACCCGGACCATCGAGGGCACCCTGTGGATGGTGATCGCCTGCGCCGCCGCGATCTGGCTGATCGGGCGGCCAGCCGACTTCACCGGGCTCAGCCAGACGGTGTCCAACGGGATAACCCAGACGCTCAACGTGGCTTTCGCCAAACTGCCCACGCCCACCCAGGACAGCTGTGTCCCAGTTCAGCCGGGCGATCCGCAGGTGCCGGCGACCGGTGCCTACACCTACACCTCCGGCAGCGGCATCGTCGACCGGAACGCCAACGAACTGTGGACCGTGCTGGTCTGCAAGCCCTGGCTGGACGGCGAATTCGGCACCACCGTCTTCAGCACCGGGCCGGGCACCGCGCCGACGGTGGTGAACCGGTACGGCCGGCAATTGCTGTGGTCGCAGGCGATCGCTGCCAATGAGAAACCGACCCCATCGCTGATCCAGGCCAAGGAGGACACGTTCGCCGGAATCGCGGCGTCCATCAAGCAGAATGACCCCTCGGTCTACCCGCTGTTCCAGGGCAAGCAATGGACGACCCGGCTGGAGATCGCGTTCGCTGCGTTCTTCGCGGCACTGATCGCGGGTGTGCTGGTGCTTCTGATCGCCATCACCCTGATCGTGCTCAAGCTCGGCTTCCTGCTGCTGCTGGTGGTCGGCCCGTTCTTCCTGATCGTGGGCACCCATCCGGGGTTCGGCCGGGTGATCGCGCTGCGCTGGGCCGAGATGCTGGTCGGAGTCCTGCTGAAGCAGGCAGCGATCGCGCTGGTGCTCAGCATCTTGCTGTACGCCTATTCACTGATCATGGGCACCAGCGACGCCACTCTCCCCTGGGCGCTGAAGATCCTGATGATCTCCCTGGTCACGGTGGCGGTGTTCATCTACCGAAGACCGTTCGCGCACCTGTTCTCCGCGGTCGGTTACGGGATGATCGGATCGCGCGAACGGGCGGCGTCCGATCTGAGCCGGGCCAGCCAGAGCGCCGGCCGCAACACGCTGGACGCCGCGACCCTGGCGATTCCAGGGTTCGCCGCCTACCGGGCGGCGCGGTGGGCCCGCCGCAACCCGGGACAGGCTGCCGGGGCCGCCGGGGCGATGGGCACTGCCGGAGCGGGTGGCGCCGGGGCCGGAGGCGGTCCGGACGGCGGTGCCCCGCCTGCGGCGCCCCCGGATGGGGATGGGCCGGCGGGGCGGCCAGCGGCCGCGGCAGGCCGCGCTCGCACGCGCGCGGATGTTGGGGTGGAGAGCACGCCCCCCCGCACGCCACCCCCGCTCAATCTCCCGCCGCGTGGCCCGGCGGGCTCGGGGTCCGGCTCCGGATGGGCGCGCTCTGCCGGTAACGGAACGGCTGCGCCGAACTCGCCGCCGTCTCGCTCGCGGCCGCCCGCCCGGCCGGGGCCTTCCGCGAGCCCACCACCCCGGTCCGCCGCACCCCGGTCCGCCGCTTCCGCCCCCCCACGGCGGGCGCCCTCCCCCCGGCCGCCCGCCGGCCCGGCCGGGAACACGGCGGGCGATGACGGTGGTGCGCGCCCGTTCTGGCTGAGGCCGCTGTGGCGGCGCGGACCACGGTGATGGACCTCTCCG
>DAHUZQ010000129.1 GCA_027306495.1 Actinomycetota bacterium | reverse complement strand
CTACCATGCACCAAGCCCACGCCGGTGTAGCTCAGTTGGCAGAGCAGCCGTCTTGTAAACGGCAGGTCAGCGGTTCGAATCCGCTCACCGGCTCTACCTGCTGTATGACCTCGGCTGATGCCTGACGTCGGGCCTTCAGCTGATGCCTGACAGTAGTTCGGCTGATGGTTGACGGCTGCTTCGGCTTATCCTCGACACTCTCCCAAGCTGGCATGCTCTGAACATGCACATGACCGAGGGCCGCCAGGATCAGGGCGCCGCGTTCCCGCTCGCGAAACTCCGCGACGACGCGGCCGACCGCCGCCAGGCCAACCGCGCGATCGGCGTCAGCGCCGTCGGCCTCGCCCTGACCGGCATCGCGGAACTCCTGATCGCGCTCCTGACCGGTTCCGTCGGCCTGCTCGGCGACGCGCTCCACAACTTGTCAGACGTCTCGACCAGCGCGCTGGTGTTCCTCGGCTTCCGGGTCTCCCGGCGGACACCCACCGTTCGGCACACCTACGGCTACGACCGCGCGGAAGACATCGCCGGCCTCGGCATCGCCGTGGTGATCTGGGCCAGCGCCGCGCTCGCGGGAGTCGAGAGCATCCACAAGATCATCAGCAACTCCGGCACTACCCACGTCGGTATCGGAATCGCTGGTGCCGCCATCGGCATCCTCGGTAACCAGCTGGTCGCCCGGTACAAGCTCGTCGTGGGACGCCGCATCGGTTCCGCTGCCTTGATCGCCGACGCCCGCCACTCCTGGCTGGACGCGCTTTCCTCAGCGGGCGCACTGGCGGGCCTGGTGGCCGTCGCCCTTGGTTTCAGATGGGGAGACCCAGTCGCGGGCCTTGCTGTCACCGGCTTCATCTGTCACGTGGGCTGGGAGGTCACCCGGGACACCGCGCACCGGCTCATGGACGGCGTCGAACCGGAGATCATCGAACGGGCGGAGGCGGTCGCCGCAGAAGTGCCCGGTGTGCTGCATGCGCACGCTCGCGCCCGCTGGACCGGGCGGATATTGCGGATCGAAGTCGAAGGCTGGGTCGACGCTGACGTGACCGCGCGCGACGCCGACAACGTGGGACGAGCTGTCGCGGACGCCGTCGAGGCCGCGATCCCCGAGATCGGCAGCTTTGCCTGGAGCGCTCGCGCAGCGTGACAGAGGCGCGGCCGCACGCGCCGCCCCAGCGAGGCGCGAGCGTTCCGACCGCAGATAGGGACCCGCTGCGTTCCCTGACCAGCCGGGTCGGCGCCAGGATTGGTCCTGCCATTCCGCGTAGTGCCCACGCACCGCGCCACTACAGGCCATAACGCCATTCATCGGAACGACACTCCAGACAGCGAAGCAGAGTCAAGAATGCCCGCGCCGGTCCCACGCTGAGGATCTGGGCGGTGCTTCTGCGACTGCGCGCGCCATCAACCCCTTCTCCACGGCGGCGGCCTGCAACCTCGCTCTGGTCGCTGGTCAGGCCCGGCATGGCGCACCCGGGGCGGGTAGGGTTCGGGCCGATTTGCGGCGAATGGCCACGGCACATAGCGGCGCAGCCCGGACTTTTCCGCACCGCAATATTGGGTAGGACCGCATAACGGAGGTGCGGGATCGGCGGTGCGGACGGGACAAGTTGGGATGATGCGCAACTTTGTAGGTGCCTGCCCCGTTGCTCGATTGAGGGCCTCGCGTGACCAGCCCATGACAGGGCCAGCGGGCAGTCGGCGGTCCGGATCGGTGCGGCCCGTGCCAGGCCGGACGGACCGGGGACGGATCTGGGCACCAGGGAGGAACGATGAGTCCGCCTGATCCGGGTGAACGTCCGCCCCAGACGAGCCCAACGCCCCAGACACGCGACGCAGACCCGGGCACCGCCGGCCCCCCATCAAGCCCGCCGCCGCCTCCCGCACCCCCGGCAGGCGGGAACGGCGGCCGTCCGCACTGGAGCCGCCGCAAGCGCGTCCTCGCCTGGCTCGGCGCCATCACCACCGTCATCGTCGTGGCCGCCGCCCTCGGCGCCTACGGGGTCTACCGGCACCTTAACGGCAACGTCCACCAGCTCAACATCTCCGGCATCATCGGCAACCAGCCCGTGAACCATCATCCCCGGGCCGAGAACATCCTCGTCATCGGTTCGGACACCCGGTTCGGCCAGGCTCGCCGGTACGGCAGCAGCCACACCTTCTCCACCGACCAGTCCGACACACTGCTGATCGTTCACATCGCGGCCGACCGCAAGTGGGCGGACGTCATGTCCATCCCGCGCGACTCGTGGGTCAACATCCCCTCCTGCCGGATGGGGAACGGCCAGATGTCGTCCCCCACCACCTTCAAGATCAACGAAGCGTTCGCGATCGGGAACCTCTACGGCAACCGCACCGACCTCGGAGTCGCCTGCACGATCAAGACCCTTGAGGTGGACACCGGCATTCCCATCAACCACTTCGTCGCGGTCAACTTCGGCGGGTTCAGAGCGATGGTCAACGCGCTCGGCGGAGTGCCCGAGTGCAACACCGCCCCGATCAACGATCCCAAGTCCGGCCTGCACCTGACCGTCGGCCACCACCTCCTGAACGGCTGGAACGCCCTGGCCTACGTCCGCGCCCGCTACACACTCGGCAACGGGAGCGACATCCAACGGATCGGCCGCCAGCAGGCCTTCATGTCCTCACTGATCGAACGGGTCAAGAGCAAGCTGCTCAACCCGGTCGCGATCTACCGCTTCCTGGACGCGGCGACCCGTTCGCTCACCGTCGACAGCGCTATGGGCGGCCTGCCCGGCCTGTACAACATGGCCACCAGCGTCCGGAACATGCAGCCCAGCCAGGTCACCTTCTTCACCCTTCCGACGTACCCGAGGTCCCAGGTGGTCCCCACCGACACCGCGAACGTGATGTGGACCCAGCCGGAGGACAGCATGATCTTCCAGGCGTTCCGCAACGACGTGCCGGTGACCGTGGCCTTGCTGCACCACCATCACGGCCGGCCGAGTATCTCGCCCGGCAGCGTGTCGCTCGCCGTCGTCAACGGCACCCCGAACGCCGGGCTCCAGGACAGCGTTGCCTCGCAACTCCAGCAGGACGGCTTCCATGTCGTCAGGACCGGCACGTCGGCGAACAGCAGCGTCACCGAGACCGTGATCAGGTATCACAGCGGGCAGTCCGCGCAGGCCCGGCTGCTGGCGTCCAAGATCCATGGCGCGGCTCTCTTCCAGGTGGCCGGGTCCGGGCAGATCAGTCTGCTGCTTGGCAGCAATTACGGAACGACCGCGAACCCTGGGCCGCGGGTGACCCCGATCCCCGCGAGCAGCTTCGCCCCCCGGACGGCCAGCCAGAGCATCTGCACGAATGCCTGAGCCGGGCCGGGTGGGATGAGCTGGGTGGGGCTCGTTTGGGCGTGATGGGCGCTGGCTGGACGTGCGGGCCGGACGGGCGCCGACGGGCGGCATCCGGCGGGACGAGTGCAGATGCGATCCGTGCGGGCATCCCCGCCGGACAGGACTGACTGCACGGTGGCTGAGCCACGCCGGGCGGTGCCGGGGTGCCTGAGCCCGGCGGAGGGGAACGGCTGCGGGTGCCCGGACAGTCACGACCGCTGGCGTCCCGGCCGGACACGTCCCGCCGATACCGTGGACGGCGTGCGCAGGACCGTGAGCAGGCTCGCCGCCGCGCTGCTGACTGTCCTCGGGGTCGCGCTGGCCATGAGCATGCTGGCGGGCACTGGCGCCCAGGCGGCGGTCGCGTCCATGCGGGCCGCTGGTGCCGGGCGCGCGCCGCTCACACCGTCACCGAAATTGGCACGGAACGGCGCTCCGGGCCGGCTCGCGTACCCGGTCCTGACGGCTGCCACCCCAGCCCGGCACGTCATCGTGGTCGGTCTCGGCGGCCTTCGCTGGAGTGACATCACGCCAGCGGCGACCCCGGCGATCTGGCGGCTGGCCGAGCGAGGTTCGGTGGGGTCACTGCGGGACAGCGCCGTGTGGCCACGCGCGTGCCCGGCAGACGGCTGGCTCACCCTGAACGGCGCGGCGCGGGCCGCCGTCTCCAGTGGCCCGACCGGCCCGTGCCCCGCCACGCCCGCGGTGATCCCGCAGGGATCAGGGCCGGGCCCGGCCCGGGTTCCGGCAATGCCGGCGCTGGTCTCGCGGAACGGCGCCTATCTCAACCAGCCGGACTGGGGCCTGCTGGCCGCCGCCCCTGGTCACGGCGGCTGCGCCACCGCGGTCGGTCCCGGGGCGGGACTGGCTCTGGCGAGCCGAACGGGCCACGTCGACTCCTACCTGCCCTCGCCGGACACTCTGCCGCGAGCGGTCCTGGCGCGATGCCCGCTCACACTGATCGATCTCGGGAACCTCCCGAATCCGGCCGGCCGGCCGTCGGCCTCGTCCGGTGTGACGTCCCGGTCGGCGGCGCTGCGCGCCGCCGACCGGGCGATCGCCTCGCTCACATCGAACCTCCCAACCAACTCCACCCTGGTCCTGCTCAGCCCCGGCGGCTACTCACCTGGCCTGCGGGTGATCGTGGTCGCCGGACCCGGCTTCAGCCACGGCCTGCTCACGAGCGTGTCCACCCGCCGCCCCGGCCTGATCCTGCTCACCGACATCACACCGACGATCCTGCACTGGCTTGGCACGCCCGTCCCCTCGAACGTGGTCGGCGCGGTGCTCGGCAGCGCCCCCCGGAGCACCCTGGCAGCCACGGCCGCGGCGCTGCGAGGGCAGCAGGTCGCCGCCCAGGTGGGCTGGTCCACCACACCGACGTTCTTCCTGGTCGTCCGGGTCGGCTACCTGGTCGCGTTCGCCCTTGTCTGGCTCATCCCGTGGCGCCCGGGCAGGCGCCGGACCGTGGCGCGCACCGCCGGGGTGGCGGCGGCGAGCCTTCCGGCTGGCACGTTCCTCGCCGGCCTGCTGCCCTGGTGGTCGGTCAGCCACCCGGCGGCCGCCGAATACGCGCTCGCCGCCGGGTGGGCGATCCTGATCGCGGCGCTGGCCCTGGCCGGCCCGTGGCGGCGGGACCCGCTCGGCCCGGCTGGCATGGTGGCGGCGATCACGCTCGGCGTCATCGTGGTGGACCTGCTGACCGGATCACACCTGCAGCGCGAGTCCCCGTTCGGCCTGGCCGTGGACGCCGGGCGCTACTACGGACTCGGGAACTACGCCGTCGGAACGTACGCCGCGTCCGGGATCATGTGCGCGGTCTGGGCCGGATCAGCCCTGCTCCGCCGCTCGCGGCGGAGCAGGGCTCTCGTACTCATGTCCCTCATTGCCGCGCTGACCATCATCGTGGCGGGCTGGCCGGGATTCGGCGCGAAGGTGGGCGGCACGATCGCCATGGTCCCCGCGTTCGGTGTGCTGCTGGCCGCCGCGGCAGGCATCCGGATCACGGGCCGGCGTGCCGCCGTGATCGCGGTCAGCGGGCTCGCGGTGGTGGTCGTGTTCGCGCTGGCCAGTTACTTCCTGCCGGTGGCCGGCCCGTCCGACATCTCCGGCTTCGTCGGCCGTTCCCTGCACGGCGGTGCCGGGATCATCCTCGCCCGCAAGGTGCATTCCAACCTCGCCTCGCTGGCGACGAGCCCGTTCGTGCTGATCGTCCCGGTGCTTGTGGCGGCGCTGGGGGTGGTCATCGCCTGGCCGGGACGGGTGCGCGGCAGGCTGCTGGTGCGCGCATATGAGGAGATTCCCCTGCTGCGCCCGGCCTTCTCGGCGATCTGGCTGGCCGGAGTCCTCGGCTGGTTCGCCGAGGACTCCGGGGTGATCGTCCCCTCGGCGGCCCTGTTGTTCGTGCTGCCGCTCGCCGTCGCGATCCTGTCCTCACTTCCGGAACGCGCGGGCTCGGATTCCCCTGAACCGGGGGGGACCGGCGACCGTGCCGTGTCCGGCTCGGGGCCTTCCGGTTATGTTTAGCTGGCGCGAATGCTGCGGGCCTGGCGGAGGACTGTGTGAAGTACCGGATGAGCAGGGCCGTGGCAGGCCCCTTCCTGCGCGGGCTGTGGCGGCCCGAGATCGTCGGGGAGGAGCATGTCCCCACGGAGGGCGGTGCCATCCTGGCCTCCAACCACCTGTCCATCGTGGACTCGATCTTCCTGCCGTTCATGCTGGAGCGGCCGGTCACCTTCGCGGCCAAGTCCGAGTACTTCACCGGCACGTCGCTCTCGCAACGGGCCGCCGGGCTCTACCTGCGCGCCACCCAGCAACTCGCGATGGACCGGGCTGGGGCACGCGCCGCGCAGGACACTCTGGACGCGGCGCTGCAACTGCTCAAGGACGGCGAGTTGTTCGGCATCTATCCGGAGGGCACACGGTCGCCGGATGGCCGGCTCTATCGGGGGAGGACCGGCGTCGGGTGGCTGGCGATGTCTTCCGGGGTACCCGTCATCCCGGTCGCCATGTTCGGCACGGACCGGGTGCTGCCGCCCGGCCACACCGTGCCCACCCTGCACAAGATCCAGATCGTCCTCGGGGAACCGCTGACCTTCGACCGGGACTGGGGCAAGGCGCCGCCGGCGCGCATCCGGCGGATTATCACCGATGAGGTGATGCAGGCCATCCGGGCACTGTCCGGGCAGGAGTATGTGCCGATGTACGCCTCCGTCCGCAAGGCCGAACTGAACGGCGGATCCGGGCACGATCGCGCGTAGCGCGAAAGGTCGCCACCCGGCCCCGGCCCTTATGCCCCTGCACCAGGTGCTAAGGAACGCTGGGCCTAGTGAGGGCCGCCCACCTCACTGTCGGTACTGGGCTGCACCTTGGGGAACGTCTCGGTGTCATCGACCGGGTTCCAGTTCCAGACAGATGCCGTACGGGTGAGCGACGATGCTCCGGTGCCGGCAGCAGGGTCCGGTGTGGAGGCGCCGCCCTCGTGCTGGCTCGGCTGGCCTTCTCCGCCCTGGCCGGTGTCCCGGCCACGGCCACGCTGCGTCCGCCGGTGGCCGGGTGTCGCCGTCGTGGCGCCCGCCGCTGGCTGCGCCGGGTCAGGTCCACGGGCCGGGGATCCGCCTGCTGCGGCCGGCGCGACCTCCACCTGCCCATGTGGCGATCCCCCGGTGGGGGCGGGCGTGCGCGCGGAACCACGTGGCCCGCCGGGCCACTCTTCCGCCGCGATGGCGTCCCACATCGACATGGGCGCCGACACCGGTGTGCCGGACGGGCGTCGCCGCGAACGGGCTGGCAGCCCAGCCGCCTGTGCCGTCGGCAGCGGTGCCGACAGGGGCGGTGGCGCGGTCAGGGGTGCAGGGGTGGTCGATGCCATTCCGGCCGTGGAAGCGCCGCCCGGCACGGATCCACCGGGCACTGGTCCACCCGGCTGTGTACTCAGCCCTGGCTGGCCAGGCTGCGAGCCCGGAACCGCCTGTTCCACGGGTGACGCAACTGGCAGTGCTGACGAAGCTGGCGGCGCCTCGGGCAGAGATGGCGCGGCTGGCGGCAGCGCCCATGGCAACTCGCCCTCGGGGCGGTCGGCCGGCCCCCAGGGGGGAGTGCCGGAAGCCCGATGCGGGCGTGCGGGGGTGGGGCGGTGCGTCGCGAGAGTGCGTCCCGCGCCCGGCAGGGCGGCATGGGCGGCGGTGAATGGGGTTCCCGGCGGTCGTGGTGCTCCGCCAGCGGCGGTGAAAAGGTCCATGCCGCCGTCCGTGCCGCCCGCAGTCACCGGGGATGCGGGCGCCCAGGGTGCGCTGCTTCCGGGCCGCCGCACCGCCAGTGGCTCTGCGGCCGTGCCGCGACCGCCTCCGGCCCGCTCCGGTCCGCTCGCGCCGCCGGGGAGCCCGGCCGGGGCCGGGTCACTCGCACGGGGTGTCCGATGGGTTGTGCCGGAGTCTTCGGTGGCCGGGTACATACCAGCCGCCGGGCCCGCGGCGCTGTCCGGGCCCGCGGGCCCGTCACCGCCCATGGTGGCCGCCGCATCATCGGTGCCGTCCTCAGCGGAGCCGGGCGACGCCAACGTGGCCCGGCCCACCGAACGTGAGAACACCGTGCTGCGGAAAGCCGGGCCGCCCAGCCCGCTCGGGCGAGGGCGCCACGGATCGATTTCCTCGCTGAGGCCGGGGGTCATGCCGCTGCCCCACAGGCCAGCCGAGGCGGAGCTTCCCGCGGTGACGGGCGGCATCCTGTCCGCGCCAGGCTGTTGGCCAGCAGCGACGGAGCCTTCCGAGTCGCCCGGGAACGAGCCTCCCGCAGCGCCCGGGAACGCCCTGCCAGCGCCCTGGCCCGCCGGGACGGGCTCGCCCGGGAAGGCACTGGCTGGGAAGGCACTGGCTGGGAAGGCACTGGCTGGGAAGGCACTGGCTGGGAAGGCACTGGCGGGGAAGGCACTGGCTGGGAAGGCACTGCCGGCTCTGCTTGCGGGCCCACCCGGCACGACTGGGATTCCGGCCGCGGACCGGCCGGCTCGGGTGCCTGGGCTCGCTGCCGCAGGCTCGCCGACGGTACCGGGGGCGCCAGTCGCTGCCCCATCGGGCCGTGTGGCCTGGCGGGGTGGGATGCGTGACGCTGCCCGGATTTCGGCGAGCCGGGCGGCACGTCCCCGCCGCCGTCGCAGCCAGCCGA
>DAHUZQ010000128.1 GCA_027306495.1 Actinomycetota bacterium | reverse complement strand
CCCGGGCCGGGTCTCCCGGCGGGGACCGTCACGCCGCCCATCAGAGGCGGGCTGGATGGCTGTTGCCCGGGAGTGTCAACCTGCTCGGGCACCCGGAAGCTCACGGCCGTGGCCAGCAGATAGATGACCGTCCCAACTCGCAGGACCCAGGCGGCACCACCGGAACCGCCGCCGAGCGCCAAGTCGATCCCCGCGGCCACCAGGGCGCCCACCGTGGAGGCGATCAGCGATGCCATGCTCATCCGCGCATTCGCCGAGACGAGCGTGATCTCTTGCGGCAGCAGGCGGGGCGTGACGGCGCTGCGGGTCACGCCGTAGGCCTTCTGGAGCACGAGCACTCCAAAGGCGGCCGGAAAGAGCGTGAGGGCGTCGTTGGTCTGCGCCGCACCGGCCATCCCCCAGCAGAGCAGTCCCCGTGCCAGCAGCGTGCCGGCCAGCAGGAAGCGGCGTCCCTGCTGGACACGGTCGAGCATGGGACCGATCAATGGTGCGAGCACCGCGAAGGGCGCCATGGTCACGATCAGGGCGAGTGCCACCCTGCTGCGGGCCTGATCCAGCGAGGCGCTGAAGAACAGCGTCCCGGCCAGTGCCACGGCGACGAAGGCATCTGCGGCGCTGCCTGCCGCGGTCAGTTCGATCAGGTTGGCCAGGCCGGTCCGGCCCGCTCCCGATGCGCTGGTGAACTTGTGGACACCCCTGCTGAAGGACCGGCCCGCCCTGGCTCCCACCCGGGCCCCCGTGCGGGTCGTACGCGCGGCGGCACCGACGACCTTGGCGCCGGACGATGCTGCCGCACTCGCCGCCCGCGTGGCCGGACGCGTTTTGTCACGTTTTGTCACGGCCGCCACGCTCCTGCATGCTCCCAGTATTCTGCCTGCCCGGGACAAGGAGGACCCGGCGGCCGGCAATTCTGCGATTGTGCAGGCTGATGGCGCGAGCACCGGACCACATGGGGAACAATTACCTACCGTGAGCCCAGTTCGGATGCGTGTGCGGGAACCGGATGAGGTCTGCGCGCAGGCGGTGGATCTCGCGCGGGACGCGGCTGCCTCCGTCTCGCGCGCCGCCGCCGTGGGCGAGCACGTCGGTGTGGAAGCTGACGCCGACCGGGTGGTCACCCACCTGTTCATCTGCCTGGACCCGGCCTACCGGGGATGGCGCTGGGCCGTCACCCTGGCCAGGGCTTCCCGCGCCAAGAACGTCACAGTGAGCGAGAGCGTGCTCGTGCCGGGGCCCGACGCGATCCTCGCGCCGGACTGGGTGCCGTGGCGGGAAAGGCTGCTGCCGGGAGACCTTGGTGTCGGAGACCTGCTCCCCGCCTCCGCCGACGACGAAAGGCTGGTGCCCGCGCTCCCGCTCGACGGCGAGGAGGGTATCGGCCTCTGGCTGGCGCAGGTCGCCGATCTGTCGGCCTCGGTGGAGCAGCCGGGAGCAGAATCCGGGCAGGCTGCCGAACTGCTGCCGGTCCAGGCGCGGGTGCTGTCGATGATCGGGCGCGACGACGCCGCGGTGCGCTGGCACGGTGGACATCAGGGTCCCGACAGCCCGCTCGCCGGCGCGGCGCCGGCCCCGTGCTCGGGATGCGGCTTCTTCATCCGCCTGAGCTGGCCGCTCGGGCAGGCGTTCGGCGTGTGTGCGAACGCTTACGCCCCCGATGACGGCCGCGTGGTGTCTGTGGACCATGGGTGCGGCGCCCACTCCGAGGCCATGTCCGTGTCCGGGTCAGAGCTGTCGGCGCTGGTGACCGACGAATTCCGTTACGACTTGATCGACCTGCCGGGGGTCTCGGTGGAGGAAACTGATTTCGAGCCGCTCGACGGAGCCTGACGTCCCGCCGCCCGGCGTATCGCCGCCCGAGCCCGTGCCCTCTTCATGTGAGGGACGTACCACAATCCGAATAGCCCCATAACCAGGCCCGTCGCGCACGTCCAGACCCACCACTGTGATCCCGTGGACAGGTGGCTCCCCAGCACCAGCAAAACCACCAGCGCGATGGCCCAGGCGCCCGTCAGGACAGCGGTGACGAGCTGGTCGTTCGCCTCCAGGGGGGGCGGGGACGGCCGCCGGGTTCGCGTCACCCACTCAGGCTAACCCAGGCCGGCCGCGGGTGGTTTGACGGAATGTTTCGCGTTAGCGTACTGTTAGCGAAAGTAATGAGTCAGGCTAATGAACATGACGCTTCCACTGCCCAGGTCGGATACCGGCCTGGCGACGGCCCTGCGGATCTCGGTGAGCCGGCTGGCACGTCGGCTGCGGGTCGAGCGGACCGTGCCAGGCTCCGGGGAGCCGGCCCTTTCCGATACCCAGCTCGCCGCCTTGGCCGCCCTGGACCGCAACGGCCCGATGACGCCCGGGGAACTCGCCTCTCACGAAAAGGTCCAGCCGCCCTCCATGACGCGAGTCATCGCCGCCCTGGTGGACTGGCAGTTGGTAGCACGCCAGCCCGATCCGGCAGACCGGCGTCAGGTCACTCTCACAGCGACGGAAGCGGGCCGCGAGTTGGTGCGCCACTCCCGGTGCCGCCGGGAAGCGTGGCTGGCGCGCAGGTTGGCGGAGCTGACGCCGGCGGAGCGATCGACCCTGCGAGCGGCAGCCCCAATTCTGGAAAAGCTCAGCCAGTCGTAAGCCATCCGCCGCGGCGCGCACTCGGCTCCCCTGTGCGGTCGCTGGCCGGCCTGCCGACCTTCACATCGCTGCGCACCCGCAACTACCGGCTGTTCGCCGCCGGGCAGGCGGTCTCCAACACCGGCACGTGGATGCAGCGGGTGGCCCAGGACTGGCTCGTGCTCGACCTCACCCATGGCAGTGGCACAGCCCTGGGCATCGCCACCGGCCAGCAGTTCCTCCCCCAGTTGCTGTTCAGCCTGTGGGGCGGAATGGTCGCCGACCGGTACTCCAAGCGGGCGATCCTGTTCGTGACGCAGTCGGTGATGGGCGCGCTCGCACTCATCCTCGGAGTGCTGGCCATCACCCACGTCGTGGCTGTCTGGCAGGTCTATCTCCTGGCCTTCGCCCTCGGCATGGCAGCCGTGGTCGACAACCCCACCAGGCAGACGTTCGTTGCTGAAATGGTCGGCCACGAGCGGATGGCGAACGCCATCGCACTCAACAGCGCCACCTTCAACCTGGCCCGGATAGCCGGGCCGGCCGTGGCCGGCCTGGTCATCAGCCTGGTGGGGACCCCTATGGCCTTCATCGTCAACGCCGCCTCCTACGGGGCTGTGCTCACGAGCCTGAAGATGATGCGGCCGATGGAACTGCACCCGGTCGAGCGGGTGCCGCGGGCGAAAGGGCAGTTGCGGGAAGCGCTGGCGTACGTGCGGTCACGGCCAAGCCTCGCGCTCACCCTGATCCTCGTCTTCTTCGTCGCCACATTCGGCATGAACTTCCAGGTCACGACCGCGCTCATGTCCCGGGAGGTCTTCCACACCGGCGCGGGGGCGTTCGGGCTGGCCTCCACCATGTTCGCCGTGGGCGCGCTCGGCGGCGCGCTGCTCGCTGCCCGTAGGTCCCGGCCCGGCATGCGGTTGCTGCTGGTGACGGCCGGCATCTTCGGTCTGCTGGAGACCGTGACCGCCCTGATGCCGTCCTACTGGACCTTCCTGGCGCTGCTGGTCCCGACCGGCCTGGTCCTGCTCATGTTCACCACGGCGTCGAACGCCACCGCGCAACTGGGCGCCACGCCGGCGGTGCGCGGCCGGGTGATGGGCCTGTACATGCTGGTGTTCCTGGGCGGGGCGCCGCTCGGCTCACCACTTGTCGGCTGGGTGGCGGAGCACTACGGGGTGCGGATGAGCCTGGGTGCCGGTGGGGTGATCTCCGCACTGGCCGCGGTGGTCGTCACGGTGCTGCTGGCCCGCCACCACGGGGTGCCGGCCCGCTCCTACCTTGGGCTGGCTCGCTCGGCGCCGTGACCCGCCGCGCCCCGCTGCCGGCCCGGCCGGCTGTGCTGATAGCAATGTCGGCATGAGGCTGTTCGTCGCGCTGCCCGTGCCCGAGCACGCCGTAGGCGAACTGGAGCGCGCCGTGGCACCGCTGCGGGACGGCTGGCCGGGCCTGCGCTGGACGGGAGCAGAGGCATGGCACCTCACCCTGGCGTTCCTTGGCGAGGCCGATGAGGCGGTGCTCGGGCCGCTCGCCACCCGGCTGTCCCGGGCGGCCGGCAGGCACTCTCAGCTCACCATGTCGCTTCGGGCGGCCGGAGCCTTCCCCCGGGCATCGAGCGCCCGGGTCCTGTGGGCGGGCGTGCAGGCCGACCTGGCGGCTCTGCCCGCGCTCGCTCATTCCGTGATCGCGGCGGCGGGCCGGGCCGGGGCACCCCCCGCCTCGCCGGGCCGTGCTTATCACCCCCACCTGACACTGGCCCGCTGCCGTCGCGAGCCGCTCGATGTCGGCCCACTGGTGGACGCGCTGTCGGCCTTCGCGGGCACCCCATGGACGGCCACCCAGATCTGCCTGATCAACAGCCGGCTGACGGAGGATCCGAGGTACCAGACGCTGGGTGCCTGGCCGCTGCGGGCGCCGGGAGATGGCCCGCTTGTGGCGGATTCCCGGTGATCCACGTGCCTGGCCGCTGCCGATTCCGGAAATCCCCGGCCGCGGCCCGCGGACTTCCGGAGGGCCTGGTGCGGCCGGTCAACGGGGCAAAGCGGGCAGCCTGGACGTCAGCGGGCAAGTAAGCTGCGGGTGTGAACCGCACGACCCGCTGGCTGCTTCCCACCGCGCTCGTGGTGCTCGTGCTGCTGGTGCTGGCGGGGACCGTGCTGCGCTGACAGCCGGGCGCTCACCGTTTCACAGGCGGTCGGTGACGTAGTCCACGCAGGCGGTGAGCGCTTCCACGTCGGCCGGGTCGACGGCCGGGAACATGCCGATCCGCAGCTGATTGCGCCCGAGCTTGCGGTAGGGCTCGGTGTCCACGATCCCGTTCGCCCGCAGGACGGACGCGACCGCCGCGGCGTCCACCGATTCGGCGAAATCGACCGTCCCGACCACCTGGGAACGCTGAGCCGGGTCCACTACGAACGGCGTCGCGTAAGCGGACTTCCCGGCCCACTCATAGAGGCGGGACGAAGAATCCGCCGTGCGGCCGACCGCCCAGGCAAGCCCACCCTGACCGAGCATCCACTCGACCTGCTCGGCGAACAGCAGCAGGGTCGCGACGGCGGGGGTGTTGTAGGTCTGCTGCTTGAGCGAATTGTCGATGGCCACCGGCAGCGAGAAGAACTCCGGGATGTATCGGCCGCTGGCCGCGATCCGTTGCGCCCGGTCCAGGGCAGCCGGCGACATCAGCGCGACCCACAGCCCGCCATCGCCGCCGAAGCACTTCTGGGGGGCGAAGTAGTACACATCAACTCCCCCGATGTCGACCGGCAGGCCACCCGCACCGCTGGTGGCGTCCACGATGACCAGCGACCCGGCATCCGCGCCATCGACCTTACCCACCGGCATCGCGACCCCGGTTGAGGTCTCGTTATGGGTGAGCGCGTAGGTGTCCACGCCTTCCTCGGCCCGCGGCAGCGGGTGGGTGCCCGGTGGTGAGGAGATCACCGATGGCCCTTCCAGCCACGGGGCCGCCTCGGTGACCTTGGCGAACTTGGCGGAGAACTCCCCGAACGAGCAGTGCTGCGCCCGGTGATCGACCAGCCCGAACGCGGCCACCTCCCAGAACGCGGTCGTGCCGCCGTTGCCCAGCACCACCTCATAGCCCTCGGGCACGCCGAACAACCCGGCAAGGCCTTCCCGCACCCGCCTGACCAGCGAGCGGACCGGGGCCTGGCGATGGGAGGTGCCGAGGTATGCGGCGCCCGGCCCGGCCAGTGCCGCCACGTTCTCTGGGCGCACCTTCGATGGCCCACAGCCGAACCTGCCATCGGATGGACGCAGCTCACCTGGGATGACGATGTCGGTCACCGGCTCAGCCTATCCGCCGGTCCCTGGCACCCCATGGTGGTGCACCCCGGCTCAGCATGGGCCGTGCCAGCGTCACCAGCGGGCAGCAGCTGGCGCGCCGCGATGCCAGCGGCCGGGCACGGCGTCGGCACCCGGTCAGCGGCTGAGCACGGCGTCGGCACCCGGCACGTCCCGCACGGAGCGAGACCGCGGGCCGGTGTAGCGGGCGCTCGGGCGCACCAGCCGGCCGGTCCGCTTCTGCTCCAGCACGTGCGCCGCCCAGCCCGCGGTCCGGGCGCAGGTGAACATGGCGGTGAACATGGTCGCGGGGATCTGCGCGAAGTCCAGCACGATGGCCGCCCAGTATTCGACGTTGGTGGCAAGCACCCGGTCGGGACGGCGGGCGTGCAGTTCGGAGAGCGCGGCTTCCTCCAGCGCGGCGGCCACCTCGTAGCGGGGCGCGCCCAGTTCCTTGGCGGCCCGCCGCAGCACCCGCGCCCGTGGGTCCTCGGCGCGGTAGACGCGGTGGCCGAACCCCATGAGCCGTTCCCCCCGGTCCAGGACCGAGGTGACGTACCGGGCGGCATCCCCGGTCCGCTCGACCTCCTCCACCATGTGGAGCACCCGGGCCGGGGCGCCGCCGTGCAGCGGGCCGGACATCGCGCCCACCGCCCCCGACATGGCGGCCGCGACGTCGGCGCCGGTCGAGGCGATCACCCGCGCGGTGAACGTCGAGGCATTCATCCCATGCTCGGCAGCGGACGTCCAGTACGCGTCCAGCGCTTTGACGTGGCGGGGATCGGGTTCGCCCCGCCAGCGGGTGAGGAACCTCGCGACGATGTCGTCGGAGGCGCTGACCTGGGACTCCGGCACTGGCGGCAGCTCAGCGCCGCGCGCTGACTGGGCCACGAACGACAACGCCAGGACCGACGCATGCGCCAGGTCGTCGCGGGCGCGTTCATCATCGATATCCAGCAGCGGCTGCATGCCCCGGGCAGGGGCCAGCGTGGCGAGCCCGCTCTGCACGTCCACCCGGATGTCCCCGGAGCGGACCGGCAGCGGGTGTGGCTCGTCGAGTGGCAGGCCGGGCAGGAACGCGTCATCGACCAGCAGGCCCCAGACATGGCCGAAGGGCACATGGCCGACAAGCTCCTCGATGTCAACGCCCCGGTAGCGCAGGGATCCGCCTTCCCGGTCAGGCTCAGCGATCTGCGTCTCGAACGCGATGACACCTTCAAGCCCTGGCCTGAAGTCGGACATGGCGCGCCTCCTAGCGTCTCCTCGTGAGTGACGTGACCCTGGTGCGTGGCGGGGCCGCCAGACCCGCGTCGGTGGCAGGCACGGTTACAGCCCGCTCAATTCAACCTCGCCCGTGGCTGCTGGCGGTAGCCGGGTGGTCGTGATTACCGCCACTCGCGACACGTATGTGAGGATCTTTACCCGTGGACACCCAGAACCCGCAGGTCACCGAGTCGGTACTGGATCAGCGGAGCATGGCCGCCGAGCCCGCCGGCCAGTTCAGCGGCTGGCTTTCGGATGCGGTCGCCGCCGGGCTGCCCGAGCCGAACGCGATGGTCCTGTCCACGGTCAACGAGGCCGGGCTGCCGCGCGCTCGCACCGTGCTGCTGAAGAGCCACGGCCCCGAGGGGTTCGTCTTCTACACGAACCGGACCTCGGCCAAGGGCCACGATCTGGCGGCCCACCCGTGGGCGAACCTGCTCTTCCCCTGGTACGCGCTGCGGCGCCAGGTGATGGTGTCGGGACCGGTCACAGCCCTCACCGTCGCCGAGAGCGAGCCCTATTTCCACTCACGGCCCCGCGGTTCCCAGCTCGGCGCCTGGGCCAGCAGGCAGTCCAGCGTGATCGATTCCCGCGCGGTGCTCGACGAACGTTACGCCGACCTGTCGCGGCGCTGGCCGGCCGGTACGCAGGTGCCCATGCCGCCGTTCTGGGGTGGCTACCGGGTGGAGCCCGTAACGGTGGAGTTCTGGCAGGGCCGTGCCAACCGCCTGCACGACCGGCTCCGCTACCGCCGGGAAGGGCCGGGCTGGGTTATCGAACGGCTCTCTCCCTGACGGGTACACCTGCCTTTCCCGGCGTGCGCGCGAGCCCCTCCGTGGTGCTGCCAGCGCATACCATCGGGCACAGGAGGTAGCAGCGGTGACCGCGCATGGCCTGATCGACACGACCGAGATGTACCTGCGCACCATCTTCGAACTCGAAGAGGAAGGCGTGCCGCCGCGCCGTGCCCGGATAGGAGAACGGCTGTCCCACAGCGGCCCCACGGTCAGCCAGACGGTGGCCAGGATGGAGCGGGACGGGCTGCTGCGGGTAGAAGGCGACCGGCATCTGGAATTGAGCGAGACGGGGCGGGCGCTGGCGACCCGGGTGATGCGCAAGCACCGGCTCGCGGAGTGCCTGCTGCTGAACGTGATCGGCCTGCCCTGGGAAGACGTCCACACCGAGGCCTGCCGGTGGGAGCACGTCATGTCCGCGGAGGTGGAACGAAGGCTGGCGGTGCTGCTCGGATACCCGGTGCGGTGCCCGCACGGCAACGTCATTCCCGGCCTGGAGGAGCTCGGCGTTCCCGCCGATGCCGCGATGCAGGCGCGGGCCGCTTGCCTGGAGAGCACCGCACCCATGGCCGCCATCGCCCATCGTGGCCTGCGCCCGGTGATCATCCGGCGGATCGGAGAACAGCTGCAGAGCGACGCTTCACTGATGCTTAAACTCAAGCACAGTGGCATACAACCGGGACGCGAGGTTACGATCGCGGCGACCGACGATGGTGTGCGGGTGACGAGTGAGGACACAACGGGTGTCTCGATCGCCGAGTTGCCGCGCTCCGTCGCAGCCCACGTCTTCGTCGCCGCCGGATGACGGCGCCTGGCGCGGCCCGCCCTCCGGATCCCCATGATGGCAGCATGAACAACTGGGACAAAGCCGGCCTCTGTGGTCCCATGCCGCCCGAGGCGGTGCTCGGCCAGGTCGAGGCTGCGGTCATCGTGTCGGACCGGACCAGCCATCTCAGGTACGCGAACGCATTCGCCGCCGCGCTGTTCGGGTCCGACGGCGATGACGGCGGGCTGGCGGGCAAGTCGCTGTTCGAGATCGGCTTCGCCGACAGTGAACTGGGGCGGGCCCATGACATGGTCAAGCAGGTACTGCGCGGCCGTCCCTGGGATGGCACCTTCGCCACCGTGCGTCCGGATGGATCCCGGCTGTCGATCCGGGCGCAGGCCCTGCCGCTGCGCCACTCCTCCGGGGCCATCGAGGGCATCGTCATCATCGCGCGGCAGGCCAGCAGCCACACCTCGCAGCGCGGACGCGAACGCATCGCGCTGCTGGAGCGGATTGGCGAGCGGCTCTCCCGTTCCCTGGAAGTGGACGTCACGCTCCGGCACGTCGCCGAAACGCTGGTGCCGCACGTGGCCGACCATTGCTTCATCGACCTGTTCTACGGCGACAAGCTGATCCGGCGGGTGCTCATCAATGCCGCGGGCTGGACGCCCCCGCCCGGCAGCTGGGCACAGGTGGGCGAGGAGATCACCTATCCGGAGGGGCACTTCTGCCAGCAGGCCATGGCCCGGATGGAGCCGGTGGTCGTGGCCAGCCTGGCCGATGAGCAATTCCCCGCGCCGCACCAGCAGAGTCTGCGGGCCAGTGAGGACGTGGGGCTGGTTTCCATCGTCGCAGCGCCGCTGGCCGTGCGGGGCGAACTGCTGGGGGTGATGAGCCTGGCCCTGTCCCGGCTGACCGCCCGCGAGGACGAGCAGTACGAGGCGGACGACCGGGACTTCCTCGGAGCCATCGCCAGCCGGGTGGCGGTCGCCATTGACAACGCCATGCTGTTCGAGGAGGAGCGCCGCACCGCGCTGGCCTTCCAGCACAGCCTGCTGCCCCAGGAAGTGCCCAGCTTCGATGGCCTGGATGTGGCGTGGCGGTACGAGCCCGCCAAGCCACTGGAGACGCACGGACAGGGGATCCAGACCCAGGTCGGCGGTGACTGGTACGACGTCATCCCGCTCTCCGCGGGCCGGGTCGGAGTGGTGATCGGCGACGTGGAAGGCCGTGGCGCGCGGGCCGCCGCTGTGATGGGCCAGTTGCGGGCCGCCCTGCGGGCCTTCGCCCAGGACGACCGGCCGCCCGCCGAGATCCTGCGCAAACTGGACGACTGGTGCCGTGCGCTGGAGCCAGGAACCGGTGGCGGGACGCTGGGGATGAGCCTGGGCCCGGCAAGCGCTGGCGGCCCGCTGGCCGGGCATCCGCGGACCCGGCCCGACCCGCCGACGGTGAGCTGTGCCTACCTCGTCTATGACCCATGGTCGCGGATGCTCTCATTCGCCAATGCAGGTCATGTGGCACCCGTGCTGGTTGTCGGCGGCCAGGCGGCCGAGATGGAGATCGAGCACGAGGGGGTGCTGCTCGGGGTGCGCGGCAAGGGGGTGGCGGGGCTGCCGACCTACCGGGAGGAGACGCGCCATCTCCCACCGGGGTCCGCGCTGGTGCTCTACACGGACGGGCTGGTTGACCGCCGGCAGCGGGCGGACGGCAACGGCCATTACTCTCCCGCGGAAGCCTCCGAGATGCTCCTGGCCGCGGTGGCAGGGGTGGCGGGCAAGGGTGCACAGGCGATCGCCGACGCCGCTCAGGAAGCTGTGCCTGGGGTGATCGACGACGATATGGCCATCATCGTGATCAGGACTGCGGATGAGGATCTGGCGTCATGGGAGGGCACGTTCCCGGCCGAGGCGATCCGGGTGTCCCAGGCGCGCCGCCAGGCACACGACGCCTTCCGCCGCTGGGGGATCCCCACCGAGCAAGCCGAACTCGCCTGCCTGCTGGTGTCCGAGGTCGTCACCAACGTTGTCCTGCACACCGGCGCCCCCGCACTGCGCCCGGAACTCGCGCTCGAAGCGGTGGGCGGGCCACACCGCGAACCCGCAACCGTGGCCGGCTGGGACACCGGCGCGTTCACCAGCGAAGCGGCGCCACCATCATCACGGCAGTTCACGCTGCGGCTCCGGCGGGGGTCCCACGCCCTGTGGGTCGAGGTCCTCGACTCTGACCTGCGCATGCCGCGGATCAGGGCCGCCGGGGAAACCGACGAAGGAGGCCGCGGGCTATACCTGGTCGACCAACTCGCGGCCCGGTGGGGATCACGGCCCACCCGCGATGGCAAGGCGGTCTGGTTCGAGATACCGGTGGGCGGCGGGCGGACCGCTGGCTGAGCTGCTCAGCGGTGGGTGGTGTACACCCACAGAGCCAGCAGCCCCAGCCCTACCACGGTGACCACCCGCAGGAAGTTCCGGCCGGTGGACTCGATACCGAGGGCACGGCGTGCGGCGGTCCAGGCGAGCGCGCACAGCACGGCGATGAACGCCAGCAGGACCAGCCCTTTGACCACCCACAGCCTCCCACGGCCCGCCGCTTCGCATTCCGGCTGATTTGCCCACAGCATATGGCCTCGCGGTGGAGCGGCCTCGTGCCCGCGAGGGGACATTAACCGGGCGGTAACATCGGTACCGAACGAGCATGTGCGGGGCGGCAGGCCCCCGAGCCCCCGGAGGGTGCCGTGGCGGAGGCATACATCGTCGGAGCGGTCCGTACCCCGGTCGGCAGGCGCAATGGCGGCTTGTCGGGCGTGAACCCGGTGGACCTCGCCGCTCACACGCTGCGAGCGCTGATGACGCGGACGGGCGTCGATCCCGGTGCGGTCGAGGACGTCATCATGGGCTGTGTGTCCCAGATCGGCCCGCAGTCGCTGGACATCGCCCGCCAGGCATGGCTGTCGGCGGGGCTGCCCGAGCACGTGCCTGGAGTGACGATCGACCGGCAGTGCGGATCATCGCAGCAGGCTCTGCACTTCGCCGCCCAAGGGGTGCTGTCCGGCACCCAGGACCTGGTCGTCGCCGCCGGGGTGGAGAGCATGAGCGTGGTGCCCATGGGGTCCAGCGTCATGCTGCCCGCGGAGAAGGGCATGCCGCTGCCATTCGGGGCCGGCTGGCGGGTCCGCTACGGCGACCAGGAGATATCCCAGTTCCGGGGGGCCCAGCTCATGTGCGAGAAGTGGGGGATCAAGCGAGCCCAGCTTGAGGAGTTCGCGCTTGAGAGCCACCGGCGCGCCGTCACCGCGATCGACGAGGGCCGGTTCGAGCAGCAGATCGAGCCACTCGACGGGGTCAGCGTGGATGAGGGCCCGCGCCGTGACACCTCGCTGGAGAAGATGGCCACCCTGGCGCCACTGCGCGAAGGCTGGGAGCTCACGGCGGCGACCGCGTCCCAGATCTCCGACGGCTCGGCCGCTCTGCTGGTCGCATCGGAGGCGGCGGTGCGCCGGCACGGCCTGACCCCCCGGGCGCGGATCAAGGCCTTGGCGGTGACCGGCGCGGACCCGGTGTTCATGCTGACCGGGCCGATCCCGGCGACGGAGCAGGCGCTGGCCAAGGCCGGACTCACCGTCGATGACATTGACGTCTTCGAGGTGAACGAGGCGTTCGCGCCGGTCCTGATCGCCTGGTCGGCCGACACCGGCGCCTCGCTCGAGCGGACCAACCCGAATGGCGGAGCCATCGCGCTCGGGCACCCGCTGGGTGCGACCGGTGCCGTGCTGGCGACCAAGTTGCTGCACGAGCTTGAACGGACCGGCGGCCGGTACGGGCTCCAGACGATGTGTGAGGGCGGCGGGCAGGCGAACGCCACCATCATCGAGCGAGTCTGAGCCTTCGAGCGCGGAGCCGCCCCCGGCCGATGCCGGGGGCGGCTCTTTTAAGTACACCCACCGCCTCGTGCCACAGGTTGCATACCTCCAAAGAAAGTAGTAGCTTTTCTCTAGACCGAAGCTTAGATACCCTGGATCTACAGGCTCAGGGACATCGAGGAGGAACTGCGATGCTGCTCACATCCATCGACCCGTTCGTCCAGGAATTCGACCGGCTCGCCCAGCGGGTGTTCGGCCAGGACAATGGCCGGGCGCTGAGCCAGGAGCACGTGGTGATGCCGATGGACGGCATCCGGCGCAAGGACGACGTCATCCTGCGGTTCGATCTGCCGGGTATCGACTCCGAGACGATCGAGGTCACGGTCGACCGCGGCGTGCTGACCGTGAGCGCGCGCCGGAGCGAGGAGTACGGCGAGGACGAGCGGCCGTTCATCCGTGAGCGGGCGATGGGTTCATTCGCCCGGCGGGTCTACCTGGCCGAGACACTCGACTCGGACAAGATCGAGGCCGCCTACCAGAACGGCGTGCTGGCGGTGCGGGTCCCACTGCTGGCGAAGGCCCAGCCCCGTAAGGTGGAAATCCACACCGACGCCAGCGCCAAGAAGATCACTGCCTGACGGCAGGCGTGCCGCGGGCCCGGAGATGTTCCCGGGCCCGCGGACGCGTGGCCGGACCCTGTCTGCCCTGGAGGGAGCCGTGTCATCGCTGCCCTTCGATGACGAGCACCTGCCAATGTTCACCGTCGGCCAGGTGTCGCTCATGCTCGACGTGCAGCAGGCTTTCCTGCGCCGCCTCGACGAGTTCGGCGTGGTCTGCCCGACTCGGTCCGGCGGCGGCCAGCGCAGGTACACCCGGCGCGAGATCACAGTCGTCCAGTACGTGGTGCGCCTCGCGAGCGAGGGCATGAGCCTGGCCGGCATCCGCCGCATCCTGGAACTGGAGGCGGAGGTCCATCGGTTGCAGCGGGAGTGCGCGGATCTGCGGAAGCAACTCAGCCGGTCTCGCGCCAGGCGGCAAGCTGGGTGACCGATCCCTGGCCGTCCGCTGATGGGGCGGCAGCCGCACCGGGCCCCCGCCGGATGACATCGATGAGGACCAGGTGCGCGTGCCTTTCGTGACGCATGACCTGCACGTCAGCGGCCCAGCAGGCGGCGCGGAGGATGCCGCGCGCCGCTCGCATGTCATCCGCTGACGTGCCAGCCGGGCACCACACGTGGGCGCGTTCGCCGAAGACCTCCCGGGTGGTCCGCCAGATGAACGGCACCCGGCCGCTGCGTGACTGTATCCGCGCCTGCACGAACCCGCTATGCAGCAGATGAGGTGTCACCAGCCACCAGGCGCCGGCCACGAGCCACCGCCGGCCCGGCGGCCACAAGCTGGATATCGCCAGCAGCCCGGCGGTGCAGGCAACGGCCATGCCGGCCCCGAGCAGGCTCACTGCCGCGGCGATGGCCGCGACTGCCCCCGAAACCAGCGCCGTCTCGTACCGCCACCGCCACGCTGTGCCCAGCGGATTCCGCCGTGGGCGCGGTCGCAGGGCGTCCGCGAGGTCGGCGATCAGGAAGTTGTTACTTCGCCGAAGCGAGCGGATCCTGGCCATGGCCTTCACCCCCCCGCAAGGGCGCGGTGGCGGGAGCGATCATGATCCTCCCGGTGGCGTGGCAGGAGCGGCACGGCACCCCCTGCCACTGGCCGTTGCCATGGCAGGCCGGGCAGGCGCGCCAGAGGTCAAAGCGGGGGTCCCGGTAGCGCCGACCCAGTCCATGCTGGATCGGGGCGATCTGCCAGCCCTGCTGAAGCGCTCGTGCGTCGTCGTCGGTAAAGAGCCGGGCTCCAGCGGCCTCGGCCCGTGCCCCCAGCCAGGCAGCAAGGCGGGTCCACACCTTGTTTCTGCTGGTAGGGCTGGTAAATTTGCTCATAGCGCTGTTCCTTTCGCTCGCGCTCGAGCCGGGGGGATGGTGTTGCAGCTGGGCCGATGTGACCGCATCGGCCCAGCTTTGTTACAGGTACCTGCCACGTGCGCTCTGCCGTGTTCAGGCTCGCCTGGAAAGGTTGGCTAGCTGCTTCGTGCGCTGGGGATGGGGCGCCGGGGGATACGCCTTGTCGAAGCACCTCCTCGCTGTCTCGTCGAGTGCGGAGACAGGGATGACGACATTGTCACGGCCCCATCGCCATTCTTTGACCCTGAGGCGGGGCGGGTCGCTTGTGGATCGTCTGTGCTTCTGCTTCAATGGTCGCCTTGGCAATAGCTTTTGGCAAGTGCCAATGGCAAGAGACTGCGGTCAACCACTCTGGTAGGGATACCGATGACAGCGCAGGGAGAGCCGAACACTCCTGAGCTTCGCTCCCCCAGTCCCACGGTTCGCCGGCGCGAGCTTGGGGCACTGCTCCGCTCATTGCGGGGAGAAGCCGGCTTGACTGTGGAGCAGGTGGCCGAGAGCCTGCTCTGCTCCCCTTCCAAGGTGTCGAGGCTAGAGACCGGCCATCGGGGAGCGAGTCAGCGCGACATCAGGGACTTGTGCGGCCTGTACCACGTGACCGACCCAGTTCAGCGTGACCACCTGGCCTCCTTGGCCAAGCAGGGACGCGGCCAAGCCTGGTGGCAGCCTTACGGGCTTCCTTATGCCACGTATGTCGGGTTGGAGGCAGAAGCGATCTCCATCCGCGACTTCGAGCCGGGGGTGTTCCCGGGCCTGCTCCAGATCCCTGACTATGCGCGCGCCGTTCACGAGGGGGCTTGGCCCAGGCTGAGCGCCGAGGTGATCGATGAGCGGATTGAGGTGCGGCGTGGCAGGCAGGCCGTTCTATCCGGGCCACGCCCACCCCATCTTCGGGCGATCATCGACGAGGCGGTCTTGCACCGGCGAGTAGGCGGCGCCGCGACGATGAGAGCCCAGCTCGATCACGTCGTGGCAGCATGCGCCCAGCCGCATATCTCGGTGCAGGTGATCCCGTATGAGGCCGGGGTGCATCCCGCCCTGGACAGCACCTTTATCCTGCTGGAGTTCGAAGATCCGGTCCCCGGGGTGGTTTACGTTGAGGGGTTGGTGGGACAGGTGTATCTTGAGCGCCGAGAAGATGTTCGCCGGTATGGCGAGATCTTTGATCGCTTGCTCGCAACCTCGCTGGGTCAGCAGCAGTCGCTTGACCTGATGGCCGCGATGAGCATCGCTTACAGCAAGGGCCAATAGATCATGAAATCGCAGGCTTGCCTGCGATTCATTAATTCGTCCGCAGGGGTATCTATGTCAGCGCCTCGTCCGGATCTTCGTGGGCTCGCCTGGCGCAAGGCGAGCAGCAGCGTCGGCAACGGAGCATGTGTAGAACTCGCTCCTATTGAGGGCATGGTCGCGGTGCGGGACTCCAAGGACCCCGCTGGGCCTGTGCTCCGGTATACCGCCGCCGAGTGGAACGCCTTCCTCGACGGAGCCAAAAAGGGCGAATTCGACGACCTGGTCTGAGGAGACTGTCCTCAGGACACGGACGTGCCGATCAGGTGGCCAACACCGTAGGTGACC
>DAHUZQ010000120.1 GCA_027306495.1 Actinomycetota bacterium | reverse complement strand
CCCGGGCGTTCCGGATGCTGGGCCTGTGGACGGGGCCGTCCATCACCCTGCCTGCGGCAGCGGCCCTGCTGGGAGAGCCGGTGGCGGACACCGCGGAGGCGCTGGAGATCCTGGTGGACGGCCATCTGCTGGACGCACCCGCGCCGGACCGGTACCGGTTCCACGACCTGCTCCGGGTGTTCGCCGCCGATCGCGCCCGTGCCGCGGAGAGCGACGCCGACCGCCGGGACGCCATCACCCGCCTGCTCGCCTGGTATCTGCACACGATCGAGGCCGCCGCCACGATCATCTCGCCCCAGAACACCAGGGTCCCGCTGCCGCCTTGTGACGCCCGGGTCGTGCCGCTCAGCTTTTTCACCCTGGAAGACGCCCTCGCCTGGTGCGACAGCGAACGGGTCGGCCTGGTCAGCGCCGTCAGCCTGGCCGCTGCCAACGGGCTGCATGAGTTGGCCTGGAAGCTTTCCGCGGCGTCGATCAGCTTCTTCATCCGGCGCAGCCACTGGGTGGACTGGATCGCGACTCACCAGCGGGGCCTGGCCAGCGCCCGGGCGCTCGGTGATGGCGCGGCGGAAGCCTGGATGCTCAACAACCTTGGTGTCGCTTACGGTCAGCAGCGGCTGGCCGGGGCGGTGGAGTACTTCGAGCAGGCCTTGGCGCTCTACCACGGACTCGGCGACGTTCGGGGTGAGTCACGGGCTGCCACCAACGTCGCGAACGCCTATTTCGACTTGCGTGAATACGGCAAGGCACTTGCGACCGCACGGCGTGCCGTCACCGCCCAGCGCCAGGCTGGGAAGCGGTACGGCGAAGGCATCGCCCTGGGCGTGCTGGGCTGTGCCTGCCGGGAGCTGGGTCGCTTCGATGAGGCGATCGCTTCGCTGACCGAGGCGCTGGCGATCTTCCGGTCGCTCGGTGATCGCGGTACCGAGGCGGATTCCCTGGGTGACCTGGGTGAGGCATACCTCGGCATGGGCAAGCTGGAAGCGGCGATCGAGTGCCTGGCGGAGTCGCTTCGGATCCGGGAGGAAATCGGCGACGGGCACGGCCAGGCCCGGAGCCTGGAACGGCTGGCGCTGGCCCAGCGGCGGGCCGGCCAGACCGCCGTGGCCGTGGGCATGCTCTCGCAGGCGCTGGTGCTGTTCGAGACGGTCGCGGACCACGCCGCGGCCGGCGCCGCCGCGACCATGCTCGCGCAGTGGCAGGCAGACGACTGAAAGGCCCCCGGGCGGGGCTTGCCGATAGGCCCGCCGATCGCGTGCGCGAGGCAGACGCCCATCAGGCATGCGGGTTTGGCCGCGGGGGGATCGGGCCGCCGGGCTGGCGGACGTCCCAACCCGGCGGGTGCCCAGCCGCTAGAATCTTCGGAAAGTCCGTGCCGATCCGTGCGCCCGCAGCGCGGCAAGATTGGGAAAGAAGGGGCAAGCATGGGGGAAACCGAATCAGCCGCCGCGCCCGGTGCGGAATCACCCGCGCAGCCCGAGCCCGTCGCTCCGGGCACCACTGAGCCTGCCGAGCCGGCGCCGCCCGCTCCGGGCACCGGTGGCGGCGGCCTGGACCCCGACAATACCTACGAGGTATAGGCGCTCGGGCGCGGAGTCTGCCGGGCACCGGTCCGCCATGGCGGGTGGGCCATGGTCCACGGCGCCGGGCAGGTGACCGCCCTGGGCGGGTGGGTTTCTGGGCTAGAATGATCGACGCGCATCAGTTGCGCTCGCAAAGCGAACTGCGCTGCCGCCTGTCGGCCATGCCGGGTAACCCCGATCGTGGGCCGGGTGCCGCGCCGATGACCTGAGCTTGTCCATTGAAGGAGTCCGCTGTGGCCGAGGTCCGTATCGACGCCCAGACGCGTAGCGAGTTCGGCAAGGGCGCCGCCCGCCGGACCCGCCGCACTGGCCGGGTGCCCGCTGTCCTGTACGGGCACGGCACCGCAACCCGGCACATCTCGCTTCCCGACCACGACCTGATGATGGCGCTGAAGACCCCCAATGCGCTGCTGCGGATCGACGGCCTGCCGGGAGGCAACCAGCTCGCGATCCCCAAGGCCGTCCAGCGCGACGCGATCAAGGGGGTCATCGAGCACGTCGACCTGATCCTGGTGCGCCAAGGCGAGAAGGTCATCGTGGAGGTGCCCATCCAGACCACCGGCGAAATCTTCTCGGGAGGGCTGCTTGACCAGCAGCTGATCCAGATCACGCTGGCGGCCGAGGCGACCCAGATCCCGCAGTCGGTCAGCGTGGATATCGAGGGCATGCGGGTCGGAGGGTCGGTGCACGCCGGGGACCTGATTCTGCCGGCGGGCACCGCGCTCGCCGTCGACCCCGACGTGCTGATCCTGCATGTGCTCGCGGCTCCGACGGCCGAGCAGATCGAGGCCGACCTCGGCGGGGCCCCCGAAGCCGCCGAAGCCGCTGCGGCGCCCGCTGCCGTGGAGACGCCATCGGCCGCAGAGTCCGGCTGACGCACTCGTGCGGTGGGTACACCCGCGCATGCCTGAAGAACGCTGGCTCGTGGCCGGTCTCGGCAACCCCGGACCCCCTTACGCGGGCAACCGGCACAACGTCGGCTTCATGGTGGCCGATGTGCTGGCCGGCCGCATGGGCGTGCGGTTCCGGCGGGGCCGATACGGCGCGGCGGTGGCGGAGGGCAGGCTGGCCGGCTCGCCGGTCATCCTCGGCAGGCCGCTCGCCTTCATGAACCTTTCCGGTGGACCGGTCGCCGGGCTGTGCCGCTATTACCATGTGCCGGCCGATCGCCTGGTGGTCGTCCACGACGAACTCGACGTCCCGTTCGGGGCCGTGCGCCTTAAACGCGGCGGAGGCGACAACGGCCACAACGGCCTGCGGTCGGTCAGTGCATCGCTCGGCACCCGCGATTACCACCGCGTCCGGGTCGGGATCGGCCGCCCGCCCGGCCGGATGGACCCAGCCGACTATGTGCTGCGGGACTTCTCCACGGCCGAGCGTGGCGATCTGCCGTTCCTGACAGACCTGGCCGCCGACGCGGTGGAGAGGCTGATCAGTGACGGGCTGGCAGCCGCCCAGAACGCCTTCCACGGCACGGGGGCGCAACCGGGCACGGGCGCCAAGCCGGGCACGGGCGCCAAGCCGGGTCCCGGGACCGCGTAACGGGGCGCTCCTCAGCCGTGGTCGCCGGCCGCGCGGGTGCCCGGTGATTGTGACGCTCGGTCCCGAACCGGCGTGCTCGCCGGCCGGAGCGGACTACCCTGTGGTCGCCCCGCCTGGAAGGAGTCTGCTGTGGCAGCCGACGACGAACTCGCCCGCGATCTCGCCGCACGGGCGGGCGGCCTGCTGGTCGAATTGCGGGCGGCGGGAGGGGATCCCGCCGGCCTGCGGGACGGCGGCGACCGGCTGTCCCATGATTTCCTGACTTCGGAGCTCGCACGGCACCGGCCGGCTGACGCGGTGCTGTCCGAGGAGGGCCGCGACGACCCGCGCCGCTTGGCCGCCGACCGGGTCTGGATCGTCGATCCCCTGGACGGCACGAGGGAGTTCGGCGAAGCCGGTCGGACCGACTGGGCGGTGCATGTGGCCCTCTGGGAGCGCGGCCGGCTGGCGGCGGGGGCTGTGGCGCTGCCCGCGCGGGGAGAGGTCCTGTCCACCGCCGATGCGTCGGTGTTGCGTGCGGGGCGGCCCGCCCCACCCGATCGCGGCCCCGCGGCAGGGCCGCACCCCGGCGGCACCGGGAAGGCCCTGCGCCTGGTGGTCAGCCGCACCCGGGCGCCGGAACTGCTCACCAGGGTCGCCGCCGCTCTCGATGCCGACCTCGTGCCGCTCGGCTCGGCCGGCGCCAAGGCGGCCGCGGTGGTCCGCGGCGACGTGGACGCCTACCTGCACGACGGCGGCCAGTACGAGTGGGATTCGGCCGCGCCGGTCGCCGTCGCCCGGGCTGCCGGGCTGCATGCCTGCCGCCTCGACGGCTCGGACCTCGAGTACAACCAGGCCAGCCCCTGGCTTCCAGATATCCTGATCTGCCCGGTGGGGATTGCCGGCATACTGATCGAGGCCGTCGCCGTGGCACGCGGTGCGGAATCGAAGTGACCCGGCCCTCACCCGGACCGGCCCACCCGTCCTCCCACAACCCGGAGTCCGCTCGATGGTCCTGATGCGTTCCGACTACTCCCTGTCCCAGATCGATGCGCTCGAAGCCGAGGCAATCCACATCATGCGTGAGGTGGCGGCCGAGTTCGAGCGCCCGGTGCTGCTGTTCTCCGGGGGCAAGGACTCCATCGTGATGCTGGCACTGGCCGAGCGCGCATTCTGGCCGGCCCGCATCCCGTTCCCCGTGATGCACGTCGACACCGGCCACAACTTCCCCGAGGTGATCGAATTCCGGGACCGGCGGGTGGCGCGCGCCGGTGTCCAGTTGGTGGTGGCGTCGGTGCAGGACTCCATCGACGCCGGACGGGTCGCCGAACAGACCGGCCGGTGGGCCAGCCGCAACCGCCTTCAGACGGTCACCCTCCTGGATGGGATCGCCGACCACCGGTTCGACGCCGTCTTCGGCGGCGCCCGCCGGGACGAGGAGAAGGCCCGCGCCAAGGAGCGCGTGTTTTCCTTCCGGGACGAGTTCGGGCAGTGGGATCCCAAGAACCAGCGGCCCGAACTGTGGAGCCTCTACAACACGCGGATCGGGATGGGCGAGCACATCCGGGTGTTCCCGCTGTCGAACTGGACTGAGCTGGATGTGTGGCACTACATCGCCAGAGAAGGGCTGGAGATCCCCTCCATCTACTTCGCCCACCCCAGGACCGTGTTCGAGCGGGACGGGATGCTGCTGGCGGACAACCCGTACATCCCCCGGGGTGAGGATGAGCCCGCCTTCGAGGCGGTGGTGCGCTACCGGACGGTGGGTGACATGACCTGCACCGGGGCGGTGGAGTCGGCAGCGCAGACGATCGAGGAGGTCATCGCGGAGATCGCGGCCACCCGTATCACCGAGCGCGGGCAGACCCGCGCCGATGACCGCACCAGTGAAGCCGCGATGGAGGAGCGCAAGCGGGAGGGGTACTTCTGATGACGAACGCACCCGGTGGCGCCTCCCACGCGTCCGCGTCCCGGCATACCGGCATCCTGCGCCTGGCGACCGCCGGATCGGTGGACGACGGTAAGAGCACCCTGATCGGGCGGCTGCTGTACGACTCCAAGGCCATCTTCGAAGACCAGCTTGCCGCGGTCGAGCGGACCAGCAAGGCGCGCGGGGAGGCCTACACCAACCTTGCGCTGCTGACCGACGGCCTGCGGGCCGAACGTGAGCAGGGCATCACGATCGACGTGGCCTACCGGTACTTCGCCACACCCCGGCGGAAGTTCATCATCGCGGACACCCCCGGGCACGTCCAGTACACGCGCAACATGGTGACCGGGGCATCCACCGCCGACCTCGCCATCATTCTGGTGGACGCACGGAACGGGCTCACCGAGCAGAGCCGGCGTCACGCGTTCCTGGCCACCTTGCTGCGGGTGCCGCACCTGGTGCTCGCGGTCAACAAGATGGACCTCGTCGGGTACGACAGCGCCGTCTTCGAAGCCATCGCAGATGAGTTCTCCGCCTTCGCCACCAAACTCGACATCACCGACCTGGCGTTCATCCCGATCTCCGCCCTGCATGGGGATAACGTCGTCCAGCGGTCGGAGAACATGCCCTGGCATGACGGCCCGTCGCTGCTGCACCATCTCGAGCATGTGCACATCGCATCCGACCGCAACCTGATCGACGCGCGTTTCCCCGTGCAGTACGTCATCCGGCCCCACCAGGCCACAGATCCCAACCTGCATGACTACCGGGGCTACGCCGGGCAGGTGGCGGGCGGAATCCTCAAGCCCGGCGATGAGGTCCTGCACCTGCCGTCGGGGATGGCCACCCGGATCAAGCGGATCGACACCGCACGCGGCCCGGTCCAGGAGGCCTTCCCGCCGATGTCGGTTACCCTCCTGCTCGACGACGATCTCGACATCTCCCGCGGCGACATGATCTGCCGCCCCCACAATCAGCCCGCTGTGATGCAGGACGTTGAGGCCATGGTGTGCTGGATGTCCGATTCGGCCATGCTGACACCGCGCAGTCGCCTGATCGTCAAGCACACCACCCGCACGGTGAAAGCGCTCGTCCGCGACCTGCACTACCGGCTCGATGTGAACACCCTGCACCGGGAGGAGAACATCGACCGGCTGCGCCTCAATGAGATCGGGCGCGTCAGCCTGCGGCTCACCCAGCCCGTCTTCTGCGACCCCTACGCCCGTAACCGGCAGACCGGCGGGCTCATCCTGATCGACGAGGCGACCAGCGCCACGGTCGGCGCGGCGATGATCACCGAGTCCCGCTGACGAACGGCCCGCAGCCACCGGCCCTGCTTTCAGCACCCGCCCGGACACGGGAAACTGGTCCCATGACGGACGAGACTGTGGCCGCGACGGCCCCCGGGCAAGCAGTACCCGAGCAGGCGCTGCCCGAGACGGATCACGCGCAAACGGGCCCCGGCCACCAGGCGGCGGGCGGACCGGGCGCCCAGCCGGGACCGGCCGGGGGGGAGCCCGGAGCGGGAACCGGACTCGCCGGGCTGCGGGAATACCTGACCATCCCCAGGGTGAGCGGATTGACGCTCTCCCCGGACGGCAACTGGCTGGCGGCGACCGTGCAGCAGGTCGGCCCGGACGGCAAGAAATTCCTCCCCAGCATCTGGCGGGTGCCGGTCCGGGAAAGCGACGGGACGCAAGCCGCACGCCTGACCTGGTCCGCGGAAGGGGAGGACAATCCCGCATTCCTGCCGGACGGGTCGCTGCTCTTCGTTTCCTCGCGCCCGGCACCGGCCCCCGCGGCCCCCACCGCCTCCGGCGGCGAGCGCGGGAACGGCGCGAAGGCAGCGGTGTGGCTGCTGCCCGCCGGTGGTGGTGAAGCCAGGCACGTCGCCTCTTCGCCCGGCGGTGTGTCCGCCCTCGCCGCCGCGCGCGACGTGCCCACCTTCCTGATGGGCGCGCCGTTCCTGCCAGGAGCGGCAGGTGCCGATGACGATGCCGAGCGCCGCAAGCGCAGGGAAGAGGCAGGTGTCACCGCCATCCTGCATGACAGCAGCCTGCTGCGGTTCTGGGACCATGATCTTGGCCCGGACGAACCGAGGTGGCTCACGGTGGAGATGGCCACCGGCGGGCACGCGGGGCAACCGCACGACCTGACTCCCGATCCCGGACGGGCTCTGGACCAGCAACACGCCGAACTGACGCCCGACGGCACCCTGCTGGTGAGCGGCTGGTCGGTGGTGGATCCGCCAGATGAGCCCCGGAACGAGATCGTCGTGATCGATACGGTCACCGGGGAGCGCCGGGTGCTGCTGTCGGCGCCTGGGTTCGATTTCAGCGACCCCCGTCCTTCCCCCGATGGGCGACTGGTCCTGTGCGGACGCGCGGAACACGACACCTATGAACGGCCGGGGGACCTCACCTTGGTGGTGGCGGACCTGGCCGGCGGGCAGGCCCCGGTCGATGTGCTGCCCGGCTTCGACCGCTGGCCGGCCGAAGCGGTCTGGGCTCCCGACTCGGCGGCCATTTTCTTCACCGCCGACGACGACGGCAGGCGGCCGGTATTCCGGGTGGGCCTGGACGGCACCCCGGTGACCCGGCTGACCCGTGACAGCGCCGCTTACGAGAGCTTGTGTCCGTCCCCGGATGGACGGCATCTGTACGCTCTGCGCTCCGCCATAGACGCGCCGCCGTCGCCGGTGCGCATCGACCTCGCCCCGGCGAGCCCGCCCGGGACCGCGGTGCCCCTGCCCGCGCCGGGGGGCACGCTCACCCTGCCGGGCACCCTGACCGAACTGTCGGCCGTCGCCGACGACGGTGCGGTGATCCGGGCCTGGCTCGTCCTGCCCAGCGAGGCCGGCCCGCAGAGCCCCGTCCCGCTGCTGCTGTGGGTGCACGGTGGCCCGAACAGTAGCTGGAACGCTTGGTCATGGCGGTGGAATCCGTGGCTCATGGCCGCGCGCGGCTACGCCGTACTGCTGCCCGACCCCGCGTTGTCCACCGGCTACGGCATCGAGTTCATCGCGCGTGGCTGGGCGAGCTGGGGTCCCCGGCCGTTCGCGGACCTGATGTCGATCACCGACGCCGCCCTCGCCCGGCCCGAGATCGACGCGACCAGGACCGCGGCAATGGGTGGCTCCTACGGCGGCTACATGGCCAACTGGATCGCCGGCCACACCGAGCGGTTCAGCGCCATTGTCAGCCATGCCGGGCTCTGGGCACTCGACCAGATGTTCGGCACCACCGACTCGCCGCCGCACTGGCGTCGGCAGTTCGGTGACCCACTCAGCCGTCCGGAGCGGTACCAGGTCAACTCGCCGCACCTGCACGGGGCGCACATCTCCACCCCCATGCTGGTCATCCACGGGGATAGGGATTACCGGGTGCCGATCGGGGAGGCACTGCGGCTGTGGGCGCATCTGCGGGGGCCCGGCAGCAGCGCCCCGGCGAAATTCCTGTATTTCCCCCAGGAGAACCACTGGATCCTCACGCCCGGTCACGTCACGGTCTGGTACGAGACCATCCACGCGTTCCTGGCCGAGCACGTGCTGGGCCAGCCCTGGCAGCGCCCGGACCTGACGTGAGCGGGCTGCCCGGGCCGGGCTGGCACGGTGGCGCCCGCCCGTACCCGCCCGGGCAGTTGGCATGGCCCAGTCCTGCCGTGGCTCCGGCGCGGCCCGCCGGGTATGCCAGGGTGGGTGCATGACGCGTGCGCACCTGGATAAGCGCCCGGGCGATGTCGCCACGATGTTCGACCACATCGCCGCCCGCTACGACCTGCTCAACGACGTCCTGTCGCTGGGTCAGGACCGACGGTGGCGACGCGCCGTGGCGCGGGCGGTGGCGGCCGGGCCGGGTGAACGGGTGCTGGACCTGGCGGCCGGCACCGGGACCTCGTCGCGGACCTTCACGGCCGCCGGCGCCACCTGCGTGGCCTGTGACTTCTCGCTGGGCATGCTGGCCGAGGGTGCCCGCAGGCTCGCTGGGACGGCGCTCCCCCCCGGCGCGGGCACGGTCAGCTTCGCCGCAGGGGACGCACTGGCGCTGCCCTTCGCGGACCGAAGCTTCGACGCTGTCACGATCTCGTTCGGGCTGCGGAACGTCGTGGATCCCGACGCCGCGCTCCGGGAGATGCGCCGGGTCACCCGGCCCGGTGGCCGGCTGGTCATATGTGAGTTCGGCCACCTGCCCTGGCCCGGCCTCGATGCTCTGTACGGCCGGTACCTGGCGGCGGTGCTCCCGGCGGTGGCGCGCAGGCTGTCCCCGGCCGGCGAAGCCTACGAGTACCTGGCCGAGTCGATCGCGGCCTGGCCGGGCCGGCAGGAACTCGCGGCCCGCATCAAGGCCGCCGGCTGGTCGGGCGTACGCTGGCGTGACCTGAACCTGGGCGTGGTCACACTGCACGCCGCCCGTGCGCCGCGCTAGCGCGGCGCGGCCGGGCTGCCGTCGGCCCGCTGTTTTCGCCGGGTGCACCGGCGGGTCCGCCCCTGCGGGAACTGGCTGGTCAGCCGGGACCGAGCGGGCTGGGCCAGTGCCCGAACCGGCTGGTCAGCCGGGCGGGAACGGGCTGGCCGATGGCCGGTGGTGCCCATCCCGGGGGCAGGTCGATGTGCCGGCCAGAACGGTCTAGACTCGGCACGGAATACTTGTGAACGGCTTCACAAGACAGTCAGGACATGCCTGGTGACCCAGCACCCGCCCCCAGCAGCCAGCGGACCCTCACGTCGTGAGGATGCGGTCCGCGGCATTACGGGCATACCGGGCCAGGACGGCGGTGCCGGGTCCGGGGCAGGCGCCGGTTCGCCCGCCAGCACCCGGACGGGGGGCGCCGTGGCCGACGAGGCAGACGTGATCGTGGTGGGAGCCGGCCCAGCGGGCGCCAGCACGGCCCTTTACCTGGCGCGGGCCGGCCTCGACGTGCTGCTGCTGGAGAAGAGCACGTTCCCGCGGGAGAAGGTCTGCGGCGACGGCCTGACCCCGCGCGCTGTCAAGCAGCTTGTCGCCATGGGGATCAGTTTCGGCGAGGGCGACGGCTGGCGGCCCAACAAGGGCCTGCGCATCATCGGCGGCGGCACCAGGATCGAGGTCGACTGGCCGGAACTCGCCAGTTACCCTGGGTACGGCCTGGTGCGCACCAGGCGGAGCCTGGACGAGACTCTCGCCAGAGCGGCGCAGCGGGCTGGTGCGCGACTGCTGGAAGGGGTCACCGTCACCGGCCCGGTGCTGGCGGAAAGCGGCCGGATCGTGGGGGTCACGGCACGCCCGGCCGGGCCCGGCCGGGCACCGGCGGGCGGCCAGGATGGCGGGAACGACGAGCCCGGCGCGGAGCGTGCCTACCGGTCGCGGATCGTGGTCGCGGCGGACGGCAACTCATCGCGGCTCTCGCTCGCGATGGGGCTGCACAAGCGGGATGACCGGCCACTGGGCGTGGCGGTCCGCACCTACTTCACCAGCCCCCGGCACGATGACGACTACCTTGAATCCTGGCTCGAACTGTGGGACGGCCAGCGGCTGCTGCCGGGCTACGGCTGGATCTTCGGCATGGGAGACGGGACCAGCAACGTCGGCCTCGGATTGCTCAACACCAGTGAGGCATTCCAGAACATCGACTACCGCTCGCTGCTGCGCCGGTGGCTGGCCGGGCTGCCGCCGGAATGGGGCTATGTGGAGGCCAACCGCACCGAACCGGTGCGCGGCGCCGCCCTGCCGATGGGCTTCAACCGCACTCCTCACTACAGCCGCGGGCTGCTGCTCGCCGGCGACGCGGGGGGCATGGTGAATCCCTTCAACGGCGAAGGGATCGCCTACGCGATGGAGTCCGGGGAGATCGCGGCCAGGGTGATCGCGCAGGCGCTCGCCCGGCCGTCGGCGGACGGGGCCGAGCTCACACTGCGCGCGTACCCACGTGCGCTCCAAGACGCCTATGGTGGCTACTACACTCTGGGCCGCAAGTTCGTGGGGGCGATCGGTCATCCCTGGGTGATGAAGGTCGCGACCAGGTACGGGCTCCCGCGCCCGGCCCTGATGCGCTTCACCCTGAAGTTGCTCGCCAACCTCACCGAACCGCATGGTGGCGACGCGGCGGACCGGGTGATCAACGCATTGTCCAAGATCGCGCCAGTGGCTTAGACGGCGTGCCGACTCACCAGAGCCCACGCGGAAGATGAGAAGGGAGGGCGTGCGGTGCTGACCCTGTACGTGCCGATCCTGATGCTCGCCGCACTGGCCGCGCTATTCGCGGGGTTCTCGCTCGTCATGGGGGCGCTGGCCGGGCCCAAGCGCTGGAACCGCGCCAAGCTTCAGGCATACGAGAGCGGGATCGAGCCCACCCCGCAACCCAGTGGCGGCGGTCGCTTCCCGGTCAAGTACTACCTGACCGCCATGCTGTTCATCTTGTTCGATATCGAGATCATCTTCCTGTACCCCTGGGCCGTCACCTTCCGCAGCCTCGGGGTGTTCGGCCTCGTGGAGATGGTGCTCTTCATAGTCACCGTGCTGGTCGCGTACGCCTACGTGTGGCGGCGCGGCGGTCTGGAATGGGACTGAAAGATGGGCCTGGAAGAAAAGCTGCCGAGCGGGATCCTGCTCACCACCGTCGAGAAGCTCGCGGGTTACGCGCGCAAGAGTTCGGTATGGCCGGCGACCTTCGGCCTGGCGTGCTGCGCGATCGAACTGATGGCGACCGGCGGTCCCCGCCACGACCTCGCGAGGTTCGGAATGGAGCGTGCCTCCAACACCCCGCGCCAGGCCGACCTGATGGTGGTGGCCGGCCGGGTCAGCCAGAAGATGGCGCCGGTGCTGCGCCAGATCTACGACCAGATGTCCGAGCCCAAGTGGGTCATCTCGATGGGGGTCTGCGCCTCCAGCGGAGGCATGTTCAACAACTACGCGATCGTGCAGGGCGTGGACCACATCGTCCCGGTGGACATCTACCTGCCGGGCTGCCCGCCGCGGCCGGAAATGCTGCTGGACGCGATCCTCAAGCTGCACGACAAGATCCAGAACAGCAAGCTCGGCGCCGACCGGCGGGCGGAGATCGAGGAACTGGAGCAGGCCCGGTTGCGCCGGCTGCCCTTGGCTGCGGGCGCCGTGCTGCACCTGGCCGCCCCTGCTGCACCACGGCTGGCGGCCGGACCTGCGCAGCCGGCATCCGGCCAGGGCCAGGGTGGTGAGGGGGCCGCTGGTCACGAGGGGGCCGCTGGTCACGAGGGGGCCGATCACTGATGACCGAGGAACGGCTGCCGGAAGGCAGCGCAGAGGCGGGGCAGGACCCGCTGACCCAGCCGGTGGTCCGCACCGGCATGTTCGGCACGCACACGACCGGCGACACCTCCGGCTACGGCGGCCTGCAGGTGCGCCGCCGTCCCGAACCCTCAACCCCGCGGCCATACGGCTCCTACTTCGACGAGATCGCGGACCGGCTTGCCGAGGGCCTTGCGGCAGCCGGGACCGACTTTGCCGACGCCATCGAGCGCGTGGTCATGGACCGGGGCGAATTCACCCTGCACGTCCGGCGGGAGCACCTGGTCGCCGTCGCGCGGGTGCTGCGCGATTACCCGGCCCTGGCATTCGAGATGTGCCTGGGCACCAGCGGGGTGCACTACCCGCAGGACACCGGCCAGGAACTGCACGCCGTCTACCCCCTGCTGTCGATCACCCACAACCGCAGGCTCCGCCTGGAGACCGGCGCACCCGACGCTGACCCCCACATCCCGTCGCTGACTGGCACCTACCCGACCTGTGACTGGCATGAGCGGGAGACCTGGGACTTCTTCGGGATCATCTTCGACGGCCACCCCGGCCTGACCCGGATCGAGATGCCGGACGACTGGAAGGGCCATCCACAGCGCAAGGACTACCCGCTGGGCGGGATACCAGTCCAGTACCGGGGCGCCCGGATCCCACCCCCCGACGAGCGCAGGAGCTACTCGTGACCACCAGCGCCACACCTTGCGACGCTCCGGCGGACCGTGACCCCCGGCCACCGCTGCGCCAGTGGACGAGCGGAGGTGCCCGTTATGACCGCTGAGGCCGAAGGCCGCGTCTACAACGTGGGTGGCCAGGACTGGGACGAGATCGTCGCGGCGGCCGACGAGATGGCCGATTCGCCGGGTGAGGAGCGCCTGGTCATCAACATGGGGCCGCAGCATCCATCAACCCACGGCGTGCTGCGGCTGGTGCTCACCCTCGACGGCGAGACGGTGACCGAACTGCGACCGGTGATCGGGTACCTGCACACCGGCATCGAGAAGAACATGGAGTTCCGCACCTGGACGCAGGGCGTGACGTTCTGCACCCGGATGGACTACCTCTCGCCGTTGTTCAATGAGACCGCCTATTGCCTGGCCGTCGAGCGACTGCTCGGCATCGAGGCGGAAGTCCCGCGGCGCGCGAACGTCCTGCGGGTGCTGATGATGGAACTCAACCGCATCTCCTCCCACCTCATGGCCGTGGGCACCTTCGGGATGGAACTGGGCGCGACGACGGTCTTCCTCTACGGCCTGCGCGAGCGTGAGAAGGTGCTCGACCTGTTCGAGCTCATCTCCGGCCTGCGCATGAACCACGCCTACGTGCGCCCCGGCGGTGTCTCCCAGGATCTTCCGCCGGGGGCGCTCGAGCGGATCCGCGAGTTCCTGACGGTGATGCCGGGGCAGCTGGCCGAAATCCGGGCACTGCTCGACGCCAACGCCCTCTATATCGCCCGCACGAAGAACGTCGCCCACCTTGACCTGTCCGGCTGCATGGCGCTGGGCATCACCGGGCCCATCCTGCGCGCCACCGGGCTGCCCTGGGACCTGCGCAAGAGCCAGCCCTACTGCGGATACCAGACCTACGAGTTCGATGTCCCGACCGTGGACTCCTGCGACGTCTACGGCCGCTACCTGGTCCGCATGGCGGAGATGGACGAGTCCCTGAAGATCATCGAGCAGTGCGTGGACCGGCTGGCCGCCAAGCGGCCCGCCCACGACCCGGTCATGATCAACGACCCGAAGATCGGCTGGCCCGCCCAGCTCGCGCTCGGCCCGGACGGGCTCGGCAACTCCCCGGCGCACATCGCCCACATCATGAGCCAGTCGATGGAAGCGCTGATCCATCACTTCAAGCTGGTCACAGAGGGATTCCGGGTCCCTCCCGGCCAGGTCTACGCCGCCGTCGAGTCGCCCCGCGGCGAGCTAGGCTGCCATGCGGTCAGCGACGGCGGGACCAGGCCCTACCGGGTGCACTTCCGTGACCCGTCGTTCACGAACCTGCAGTCGGTCGCCGCGATGTCCGAGGGCGGCCTGATCGCGGACGTGATCGCGGCGGTGGCGAGCATCGACCCCGTGATGGGAGGGGTGGACAGGTAATGGCGATCAGCGACGAGGCGCGGGCACGTCTGGAGGCGGAGGCGGCTGACATCATCGGCCGTTACCCCCGCTCCCGGTCGGCGCTGCTTCCGCTGCTTCACCTCGTGCAGGCCGAGGAGGGCTATGTATCCGACGATGGCATCGCCTTTTGCGCCAGCCGCCTCGGGCTGACCGACGCAGAGGTGGCGGCGGTGACGAGCTTCTACACCATGTACAAGCGGAGCCCGGTCGGGCGCTACCACGTCGGGGTCTGCACCAACACGCTGTGCGCGGTGCTGGGCGGGGATGAGATCCTCGCGGGCCTGCGGGACCATCTCGGTGTCGCCGACGACGAGCCCACCGCCGACGGCATGGTCAGTCTCGAGCACGTGGAATGCAACGCCGCCTGCGACTTCGCCCCCGTGGTCATGGTCAACTGGGAGTTCTTCGACAACATGACGCCGGCCGCCGCCCGTTCGCTGGTCGATGACCTGCGGGCGGGCCGGGATGTCGTCCCCTCCCGCGGCGCGGCGCGGCTGTGCTCGTTCCGCGAGGCGTCCAAGATCCTCGCCGGATTCCCCGACGGCCAGGCCGGGACGGGCGCGCAGGCCGGTGAGCCCACGCTGGCGGGCCTGCGGGTGGCTCACGAGAATGGCTGGGCCGCACCCGAGCCCGGCGGGAATCCCGCCGGGGCGGCGTCACCGGCCGGCCGGGAGGGGAGTGGGGCATGACCGGCACGCTCACGCCCGTGCTCACCGCGCACTGGGACGAACCGGACTCCTTCACCCTGGCGGGCTACCGGCGGCACGGGGGTTACCAGGCGCTGGCCAAGGCCCTCGCGATGCAACCCGACGACATCATTGCCGCTGTGAAGGGATCGGGCCTGCGCGGCCGGGGCGGGGCCGGCTTCCCCACCGGCATGAAGTGGGGATTCATCCCCCAAGGTGACGGCAAGCCCCACTACCTGGTCGTGAACGCGGACGAGTCCGAGCCGGGGACCTGCAAGGACATCCCGCTCATGCTGGCCACGCCGCACGCGCTGATCGAAGGCGCCATCATCACCTCCTACGCGATCCGCGCGGAGCAGGCGTTCATCTATGTGCGGGGCGAGGTGCTGCACGTGGTCCGCCGTCTGCAGCAGGCGGTCGCGGAGGCGTACCAGGCCGGATACCTCGGCCGCGACATCCTTGGTTCGGGCTACGGTCTGGACCTGGTGATCCACGCCGGCGCCGGCGCCTACATCTGTGGGGAGGAAACGGCCCTGCTGGACTCCCTGGAGGGGTTCCGGGGCCAGCCCCGGCTGAAGCCACCGTTCCCGGCCGTCGCGGGCCTGTACGCGTGCCCGACCGTGATCAACAACGTCGAGTCGATCGCAAGTGTGCCCGCCATCGTGGCCAGCGGGGCGGCCTGGTTCGCGGGCATGGGCACCGAGCGGTCCAAGGGGTTCGGGATCTTCTCGCTCACCGGACATGTGACCACCCCGGGGCAGTACGAGGCTCCGCTCGGCATCACGCTGCGCGAACTGCTGGCCCAGGCGGGAGGGATCCGGGCCGGTCACCGGCTGAAGTTCTGGACGCCGGGCGGGTCATCGACCCCGATCTTCACCGACGAGCACCTCGACGTGCCGCTGGACTTCGAGTCGGTCGGCGCGGCCGGCTCCATGCTCGGCACCAGGGCACTCCAGATCTTCGACGAGACCACCTGCGTGGTGCGGGCGGTGCTGCGGTGGACCGAGTTCTACGAGCACGAATCGTGCGGGAAATGCACTCCGTGCCGCGAGGGCACGTTCTGGATGGTGCGGGTGCTGGACCGCCTCGAGCGTGGCGAGGGCACCGACTCCGATCTCGACAAGCTGCTCGACATCTGTGACAACATCCTTGGCCGGGCGTTCTGCGCCCTCGGCGACGGCGCGGTCAGCCCGGTCACCTCGTCCATCAAGTACTTCCGTGACGAGTTCATCGAGCACGCCAAGCGTGGCGGATGCCCGTTCGACCCGGCCGCGGCGACGGCGTGGGCGGGCAAGTGAGGACGATAACGCGATGACAGTGCAGACCAACGAAGGCGCCGCCGCGCCGGCGGTGCCCGATGGGGTGACCGTCACCATCGACGGTTTCGAGATCACCGTGCCCAAAGGCACGCTGCTGATCCGGGCGGCCGAAATGCTGGGCATCCAGATTCCGCGGTTCTGCGATCACCCCCTGCTGGATCCGGCAGGTGCGTGCCGGCAGTGCCTGGTGCAGGTGGAGGGCCAGCCCAAGCCGCTCGCCTCCTGCACCACCACCTGCACCGACGGCATGACCGTGCGCACCCAGCTGACCTCCGCGGTCGCCGAGAAGGCCCAGCGCGGGGTGATGGAACTGCTGCTCATCAACCACCCGCTGGACTGCCCGATGTGCGACAAGGGCGGCGAGTGCCCGCTGCAGAACCAGGCCATGTCGGCCGGGCAGGGCGAGACGCGCTTCATCGAGACCAAGCGCACCTTCGCCAAGCCAGTGGCCATCTCCAGCGAGGTCCTGCTCGACCGGGAACGCTGCATCTCCTGCACCCGCTGCACCCGCTTCGCCGAGCAGATCGCGGGCGACCCGCTCATCGAGTTCTTCGAACGGGGACCGGCACAGCGGATCGGGACCGCCGCCGGCGAGCCGTTCGATTCCTATTTCTCCGGCAACACGGTGCAGATCTGCCCGGTTGGCGCGCTGACCGGCGCCGCTTACCGGTTCCGGAGCCGGCCCTTCGACCTGGTGTCCGTCCCAGCGGTGTGCGAGCACTGCGCCTCCGGCTGCCGGCTGCGCACCGACCACCGGCGGGGTGTGGTGACCCGGCGGCTGTCGGGTGCCGATCCCGCCGTGAACGAGGAGTGGAACTGCGACAAGGGCCGGTGGGCGTTCACCTATGCCACCCAGCCGGACCGGCTGGTGACGCCGCTGGTGCGGGATGAGGGGGTGCTGCGGCCCGCGTCGTGGCCGGAGGCGGTCGGCATGGCCGCCCGCGGGCTGGCGCAGGCACGGGGCCGGGCGGCTGTGCTTACCGGCGGGCGGCTCACCCAGGAGGATGCCTACGCCTACGCCAAGTTCGCGCGGGTCGCCCTCGCCACCAATGACATCGACATGCGGGCGCGGGCTCACTCGGCGGAGGAAGCGCAGTTCCTCGGTGCGGCCGTGGCGGGCCGGGGCATCGGAGTCAGTTACGCCGATCTCGAGCGCGCTCCGGCGGTATTGCTGGCCGGCTTTGAGCCGGAGGACGAGTCCCCGATCGTCTTCCTGCGCCTGCGCAAGGCAGCCCGCCACCGCGGGGTGGCCGTGTATTCGATCGCCCCGCTTGCCAGTGCCGGGCTGGCCAAGATGTCGGGCGTGCTGCTGGCCACCAGTCCCGGAGATGAGGGGAACGCCCTGCTGGCACTGGCCGCCGACGCGGCGACCGGGGACGGTGCGGCGGCGGCGCAGGCGATGCGGGAGCCCGGCGCGGTCATTCTCGCCGGCGAGCGGCTGGCCGAGGTGGAGGGCGCGCTGTCGGCGCTGGTCCGGCTCGCCGAGGCGACCGGCGCTGCGATCGGCTGGGTGCCGAGGCGGGCCGGTGAGCGCGGGGCGCTGGACGCCGGCGCGATGCCGGCCCTGCTGCCGCACGGCCGGCCGGTATCGGATCCGGCCGCCCGTGCGGAGGTGGCGGCGGCATGGGGTGTCGCCACACTGCCGGCCCTGCCCGGCCGCGACACCGGGGAGATCCTCGCCGCGGCGGCGGCGGGTGACATCGACGCCCTCGTGGTCGCCGGGCTCGATCCCGCCGACCTGCCCGATGAGGAGTTCGCGCTGGAGGCCCTCGCACAGGTGCCGTTCATCGTCAGCCTGGAATTGCGAGCCGGGCCGGTGACCGACCGCGCCGACGTGGTACTGCCGGTCGCGGCCATGGCCGAGAAGGCTGGCACGTTCGTGGACTGGGAGGGCCGGCCGGGATCGTTCGAGGCAGCCCTCGCGGTGCCGGGGGTCGAGAGCGACCTGCGGGTGCTCGGCCGGATCGCCGATGCGATGGACGTGCACCTCGGCCTGCCCGACGCCGCCGCCGCCCGAGCGGAGCTGGCCCGGCTGGCCGGCTGGCAGGGCGCCCGGCTGAGGCCGCCGGCCACTGGGCTGACCAGCGGCCGGATCGCCGATGCGGGACAGGCAAGGCTGGCCACCTGGCGGCTGCTGCTGGACGCCGGGCGCATGCAGGACGGCGAGCCCTTCCTGGCCGGGACCGCACGCGCACCGGTCGCCCTCATGTCGGCCGCCACCGCCGCCGAGGCGGGAGTCATGGATGGCGATAAGGTCACTGTGGCCACCGAGCGCGGGGCGGTCACGGTCCCGGCGCGGGTGGTGGCCATGCCGGACCGGGTGGTGTGGCTGCCCGCGCACTCTCGCGGGTGTGAGACCAGGCGCCTGCTCGCACGCGGTCACGGTGACCTGGTGACCCTGAGGAGCCCGCAATGATCTCCCATGTGCTCGCGGCGGCGCCGGCGGGTGGTTCGAACCCCACGCTGGCCAGCTTCTACGGCCAGCCGTGGTGGATGATCGTGCTCAAAGTGGTCGTCCTGTTCGTCTTCCTGATGCTGACGACCCTGTTCATGATCTGGGCCGAACGGCGGGTCATCGGACGCATGCAGCAACGGCCCGGACCGAACCGGGCGGGGCCGTTCGGCTTGCTGCAATCGCTGTTGGATGGCATCAAGCTCGCGCTGAAGGAGGACATCGTCCCCCGCGGCGTGGACAAGCTGCTGTTCTGGCTGGCCCCGGCGATATCGGCGATCCCGGCGCTGATCAGCTTCTCGGTCATCCCGTTCGGGCCGGAGGTGTCGATCTTCGGGGTGCACACCCCGCTCCAGGTGGCCGACCTGCCCGTCGCGGTCCTGCTGGTGCTCGCCATGAGTTCCATGGGCGTCTATGGGATCGTGCTGGCCGGCTGGGCGTCGTCCTCGCCCTACTCGCTGCTGGGCGGGTTGCGTTCCTCGGCGCAGGTGATCAGCTACGAGATCGCCATGGGACTGTCGTTCGTGGCCGTCTTCCTCTACTCGGGGTCGCTGTCCACCACCGCGATCGTCAACGCGCAGGCCAACGGCGCGCAGTTCCATCTGTTCGGGGTCATCCTGCACTGGCCGTCGTGGTTCGCGGTGCTGCTGCTGCCGTCGTTCCTGATCTACCTGGTCACCATGGTCGGCGAAACGAACCGGCTGCCCTTCGACCTGCCCGAGGGCGAGGGCGAACTGGTCGGCGGATTCCACACCGAGTACTCCTCGCTCAAGTTCGCGATCTTCTACCTGGCCGAATACGTCAACATGACCACGGTGGCGGGCCTGGCGACCACGCTGTTCCTGGGCGGCTGGCGCGCCCCCTGGCCGATCTCGGTCTGGTCTGGCTCGAACGCCGGCTGGTGGCCGCTGCTGTGGTTCCTCGCCAAAGTCGGGATCCTGCTGTTCTGCTTCATCTGGCTGCGCGGCACGCTGCCCCGGATCCGCTACGACCAGCTCATGAAGCTTGGCTGGAAGGTGCTGATCCCGGTCTCGCTGGCGTGGATCATGATGATCGCCACCATCCGGGTCTGGCGCAGCCAGGGCGGCAGTGTGCCCGTCTACATCGTCGGCGGGGCCATCCTGGCGGCGCTGCTGGCATTGGCCTGGGCCGGTGACATGGCGTCCGAACGCAGGCGGGTGGCGCGGGAGGGGCCGGCCGACGACGAGGAGATGGAAGGCGGCCAGTCCCCCAGTGGAGCCCCTTCCTTCCCGGTCCCGCCCCTCGACCTTCCGCATTATCACGGGATCGGCGTGGCGGCCGGTGTGGCCGGCTCGCTGGCCGGGCGCGATGGCGCCGCGGCCGGAATCGGCGGCCGCCCGGCCGGTCCCGCAGCTTCCGACTCCGTCAAGGAGGTCACCGGTGCCTGAGTTCCTGGGCCCCGTGAAGGGATTCGGCGTCACCTTCCGGCAGATGTTCAAGAAGGTCGACACGGTCGAATACCCCGAGGTCAAGCGCGATACCGAGCCGCGGTTCCACGGGCGGCACCAGCTCAACCGATGGCCGGACGGGCTGGAGAAGTGCATCGGCTGTGAACTGTGTGCCTGGGCCTGCCCGGCTGACGCCATCTACGTCGAAGGCGGCGACAACTCCCCCGGCGAGAGGTACTCACCGGGCGAGCGGTACGGCAGCGTCTACCAGATCAACTACCTGCGCTGCATCCTGTGCGGACTGTGCGTCGAGGCATGCCCGACCAGGGCGCTCACGATGACGAACGAGTACGAGATCGCCGACGACAGCCGGGAGAACCTGATCTGGACCAAGGAGCAACTGCTCGCCCCCCTGGAGGAGGGGATGGAACAGCCGCCACACCCCATGCGGCTGGGCAAGACCGAGCGCGACTACTACAGCCGCGGCGCGGGCGGGCCCGGACCGGGCAGGGAAGCCGAGCCCGAGGACGGCGCGGATGAGGACGGCACCGAAGCCGCCAACTGGGCGCCCGGTGCCGGGAAGGCGGATCGGTGAACGCCGCGCACGTGCTCGCCGCGAGCACGGTCGGGGCCGGCGCAGTGGTCGCTTTCTGGATTCTCGCGGTGATCTCCGTGGCGGCCGCGCTTGGCTTGGTGCTGGCGCCCCGGGCGGTCCACGGCGCCGTGCTGCTGGCGGTGGTGATGCTCTCGCTCGCCGTGCTCTATGGGGTCGCCGGCGCGCCGTTCCTGGCGTTCGTGCAGATCATCGTCTACACGGGCGCCGTCCTGATGCTGTTCCTGTTCGTGCTGATGATCGTGGGAGTCAGCGCCGCGGACTCGATGCGGGAGACGATCCGTGGCCAGCGGCTGGCCGCCGGACTGGCCGGCATCGGGCTGCTGGTGCTGCTGGCCCTCGTCGTCGGCCATGCGGCGATCGGCCCTGCCGCCCCTGCTGGGTCCAATTACGGTGTGCTGAACGTCCAGCGACTGGCCCAGCTCATCTTCACCCGGTACGTGTTCCCCTTCGAGCTCACCAGCGCCCTGCTCATCACGGCCGCGCTGGGGGCCATGGTCCTCGCCCACCGGGAACGGACCAGCCCCAAGCCGAGCCAGCGCGACCTGGCCCGCCAGCGGGTGCGCGGCGACCATCCGGCCCCGCTGCCCGGCCCCGGGGTCTACGCACGCGGCGACGCTGCGGACATGCCCGCGCTGCTGCCCGATGGCACGCCGTCGCCGCTGTCCCTCAATCCCGTCATGGCCAGGCGGAGGGGGAGCGCGATCCGGGTGCCCGGCCCGGGCGTGCCCGCCCCACTGCCGCCGGGAGAGCCGGGCAAGGACGGCGGGCCGGACGCTGAGCCCGATCGGGAAGGGGCGCATCCATGATCCCGGGTGATTACGTGGCGCTGGCGGTCATCCTGTTCGTGATAGGGGCCGTGGGGGTGCTCATCCGCCGCAACGCCATGGTCATCTTCATGTGCATCGAACTCATGCTGAACGCGGTCAACCTGGCGTTCGTCGCGTTCGCCCGCCTGCACGGCACCATCGATGGCCAGGTGATCGCCTTCTTCGTGATGGTGGTCGCGGCCGCCGAGGTGGTGGTCGGCCTGGCGATCCTGATGGCGATCTTCCGTTCCCGCAGGTCCGCGTCCGTCGACGACGCGAACCTGCTGAAGTACTAAGGGGAATGCAGGTGACAGGGACTCTTGCCGGGCTGCCCATGCGAGCGGCGTCGGCGCTGCCGACCCTGGCGGCGGTCGGCGTCCAGCGCACGGCCTGGCTCATGCTGGTATTCCCGCTGGCGGGCGCGCTGGTGCTGCTGCTCGGCGGGCGGCGGACGAACCGGTTCGGCCACGTCGTCGGCGTCGCCATGCCGTTCGCCTCATTCGTGGTTGCCGTCATCACCTTCGTCGCCATGCTGGGCTACCCGGCCAGCCAGCGTGCCCGCGACGTCCACATGTTCACCTGGATCTCCGTCGGCGGGTTCCATGTCGACGCCGGCCTGCTGGTCGACCAGCTATCGATCAGCTTCGCGCTGCTGATCACCGGGGTCGGGTCGCTGATCCACCTGTTCGCGGTCGGGTACATGTCGCATGACCCGGACCGGCGCCGCTTCTTCGGCTACATGAACCTGTTCGTGGCCGCGATGCTGCTGCTGGTGCTGGCCGACAACTACCTGCTCATGTACGCGGGGTGGGAGGGCGTGGGCCTCGCCTCCTACCTGCTCATCGGCTTCTGGCAGTACAAGCCCTCGGCAGCGGCCGCCGCCAAGAAGGCTTTCGTGGTCAACCGGGTCGGTGTCGCCGGCTTCTCGGTGGCGATCATGCTGATGTTCGCCACGTTCGGCACGGTGACCTACACGGGCGTGTTCGGCCAGGCCTCATCGGCGGGCCGGGGCACCGCCACGGCCCTTGGCCTGCTGCTCCTGCTGGGTGCCTGCGCCAAGTCCGCCCAGGTGCCGCTGCAGTCCTGGCTGCTCGACGCGATGGAAGGGCCGACCCCGGTGTCGGCGCTGATCCACGCGGCCACCATGGTGACCGCCGGGGTCTACCTGATCGTGCGGTCCGCGCCCATCTTCAACCTGTCGATGACGGCCCGGCTCGCGGTCACCGTCGTCGGCGCGGTCACCCTGCTGTTCGGCGCCATCATCGGGTGTGCGAAGGACGACATCAAGAAGGCACTCGCCGGATCGACCATGAGCCAGATCGGCTACATGGTCCTGGCGGCTGGCCTCGGCCCGGCCGGCTACGTCTTCGCCATCGCCCATCTCATCGTCCACGGCTTCTTCAAGGCCGGGCTGTTCCTCGGCGCCGGCGCGGTGAAGCACGAGATGAACGACGAAGTGGACATGCGCCGGTTCGGCGGCTTGCGGGTGGTCATGCCCATAACCGCGGCCACGTTCACAATCGGCTGGCTCGCGATCATCGGTGTGTGGCCGTTCTCCGGCTTCTTCACCAAGGATCCGATCATCGCGGCCGCCTTCGCTAAGGGCGGGATTTCGGGGGCACTGCTGGGCAGTGCGGCCATGATCGGAGCGGGTATCACGGCGTTCTACATGACGCGTGTCCTGCTGATGACCTTCACCGGGCACCGCCGGTGGGAGCCGGACGCCCATCCGCATGAGGTCCCACCGGTGATGACCTCTCCGATGATCGTGCTGGCGATCGGCGCGGCCGGAGCCGGTGCGTTCCTGATGCTGGGCAACCGGTTCGTGGACTTCCTGTCGCCGGTGACGGGCGCGCCGCCAGCGTCGCGGGGCCTGATCACCCCCGTGTCCGGCGCCACGCTGGCGCTGGTCGTCCTCGGTGCGGTGATCGCCTGGGCGATGTACGGCCGCCGCGAGATCCCGGTGACAGCGCCCGCGGCCAGGTTCCCGGTCGTCGCGGCACGTAAGGATCTCTACGGCGACGCCGTCAACGAAGCGGTGTTCATGCGGCCCGGCCAATGGCTCACCCGGCTCTCCGTCTACTTCGACAACCGGGGGGTGGACGGGCTCGTCAACACGCTCGCCGCGACAGTGGGCGGCTCCTCGGGCCGGCTGCGCCGGGTGCAGACCGGTTTCGTGCGCTCCTATGCCCTGTCCATGCTGGTCGGCGCCGTCCTGCTGGTCGGCGTGCTGCTGCTGGTCCGGATCTAGGTGGCGGACATGACGGCAGCGGGTCACTGGCACCTGTCCACGACCACCTCTGCGGTGAGGCGGCACACAGTATGAGCTCACTTCCCTGGCTGACCATCGTCGGCGTGACCCCGCTGGTGGGTTCACTGGTGATCGCTCTCCTGCCCAGTTCCTCGGCACCGGGCAGTGACGCCGCGCGGCGCAGGCGCGATCTGCTCGTCAAGCGGACAGCGCTCGGCTTCTCGCTGCTGACGCTGGTCCTCACCATCGCGATGGTCGTGAGCTTCTCGCCGGGCGGCCCGGACTACCAGTTCACGCAGGTCTACTCCTGGATCCCGCGGTTCGGCATCCACTACGCCGTCGGGGTGGACGGGATCGCGCTGGTGCTCATCGCGATGACCGCCGTACTCACGCCCGCCGTGGTGCTCGCCTCATGGCACGACGTGGACCCGCCGCCGGAGGTGGCCGCCACCGCGGACACCCCCGGGTCGGGACCGAAGGCGGTGCCGGCGCGGGCGCGGCGCCGCAGCGTCAAGGCGTACTTCGCGTGGATGCTGCTGCTGGAGACGATGGTCATCGGCATCTTCGCGGCCACCGACCTCTTCCTCTTCTACGTGCTGTTCGAGGCCATGCTGATCCCGATGTACTTCATGATCGGGAGCTACGGGGTCGGCCGGCGCCAGTACGCGGCGGTGAAGTTCCTGCTCTACAGCCTGCTGGGCGGTCTGCTCATGCTCGCTGCGGTGATCGCCCTGTACGTGTACTCGGCACGGGCCGGGCACCCGGGCACCTTCCTGTTCAGCCAGCTCACCCACGTCGCGCTCAGCCCGGGCGCCCAGAAATGGCTGTTCCTGGGATTCTTCATTGCCTTCGCGATCAAAGCGCCGGTATGGCCGTTCCATACCTGGCTGCCGGACGCTGCCGCGGCGGCGCAACCGGGGGCGGCGGTGCTGCTCGTCGGTGTGCTCGACAAGGTCGGCACGTTTGGGATGCTCCGTTACTGCCTGGAACTGTTCCCATCGGCCTCCCGTTACTTCACCCCGCTCATCCTGGTGCTCGCGGTGGTCGGAGTCCTGTATGCGGCGATCGTGGCCATCGGCCAGACGGACATGAAACGGCTGATCGCCTACACCTCCGTGTCCCACTTCGGGCTGATCACCATGGGAATCTTCGCGCTCACCAGCCAGGGTCAGGTGGGCGCGACCCTGTACATGGTCAACCACGGCTTCGCGACCGGTGCGCTCTTCCTCATCGCCGGGTTCCTCATCGCCCGCCGGCGGTCCTCGCTGATCGCCGATTACGGCGGGGTCCAGAAGGTGGCGCCGGTGCTGGCCGGGCTTTTCCTGATCGCGGGCCTGGCGGGGCTGTCCCTGCCGGGGCTGTCCACATTCGTGAGCGAGTTCCTGGTGCTGGTCGGGACATTCACGCGATACCGGGCCGCCGCCATCGCCGCGACCGTCGCCGTGGTCCTGTCGGCCATCTACATCCTGTGGATGTACCAGCGCACCATGCACGGCCCCGTCCGCAAGCCGGTGGAGGGGATGCCCGACCTCAAGGCGCGGGAACTGTGGGCCGTCGGCCCACTGATCGCCCTCATCATCGCGCTCGGTGTCTACCCGCAGCCCCTCCTCAACATCATCAATCCGGCGGTGCAGCACACGCTGACGCAGGTGCACGCCATTGACCCGGTGCCCCCGCACCCCGGCCAGAAGTCGGTCACGTCGGTGGCGGACCCGGGCAGGATCGTGGGCGGCAAGCTGACCAAGAAGGAGTTGGCCCCGTGACGTCGCTCTCCGGCGCCCTGGCGGCGGCCACCATTACGCCGCCCCACATCGAGTACGGCCAGTTGTCACCGCTGCTGGTGGTCTTCGGCGCCGCCGTGGCCGGTGTGCTGGTCGAGGCCTTCGTGCCCCGGGAGCGGCGCCGCGCCTTCCACCTGGTCATCGCGCTGGGCGGGCTGGTGGCGGCCTTCGCGCTGATCATTTCCGTGGCGGCTACGCCATCCCTGTTCGCGCACGGCAGTCCCGGCCACGTCGTCGCGATGGGGGCGGTCGGGGTGGACGGGCCGACGCTGTTCATCCAGGGCACGATCGTGGTGCTGGCGTTCGTGAGCGTCCTGCTCATCGCAGAGTCCTCGCATGGCGTGAGCCCGTTCGCGGCGCAGGCGGCAGCCGTGCCGGGCAGCGCAGAGGAGCGCGAGGGATTGCTGCGCGGCATCAGCCACACCGAGGTCTATCCGCTGACCCTGTTCGCGGTCGGCGGCATGATGCTCTTCCCGGCGGCCAACGACTTGCTCACCATGTTCGTCGCTCTTGAGGTGCTCTCACTGCCGTTGTACCTGCTGTGCGGCCTTGCCCGGCGCCGCCGGCTCATCTCCCAGGAAGCGGCGATGAAGTACTTCCTGCTGGGAGCCTTCTCCTCGGCATTCTTCCTGTTCGGTGTCGCGATGCTGTACGGGTACTCCGGTTCGGTATCGCTGTCCGCGATCGCGGCCGCCGCCGCCACGAACGTCAGCAGCGCCACGCTGCTGTACGCGGGCATCGCGCTGGTCGGGATCGGGCTGCTCTTCAAGATCGGCGCGGTGCCGTTCCAGAGCTGGAAGCCGGATGTCTACCAGGGGGCGCCGACAGCCGTCACGGCCCTGATGGCCTCGTGCACCGTGGTTTCCGCTTTCGGCGGCCTGCTCCGCGTCTTCTATGTCGCTTTCGGCCAGCTCACCTGGGACTGGCGGCCGGCCATGTGGGGCGTGGCCATCCTGACGATGCTGGCGGGCGCGATCATCGCGATCACTCAGACCGATGTCAAGCGCATGCTCGCCTACTCCTCGATCGCCCACGGTGGGTTCGTGCTCACCGCGGTGGTCGCCGCCACCGCAGCGGGCCTGTCCGCCAGTCTGTTCTACCTGGCCGTGTACGGCCTGACCACGATCGGCGCGTTCGCGGTGGTGACACTGGTCCGTGATCCGGCCGGGGAAGCCAACCACCTGTCGAAGTGGGCAGGCCTGGGCAAGCGGTCCCCGTGGCTCGCGGGTGTCTTCGCCTTTTTCCTGCTCGCGTTCGCGGGCATTCCGCTCACCAGTGGCTTCGCCGGGAAGTTCGCGGTCTTCCAGGCGGCGGCCGCTGGCGGGGCGCTGCCGCTGGTCATCATCGGAGTGCTCGCCAGCGCTGTGGCGGCTTTCTTCTACGTGCGCGTGATCGTGCTGATGTTCTTCAGCGACCCTGCGCCGGACGGGCCCACCGTGGTAACTCCCGGCCTGTTCACAGGGGCGGCGGTGGCGGTCGGCGCGGCGGCCACGCTGGTCTTCGGGATAGCCCCCGAGCCGCTGCTGGCCCTCGCGAGTCACGCTGCCGCGCACCTGTTCGTGCGGTGAGGCAAGCAGCGTCGCAACGGTGTCCGGCCGTACCTGATGGGGGATACCCCGGAAGGCTCAAGTCGAGGATGATGGTGGCCTGAGGAAGGTTGGTGTGCGCGTACGGGGGCCAGTCGCCACGGTGCGCACGGGAGACTGGGAGCTTCAGTGATCGCTGTGGTCCCCATTGACCTGGCGGACGCCGCAGTCGGCGCCCGCGTGAGCAAAGGTCTCGGGCGGGTCGAGGAGGCGCTGCGTGCGGCGGCCGAGACCGAGGAGGCTCTGCTCAGGCAGGCGTCGCGGCACCTCATTGATGCCGGGGGCAAGCGCTTCCGCGCGACGCTGGTGCTGCTGGCCTCCCAATTCGGCGACCCGGACGACGAGCGGATCGTGCCGGCGGCTGTTGCCATCGAGCTGACCCACCTCGCGACCCTTTACCACGACGACGTGATGGACGAAGCGGCAATCCGCCGGGGTCATCCGAGCGCGAACTCCCGCTGGGACAACATGATCGCCATCCTGACCGGGGACTTCCTGTTCGCGCGCGCCTCCCGGATCCTCGCCGATCTTGGGTCTCAGGCCATCCGCATCCAGGCGGACACCTTCGCGCAACTCGTCAGCGGCCAGATCGCCGAGACGATAGGGCCTGCCGAGGGCCAGGACCCGCTCGACCACTATCTGCGGGTCGTCAGGGACAAGACCGCCTCACTCATCGCCACCGCCGGCAGGTTCGGGGCGATGTTCTCCGGCGCCTCGGCGGAGGTGGTGCGCAGGGTGACTCCCGCCTGTGAGGCACTGGGGATCGCCTTCCAGCTTTCCGACGACATCCTGGACATCGCCAGCGACTCGGGCCAGTCGGGCAAGACTCCCGGCACCGACTTGCGGGAGGGCGTGCGGAGCCTGCCGGTGCTGTACGCCCTGCGCTCGATGGGCCCGCAGGACAGGCACCTGCAGGAGCTGCTCCACCGGGCCGACCTGACCGATCCCTCGCTGCACGCGGAGGCACTCACCCTGCTGCGGGCGCACCCGGCCATGGACGCGGCGCGCTCCGACCTGCTGTTTTGGGCGAACCGTGCCCGCGAGCAGGTCGCGGGGCTGCCCGACCGGCCGGCCCGGGCCGCGTTCGAGGCTCTCTGCGGCTACGTGATCGACCGCACCGGCTGATCCTTCGGGGACTGTGGGCGCCTGCTCTCCCACACTGATCCTGCCGGGCCTGTGGGCGCCGGCGCTCCCACACTGATCCTGCCGGGCCTGCGGACCCCGGCGCCGCACCGGCTGATCCTGCCGGGCCTGCGAACCCCGGCGCTCCGTCAGACTGAGCCCCTGGCGCGGTTGAGCCCTCCACCTGGCCCGCCTTCCGCACTTGCCCCGCCTGCCGCCCCCCTCTTCACCCGCGTGCGCCCGGCGGGAGGCGCCCTGGCAGCGGCCAACAGTGGTCCGGCCGTTATCGGCCGTTATCCTTCCCGTCGCCTCGGCCAATATCGCTTCAAGCTGGTTGACACCGGATATTGGCCCATGGTTAAGTTCTGTATTGCGAATCGTTGTACGCTATGCGAACATTGCCTCCTCGACCGGGCGGCGGCATAGAGCAGTGAAGCCGGGACCCGGACGGGCCCTGGCTTGAGCCATTGGAGTTGCGAAGGAGTCGACATGGGCGCTGATGAAGTGGGCGGGCAACCGCCGCAGCAGCACACCATCGCACGGCGCACCGTGCTGCGGGGCTTGGGCGCCGGCGCCCTCGCCACCGGCATGGGAGGGATTCTTGCGGCTTGCGGGTCAAGCCTCAAGGGATCGGGAGGATCGTCCTCATCCGGCACCATCAACATCGGCTTTGTCACCCCCCTCACCGGCCCACTGGCGGGCTTCGCCTCCGGCGACCAGTTCGTGCTCAGCCAGATCCGCGCGACATCCGCGTACAAGAACGGCTTCAAGGTCGGCGGCAAGACTTACAAGGTCAACATCATCGTCAAGGACAGCCAGTCCTCGCCCAACACCGCGGCCCAGGTCGCAGGGCAGCTCATCCTGAACAATCATGTGGATATGGTCCTCACCACCTCGACGCCGGAGACGACCAACCCGGTCGCCGCCGAGTGCGAGAAGCAGGGCACTCCGTGCGTTTCGACGGTCGTGCCGTGGGAGTCCTGGTACGCGGGCCTGGGCGGCAACCCGGTCAAGCCCACCACGACCTTTGAGTACTGCACCACGTTCTTCTTCGGGCTCAAGGAGTTTCAGGAGTGCTTCGTGCCCATGTGGAACCGGGTCCCGAACAACCATGAGGTCGCCTGCATGTACCCGAACGACGCGGACGGCAACGCATTCCGCTTCGGGTTCGAGCCGCTGATCAAGGCGTCCGGGTACAAGGTTGTGGACGGCGGAGCCTACCCGGACGGGCAGACCGACTACTCCACCATGATCTCCCTGTTCAAGTCCAAGCAGTGCGAGGTCTATTCGAACTGCCCGCTTCCGCCCGACTTCATTACCTTCTGGAGGCAGGCGAGCCAGCAGGGCTTCAAGCCGAAGATCGCGACCGTGGCCAAGGTGCTGCTATTCCCGGCCGACACGGTCGCGCTCGGGGCACTGGTCAACAACATCGCCACCGACTCCTGGTGGGGCCCGTACATGCCGTACTCCTCTTCGCTGGACGGGGTCACCGCCAAGGCCCTCGCGGACGCCTACCAGGCCAAGACCGGCAACCAGTGGGTGCAGTCGATCGGGTCCAGTTACGCCCTGTTCGAGGTCGCCAAGGAGGCCTTCGGGGCGGTCAGCGACCCCCACGACAAGAAGGAAGTCGCCGGCGCCCTGCACCACGTGAACTACTCGGGGATGAACGGCCCGATCAACTTCGCGGCCGGCCCGGCCCCCGGCGTTGGCATCGTCAAGCCCGTCGGCGTGCAGTGGAAGCGGAGCACCGGTAAGTACCCATTCGAGATGGTGGTCGTGGACAACTCGCTGAATCCGGGTGTCCCGCTCGGGGGCAAGCTGGAACCGACCAATGCCTGACGACTGGTGACTGCCCTGCTTGAACTGGATCGCATCACCAAGCGGTTCGGCAGCGTGGTGGTGGCCGACGGGCTCTCGCTGGCTGTCGGGGCCGGCGACATCGTCGGCATCGTGGGGCCGAACGGCGCTGGCAAAACCAGCCTGTTCGGCCTCATCGGGGGCGACCTCGCGCCCAACTCCGGCGAGGTCCGTCTCGAAGGCCGTCCGGTCACCCGCTTGGACGCCTCCGCCCGGTGCCGGCTCGGCATCGGGCGGACGTACCAGGTGCCGCGCCCGTTCGTGGACATGACCGTTTTCGAGAACGTGCTGATGGCCGCGCAGCAGGGCGGTGGGCAGCGGCGGCGGCTGAGCTATGCCCGGGCCGCTGCGGTGCTGGAGCGAACCGGGCTGGGCAACGACGCGAACGTGCCGGCCGGACGGCTTGGCCTTCTCTCGCGCAAGCGCCTGGAGATGGCCCGGGCTCTCGCCACCGCGCCGCGATTGCTGCTGCTGGACGAGGTTGCTGGCGGTCTCACCGACCCCGAGGTCGCGGAGCTGGTGACGATCGTGACCAGCGTCCGCGACGAGGGCGTCGCCGTGCTCTGGATCGAGCATGTGCTGCGCGCGCTCACGGCGTCCGTCCCCCGGCTCATCTGCCTGGCGGGCGGATCCTTCATCGGTGACGGGGCGCCGGCTGAGGTGCTGGCTGAGCCGGCGGTCCGGGAGGTGTTCCTCGGTACCGAGGTGACCACCTCGCTGGCCGGCCTGGCCGGCGAGGCTGCCCGGGAGGACGCATGACCGCGGTGCCTAGTGCCGGCGCATTGCCCCCATTGCTCGAGGTCGCCGGACTGACCGCACATCACGGGCAGTTGCGAGCGCTCGACGGCGTGAGTCTGCAGGTGCGCGCCGGTGACGTCTACGCCATCATCGGCGCCAACGGCGCGGGGAAGTCCACGCTGCTGCGCACGATCGCCGGCCTGCACCGGCCAACCGCCGGGTCGGTACGGCTTGACGGTGAGGATGTCACAGGTCGCCGTGCGGAGCGCCGGCTGGCCGCCGGGATCGCGCTGGTCCCGGAGGGCCGGCGGCTCTTCCCGTCACTGACCGTGGAGGAGAACCTGCTGGTCGGCGCCTCATACGCACGTCCGGGACCGTGGTCGGTGGAGCGGGTGTATGAGCTGTTCGGCTGGATGCGCGACCGGCGCCGCCAGCCCGCGTCGCAGCTATCGGGTGGTGAGCAGCAGGCAGTGGCACTCGGCCGGGCGCTGGTGGCGAACCCGCGGGTGCTGCTGCTGGACGAACTGTCGCTCGGGCTCGCTCCGGTGGTCGTCCACCGGATCTACGGTATGCTGCCGGACCTGCTTTCGACCGGGGTGACGGTGTTGCTGGTCGAGCAGGACGTCAGCCAGGCGCTGCGGGTGGCGAGCCGGATTCACTGCCTGCTCGAAGGCAGGACCACTTTGGAAGGCACCCCGGACGGGCTGACCGCCGACAGTATCGAGGGTGCCTACTTCGGCCTGGCCGCTGTGCCCGAGAGCGCCCACGAAGGACTGGGGGTGGATCCGGCGTGATCTGGGTGAACGACATCATCCAGGGCATCCTGCTTGGCGGCCTGTACGCACTGTTCGCGTGCGGGCTGTCGCTGATGTTCGGTGTCATGAAGGTGATCAACCTGGCGCACGGGGATCTGGCGGTGGTGGCCGCGTACGTGGCGCTCGGCGTCATCGCCCTCACCCATATCCCGGGCGTCTGGTCGTTCGTGCTGGTGGTCCCGATCATGGCGGTGGGCGGCTACTTCCTGCAGCGGACGCTGATCCAGGCGAGCCTGGAGCGCGGTACGATCACCACCCTGCTGGTGACCTTCGGGCTGTCGATCGTGATCGAGACCGTGCTGCTGCAGTTCCTGTCCGCGAACAGCCACGGCATCCCGGACGGGAGTTTCGGGACCGCTTCGTTCAGCATCGGGTCGCAGATCTCCATAGGCTGGCTCGACCTGATCATCCTGGTGGTGGCGGTGACGGTGCTGCTGGTCTTGCAGTTCTATCTGTCCAGATCGCGCAATGGCCGGCTCATTCGTGCGGTCGCCGATGACCGGGAGGCGGCCCAACTCGCCGGTGCCGACTACCGGCATATCTTCGGCATCGCGGCGGCGATCGCACTCGGCACTGTCGCCCTGGCCGGGGTGGCCTACTTCGGCATGTATTCGCAGTTCGACCCGACCATCGGCACCGGCCAGTTGCTGCTGTATGCGTTCGAGGTGGTGGTGATCGGCGGGCTCGGTTCGCTGTGGGGGACACTCGCCGGTGGCATCGTACTCGGCGTCGTGCAGCAGATCGGCGCGCAGATCGGTGGGGCGGCCCACCCCGACTACCAATTCCTGGCCGGGCAACTGGTCTTCCTGGCGGTGCTGGTGGTCCTGCCGCAAGGTCTGACAGGCATAAGGAGGACAGCATGAGCACCACAGGCAGCCGTGCCGCTGCCCTCGTCCCTGCGTTCACCGCCCCGGACGTCCGGGTGACCCGCTCCCGCCGGTCGACGGTATGGGTCGCGGCGGTCGCGGTCGTGCTTGTTGCGGTGCTGGCCTACCTGCCGTACCTGGTCTATTCCGGGACGACCAGCCTGCTGGTCAACGTGTTCATCCTGATGATCATGGCCAGCATGTGGAATCTGCTGGCGGGTTACGCCGGGCTGGTGTCGGTTGGCCAGCAGGGATTCGTCGGGATCGGTGCGTACGCGGTCGTCGTCTTCGCCCAGCACGGCGTGGACGTCTTCGTGGCGCTGCCACTGGCGATGCTCGTCTCCGGCATCGTCGGCATCCCGGTGTGGTGGTTGCTGCGCCGCCTGCGCACCGCCTACTTCGCGATCGCCAGTTGGGTGGTCGCGTCGGTGCTCGCGGCGATCGTGACCAGCATTTCTTCGCTCGGCAGCGGCACCGGCATCTCGCTGCTGCCCTACCTGAACTTCAGCGCCACCCTGCTCGGCGCCATCACCTACTGGGCCGCGCTGACCGTGCTGGTGGCCGCACTCGCCGCCGGCTACCTGCTGCTGCGCGGCCGGGGCGGGCTGGTGCTGACCGCTGTGCGCGACGACGAGATCGCCGCCCGGAGCGCGGGTGGCCGGGTCGGCCGGGTGCAGCGCCTGGTGTTCGTGGTGGCCGCGATCGGCTGCGGAGGGGCGGGGGCACTGCTGGCCATCAGCCAGATCTTCGTACAGGGCTCGAATGTGTTCAACGTCAGCTGGTCGGCTGAAATGATCTTCGCGACCATCATCGGCGGGATCGGCTCGATCGAAGGGCCGATCATCGGCGCGATTATCTACTACGTGATCTATGAGACCCTCGGGAACTATGGGACCTGGTACTTCATTGTGCTCGGGGTAATCGCGATGGCGGTGGCCATCTGGGCGCGGCGAGGCTTGTGGGGACTGGTGGCGGACAGGTTCAATATCCGGATCTTCCCGGTCGGGTACTACTTGTGGCCGCGCGCGGATATGGTCCCGGCTGCATCTGTGCCGCCGGGACCGGTGCCGGGTACTCCGGTGCCACCGCCCGCCGCCCCTGCGGCATCCCCGTCCCCGGCTGGCGAGGAACTGGGCGCTGACGGCGGGTAAACCGCGCTCCGGGACCCAGTTTGCTCCGGGACCCAGTTACGGCTGGCCCCGGTCGAACCTGAACGGCACTTTCTCCGTCATGGCGGGCACCCAGGGCAGTTGCTCACCGTGGAAGAACCGCCAAATCAGCCTGCCTGCGCCCTGCGGTTCGCTGACAGCCGTGATGAGGTTGGTGGTCGCTGTCATGACTCCTGGCTGCAAGCTCCACGCCACCACCCCGATGTGGTGGGCTGAGAGGTAGTGAAGGTACTCGGTAACCATATGGGTGGAACGGGGCCAGTAGTAGCCGCCCATGAAGTTGACGAATTCCCCATCCACCAGCGGAATGTGTTCCCGGGATAGGTACCCAAAGGCGCTGTTCCAGGTTTGTGGGCCGACTGGGGTTTGCCACGGCCACGGACTGCCGGGGTGGTGGAAGCTGTAGACGATCCCCTGCCCGTGCAGCAGTGGGACACCTGCGAGGGTGCTCCCCCACCACAGACCCTCGACCCATAGTTGGTTGCGGGACCCGATGGAGCGCAGATAGCTGACCAGTCGCTGGAATGCCGTCCGCCACTGCGGCCAGGTGCAAAACCGGGGTTCATTGAACAGGTCGAACACCACATGGGGGTTACGCCCGTAGAAGCGGGTCATCACCCGCCAGAAGGCGAACGTGGCCTTGGTCGGCAAGTTCTCGTTGAACGGGAACCCCATGCTGATCTCGGTCTGGGCATTCAGGATGACAGTGAGGTGCAGACGCCGGGCGTAATGCACCAGGCGGCGGATGTCCCCCAGGTACCTGGGGGAGATCTGCCGCCCCCGTTGGCCGACCAGCTTGTCCTGCACGATCTGCAGCCGGATAGCGTTTGCTCCCCAGACCTTGGCAGCGCGTACTTGCAATTTGGCTGACTTAGTGAACAGCAAATAAGTCGTCAATGCCGACAGGGTGATGCCCTTGATCTTGCCCGGCTCCGGATAGTCCGCGCAGGACTGGATGGGACAGATCCGGTCAGGTGGCGGCAACGGATTGGCGCTGACTCTGGTGGCAGTGGGTCGCATGATCGCATACGAGCCGAAAGAGATCGCCAACACTGCCGTCGCGGCAGCCATCAGGACCGGCCGCCGGGAGCGGGACCGGCCGTTACGACGCCTGCCAGTGCGGCGATGTCCGGTGTTCCGGAACAGTTGCCTCACGAATGCCCCCGAGGTGTTGCTGGCTTGAGTGGCCAATGAACGTCAGCGCAGGCTAGATTAAACCCTGGAGCCCCTATCAGATAGGGGAATAGTCAACTCATCGATCCCTCGGCACCCGGAATTCTCGATCTGGCCACGCCTGCCCGTGGGGCCGAAGATACGGCCTGGTACGGCAGCCGTCAATGGCTAGATAACCAGCGGGTTCATGGTGATCTGCTGATCACGCGCGAGCCTGGTGTGCTCGCGATGCCAGTTCGCTGGGATCGGCACTGGAACTCCTTGCCGATCATGACGGCTCGTGCGATAGGGCATAGCTCCGGCGGCCCGGGTGTTGGGCGTGGTGAACGTTGCGTGAGGAGGAATGACAGTGGCGTTGTTCGGCTTCCACAAGACACAGATGGTGACGGCGGAGGAGGCACTGCCCGGGCGAGCGGCCAGCATGCCCGTGCGGGACCACCATGAGGTGCTCGGTGGGCCGCTCGGGCCCCCCTATCCCGAGGGATCACAGGTGACTGAATTCGCGCTGGGCTGCTTCTGGGGCGCGGAGCGGAAGTTCTGGCAGACGCCCGGCGTGCTCACCACGGCGGTCGGGTACGAGGGCGGGTTCACGCCCAACCCCACTTACGAAGAGGTCTGCACCGGCCGGACCGGGCACTCCGAGACCGTGCGGGTCGTGTTCGATCCAGCCAGGATCACGTATGAGGATCTGCTCAAGGTCTTCTGGGAATCGCACGACCCGACCCAGGGGATGCGCCAGGGCAACGACCTGGGGACGCAGTACCGTTCGGCGATCTTCTACCAGGACCGGGAGCAAGAGGTGGCGGCGCGGGCGTCGCTGGCGGCGTACCAGCGCCGGCTGGCCGAGGCAGGGTACGGGCCGATCACCACCGAACTGCTGCCCGCCGGCGAGTTCTACTTCGCCGAGGACTACCACCAGCAGTACCTGTCCGACACGAAGAACCCGAACGGGTACTGCGGGCTGGGTGGTACGGGGGTCGCCTGCCCGATGGGTGTGGCGCGCGCTGACGGCTGACCAACTCAGCTTGCTGAAGTGCTGGGCTGGGGCTGGTGTGCCCGCTGGCAATCGCCAGCGGGCACACCAGCCGTGGTTGCTGCCTATCTAGGCAGTGGTGGGCCTGGCCATGGTTACCTGTTGGCCGGTGGTCCCACGGTTTCGGTCGCTTACCTCCGTCTGGCCGGCGGGCCGGAGGCGGGCCGGCGCGGTGCTCTCGGGACGAGGTGGACGGGTGCCCCGAGCAGGGTGGCGCGCCGGATGGCGGCCTTGACGCAGGCGACGTTGTGGCAGTTGAGGACCTTGTTGTGGGCGGCGTGGTTGCCGTACCCCGTGGTGGGGATCTGTGAGTAGAGGCCGAACCGGTTGCCGTTGGCGGTGTTGTGGATCAGCTTGGCCGTGTAAGACGACGTTGTGGAGGCGGTGTAGACGAAGACGCCGGCGTCGGAGTTGCGGTTGGTCACGTTGGCCGACAGCGTCTCGTTGGTGGGGTAGTCGGTCTCGATCCCGAACGCGCCGCCGTTGAAGGTGTTGGTGTGGTAGGTGGCGCCGGTCGCCAAGTAGGAGTAGATCCCCCACCCATCGCCGGTGCCCTTGTTGTGGGCGGCCGTGGTGCCCGTGGAGTAGTAGTCGTCGATGGCGTCGTACATGGGCCCGAAGGTGTTGCCGGTGATGCTGAGCCCGGTGGCTTCGTAGTCGTAAACCCCGACGGCCCCGGATCCGCTGAGGTGGTTGTCGCGGACAGCCGACCTGGCCGTCAAATAAATGTAGAACGCGTCACCGATGGCGCCACTCACGGTGTCGTGCGCCCAGGTGTTACCGATGCCGTACTGATCCTCAAGGCCATATTCCGGGCTCACGACGTGGATGCGGGAGATGGTGCTGCCGGTATTGCCGTACAGGTCGATGCCGTAGTAGCAGTCGCTGATGGTGAGGTTGTGGATGCTCGCACGGCGCAGGTACCGGCCGATAATTGCATAGCCCTCGGCGTTGAAAGCCGGTTGGCCCGCCGTGATGGTCAGGTGCTTGACCACGATGCCGGTCAGGGGGGTGGTGGCACCGCCGGAGACGTAGACGCCCTGGTAGAAGCCGGTGACCGTGCCCCCCGCGATGGTCAGCCCGTTGTACCCGATGTCGGAGATGCCGTAGGCGTCAACGCCGACGCCCGGGCCGGTGATGGTGTGGCCGTTGAGGTTCACGGTCAGGTTCGCGGCGCCGATGGTGATGGCAGTACCGCTGGTTGTCAGCGTGCGGCAGTTGAGGTTGCGGTGCAGGGTGAGGTTGTGGGTGATGGTGGTCCCGCAGGTGAGCGTGGCGGCGGCGGCCGGGGCGGCCGCCACCGCCGCCATTGCGGTGGTGAGGATGCCCGAGGTTGCCAGCACGCCGATGGCACGGCGCAAGCCTGTATGTCTGATCATGGAATATCCATTTCCTTTTGAGAATCACGGCACCTTAAGAGAATGAAGTCACGCGAGGCCGGCGGCCGGCGTCGATCGGGTGCTTGCCGACGGTGCGGTCGTGCGGGAACCGGGTGCGGGAACCGGGTGCGGGAACCCGGTGCGTGCCCATCGCGGTGAGGCCGCTACTTCTTTCTGGCCGGCCGCGCAGGGGGGCGTGGTGCT
>DAHUZQ010000119.1 GCA_027306495.1 Actinomycetota bacterium | reverse complement strand
ATGTTCGCGCCGCTGATCCACGAGGCGCGCCGCGAGAGCAGGAAAGCGACGACATCCCCGATCTCCTGCGCCCTGCCGAGGCGGCCGAGCGGGAACTGGGTGCTGGCGAAGGACTCGAACGCCTGCGGATTCTCCTGCCCGAACCGCTCCCACGACCCGCCGGGGAACAGGACGGACCCGGGGCTGACCGCGTTCACGCGGATGTTGTCCGCGGCCAGTTCCTGTGCCGCCGTCGCCGCGAGGTGGATCTCAGCCGCTTTGGCGACCGCGTAAGTGGTGCGGGGCGCCGGCCGCATGCCAGTGATCGAGGCGATGATCACCACGGCACCTCCACCGGAGCGGCGCAGATGTGGCAGTCCGGCGCGGATCAGTTCCGCGGCATGCCCCGCGTTCAGCGCGAAGGTCGCGGTGAAGTCACCGGGTGCGGAGTCGGCGAGATTGCCGCCGACCGTCCCGCCGGCATTGGCCACCAGGTGATCGAGGCCGCCGAGGCTCGCCGCGATGGCGTCGACCGCCTGTCTTAGTGCCGTTGTATCGCTCACGTCGGCCACGGCGGTCCGGACGCTCACGCCGTGCTCGGCGAGCGCGCGCCCGGCGTCAGCCAGATCGTCAGCGCCACGGGCGATCAGTCCGACTGCCGCACCTTCGGCCGCGAGCGCATGCGCGACCGCGAAGCCGAGGCCCCTGCTGCCGCCGGTGATCAGCACACGGGTGCCCCGCAAGCCAAGGTCCATGGGACGGCAGGTTACCGGCAAGCCTTCCGGCACCTTCCAGCACCGTCCGGCCAGGCACGCTGTCTACGCGGCCCGCCCGGTACGCGCCCGCCCGGTACGCGCCCTGCCGGTACGCGCCCTGCCGGTACCGCCCGACCAGGTGGTCACGGCCCGCACGGCAATGCCCGTTCCCATGGCCCGGGCTACAGTGACCGCGACCATGAGCCGGGGATGTGAGGGGTGAGGCGCGGTGAGCGACCCGCAGTGGCTTGTCACCGAAACCACAAAGCGCTGGCGCGAGGTGCGCGGCCTGATGACGCGCAGCAGACAGGAACTGTCGCACGCGGCGGCGGGACTGTACCCGGATCTGCCACGGGTCGCCGGCACCGATCTGCTCACCCGGCCCGGCTGGCTCCCACCGGCGCCGCTGCCGCTGGACGACGTCCGGCTGGAATGGTCCGGCGATCCGCCACCCCCCGGCGCCGACCTCGCCCCGCTCGCTTCCCACGTGCTGCCCTGGCGCGCACCGGGCGAGCGGTTCGGGACCTACGCTCAGGCGATCGCCGCGCTCGATCCGCCCGCGTTGTTCGAGAACCGGGTCTGCTACCGCATGCTCGACGCCAACCTGGTGGCGCCCCGGCCGGGGATGACGTTCTCGAGCGCGTGGTTCTTCGAGGGGCTCAGCGTCGGCCATGCGGTCGCCCACGAGTACACCTCCCGTTGGGAGGGCGGTGCCGCGCAGGTGACACTGTCTGACCTGCCACTGCGGAGGGCGATCGGGGATCCGCGGGTGTTCTCCCGGCGCCCGGCTTTGCCCGCCGTGATCACGCTCACCCTGCGCCGGGCACGTTCCGGCCAGGCGAGCTTCCTGCTGCACTGGCGCGACCCGGCCAAAGTGGTCCATGCAGGTGGCGCGTATCAGGTGATGCCGGCCGGAGTCTTCCAGCCGGCCGCTGACGTGCCGGCCGCCCTGCGCCACGACCTGAGCTTGTGGCGCGCCATGGTGCGCGAGTTCAGCGAGGAGCTTCTCGGCAGCCCGGAGGTCCTAGCCGACGGAGACGGCCGCCTGGACTACGAGCGCTGGCCGTTCTCCCGGCGGATGAGCTCGGGGCTTGCCTCGGGGGCGCTGACCGTGTGGTGCCTGGGAATTGGGGTGGACCCGTTCACGCTCGCCACGGATATCCTCACAGTCGCCGTCATCGACGCGGACTTCTTCGACGACGTGTTCGCGGACCTGGTCAGCGAGAACGCCGAGGGCCGATTGGTGAGCGAGAACGCTGACGGCCAGCTGGTCAGTGATGGCCCTGCGGCCGGACTGCCGTTCACGCAGGAAAGCGTCGGCAGGTTCAGCCGGGCTGGCGTGCCCATCCAGGCCGCGGGCGCTGCCCTGCTCCGGCTTGCCTGGCGCCACCGCCGCAAGCTGCTCGGCTGACCGGGGCGATGTGGGAGCCGCGAGCGCGCAGCGCCGGGTAAGCACTGATCACGGCGAGCAGCGGGCACGAAGACCGTGCCAACGGCTGGCCCATGCCAAGCGGGTACTGGATGCGCACGGCTGGTGGCAACATCGCCGGCCTGCCGGGTCAGTCACACTCGGCCGGCAGCGCCTGCCCGGAAGAAGGTGAACCGGACCCGGCCATAGGTCCGTTCACCGGATCGGGTCAGGTGCTCCAGGTCCGGTTCGGCGCTCTCGGCAGGATCGTGCTGGCATATCACCTCGGCCCCGCCCGCCAGCCAGCCCGGAGCGCGGTCCAGCGCCGTCACCGTCCGCGTCCACAGCCCCCGCCATTGCGGCGGGCCGACGAAGATCACAGCGAACGGCGACGGCTCCCGGCGCAGGAAGCCGAACACGTCATCGCCCACCACCTCGGCCCGGCCAGCCAGTCCGGTGAGATCGAGGTTCCGCCGGATGCTGGCCAGGGCGGGTGTGGACCGTTCCACGAAAGTCGCCCGCGAGGCACCGCGGCTCAGTGCCTCGATGCCCACCGATCCGCTCCCGGCGAACAGATCGAGGAACGCCGCGCCCGCCAGATCCGGCGCGAGGATGGCGAACAGGCTCTCCTTCGCCCGGTCGGTGATCGGCCTGGTGCCGGTGGCGCGCGGCGCCAGCAGGGTCCGGCCCTTGGCCGAACCGGCGATCACTCTCATCGCGGCAGCACGTGCGGATTGAGGATGCCCGCCGGGTCGAAGGCCCGGCGGATCCGCGCGAACAGCGCTTGCTCCACGGGACTGCGCGCCAGCCCCAGCCAGGGCCCCTTCAGGACACCGATGCCGTGCTCGGCCGAGATCGAGCCACCGAGCGAAGCGGTATAGGAGAACACCGCGTCCTGATGCCGCCCGTCCGCGGCGCCGCCCGGGACGATGTTGACGTGGACGTTCCCATCCGCGACGTGACCATAGATGATCACCCGCGCGCCGGGGTCGGCCGCTGTCACCACCCCGGGCACCTCCGAGGTGAACCGTGCCCACGCCGCCGCCGGCACCGACACGTCCAGCTTGACCGGGGTGCCGAGGAACCCGGCCACCTCGGGGTGGCGTTCCCGGTAGGCCCACAGCCGCGCGCGCTGCGCCGGCGAGGTGCCCACTGCGGCCGGCAGGTCCCCCACCAGGCCGGCCAGGTCATCGGCGGCCCCCGGCCCGGCGGCCTCCAGCAGCAGGTAGGCGGGTACCGGAGCGGGCAGTGGCGGGCCGAGCCCGGCGCGCTCGGCCAGCAGCGCCAGCCCTTCCGCCAGGAAGAACTCCGCGGACAGCAGCCCGCCCACCTCCCGGACGGCGCGCAGGGCCAGCGAGTGCACGGCGGCCACGCCGTCGAGACCGACGATTACGGTGACCGGACCGGCTGGGCGGGGAACCAGTTGCAGCCGGGCAGCGGTGATCACCGCGAGCGTGCCTTCCGAGCCGGCCAGCAGGGACGGGTAGTCGTAGCCGGTGTTGTCCTTGACCAGGCCCCCGAGGTGGGAGAGCACCGAGCCGTCGGAGAGCACCGCTTCCACGCCGCGCACCTGTGCCCGCATCGGCCCGTACCGCAGCACCCGCAGGCCGCCCGCGTTGGTGGCGATCGCCCCACCGACGGTCGCGCTGCCGCGGCTCGCGATCAGCACCCCGAGGTCGAAGTCCGGGTGAGCCGCGGCGACCTCCGCGAGCGTGATCCCCGCTCCAGCCGTGATCTGGCCCGATCCGGGATCGACCGGGCCGGCGTCGCGGAGCCGGGCCAGGCTCAGCACGACCTCGCCGTGCCCGGGGACACCGCCACCGACCAGACCGGTATTGCCACCCTGCGGAACCACCGCGACGTCTGCCTCCGCGCACAGCCGCAGCAGATCGGCGGCCTGCTCTGGGTCGGCCGGCCGCAGGACGGCCGGGGTGCGCCCAGCGAAGGCGCCCGTCCAGTCGGTGGCATAGCCGGCGGTGACCGCTCCGGTCAGGACCCCGGACTCGCCGGCCACCCGGCGGAACTCCCGCAGCAGGCCGGCCGGCAGCCCGTCCTCAGCCGGCATCGTCAGGCCCCCGGCCAGGCCCCCGGCCGGGCCGGGGGCCGGCCTCGCACGCCCGCATCGCCCGGCCGAAGGCCTCTCCCCGGTCGCGGTAATCACGGAACCGGCCGAAGCTCGGGGCGGCCGGCGACAGCAGCACGACCCCGTCCGGCACCGCCCAGGCGAAGCCGCGCTCGACGGCTGCCGCCATGTCGTCGCAGGCCATGACGTCGACCTTGCCGGGCTGGCCGGCTTCGATGGCCGCCGCGATCCTGGCGCCGCTGTCGGGCACCGTCAGCACCAGGGTGGGATCGGCGCGGTCCGCGAGCCCGGCGGCGAGTGGAGTGTAGTCGATGCCGCGATCATGGCCACCCGCGATGAGCGCCACCCGCCTGCCCGGGAAGGCGTCCAGCGCCGCGAGGGTCGGCAGCACGTTCGTGGACAGGCTGTCGTCCACGAAGGTCACGCCACCGACCTCACCGATCACCGCCAGCCTGCTGGGCAGCCCGGCGAACCCCACGGCCGCCTCCCGCAGCACCCCGGGGTCCTGCGCCCCCGCGATGCCGAGCGCCCGCAGGCAGGCCCGTGCGATCAGGGCGTTCCGACGGTTGTGCGCTCCCAGCAGGCCAAGCGGGACCAGCCAGTCCGCGTCCGGGTCATCACCGGCCCGCACCCACTCGACCCGCGGCCCGAGCAGGCTGGCCCGTTCGGCCAGCAGGGCGCTGTCGCCGTTGGCCACGGTCAGATCCGCCCCAGGCTGCGAGCAGGCCGACAGCTTGTCCCGGTAGTAGGTCTCGACATCGCCGTGCCAGTCGAGGTGATCGGGGTGCAGGGAGGTTACCGCTACCACCGGCGGCGAGCACGCCAGGTCGGTCGCCTGGAAGCTGGACGTCTCGATCACCCAGTAGGCGTAGTCCACCCTGGGCAGCGCCGGGTCCCAGGGGGGCGCCCCGAAATTGCCGCCGGTCATCGCCGGGTGGCCGAGCCGGTTGAGCAGGTGGCCGAGGATCGCGGTGGTGGTGCTCTTGCCCTTGGTGCCGGTGACGGCGACGACCCGGCCGGTGTCCGCCTCGGCCAGCCACAGGCCGAGGCCGCCCGTCACCGGGACGCCGGCCTCGGCGAGCACCGACATCTCCGGCCGGTACCGGCTGATGCCCGGGCTCTTGACGACCACGTCGCAGCGCGCCAGCGCCGGCAGCGCCTCGGTCGTGGCCAGGACCGGCCGGCCGTCGAGCCCTCCAGTCGGTGGCCGGTCGTCGGCGAGCACCACCTGCGCGCCGAGGGCGCTCAGCTTGCGCAGGTTGGCCTGGCCCTCCACGCCGAGACCCCACAGCCCGGCGCGGGCGCCGCGCAGGTCAGACCAGCAGATCAGCGGTCGCATAGGCATCTGGGATCGCGTGCGGCCCGACCGGCCGCATCAGGGCTTCGATGGCGGCCCCACCGGTCGGCGGCAGGTCCGCGGTCAGGATGCGCAGCAGCGGTGTGCCCACCCGGTCCGCGCGCGCGGCCGCAAGTTGGGCCGCGGCCCGGCACTCACCCACCTCGCCGACGCATTCGAACGGCTTGCGGCTCGCGGAGGTGCCCAGCAGCGCGCGGAACCGGTCCTCCAGCCCCGCATCTGCCAGCGGTTCCGTGCCGCCGAAGATCGCGGCCAGGTCGGCGGCCGGCAGGAACGGGGCGAGGATGAGGTCGATGAAGCAGCACTTGTCGCACTGGCCGCACCAGTGATCCAGGCGGCGGGCCGGATCGATGTGGAAGGCCCGGTTGCAGCTCCGGAAGCTGGCGTGGTACTGGGTCAGGCCGGCGAACTTCGACGCCACCCACAACTCGGTGAACGGCCGCAGCGCCGAGAAGTAGATCACCTCGCCGCCGAACGCC
>DAHUZQ010000116.1 GCA_027306495.1 Actinomycetota bacterium | reverse complement strand
GCCGGCCGGGCACTCGGGCGAGCCGGCCGGGCACGCGGGCGAGCCGGAGCCGCTGACCCCGCACTCCGGCTCAGGGGCGGAGGCCGCCCTGCGGTACGCCGATTTCACGCTCTCCCCGGACGCCAGCGAGGTGTGGTGTGTCCAGGAGAGCCATTCCGATGGCAAGGTCACACGGTCCATCGTGGCGGTCCCATTGGACGGGTCGGCCGCCGAGGATCCGGCCGGGCTCCGGGAGATCGTGACGGGATCAGACTTCTTCGCGTTCCCGACGCCATCGCCGGACGGCCGGATGCTCGCCTGGATCACCTGGAACCATCCCCGGATGCCGTGGGACGGGACCGAACTGCGGGTGGCGGTCCTGGAGGACGGGGTGGCGGGCAAGAGCCGCCTGATCAAGGGCGGCATGCGGGAGTCCGTCCTGGCGCCGCTGTGGCGCGACAGCGCCGGGATCTACGCGGTCACCGACTGGCCCGGCTGGTGGAACATCTACGAACTGGACCTGGCCGGCGTGCCCCCGCAGGCGCTGTGCCCGGCTGAGGAAGAGTTCGCCAGTCCGCTCTGGCAGCTTGGCAGCCGCCCCTTCGCCATGCTCGGCGACGGCAGGCTTGCCGTGACCCACGGCCAGGGCGGGATGCGCCTGGCGGTGCTGGACCCGCGGACCGCTGAACTGACCGACCTGGACATCGGCTTCCCCGCTATCTGCTCGGGGCTCTCGGCCGACGGCGACACCGTGGTGTGCGTAGCCGGTGGCCCGGACCGGCCGCTGTCGCTGGTCCGGGTCGAGGTCTCGGCCGCCCGCACGCAGGTGCTCTGCCAGGAGGAGATCCCCCTTCCCGACGTCGCCTACCTGCCCGTGCCGAGACCGGTGACACTATCTGGCCGGTTCGGGCGCACGGTGCACGCGATCGTGTACCCGCCCGCGAACCCCGAAGTGAGCGCACCGCAGGAGGAACGGCCCCCCTACATCGTCTGGGTGCACGCGGGCCCGACCGCGCACACGCTGCCCCTGCTGGACTGCGAGAAGGCCTATTTCACCAGCCGCGGAATCGGGATCGTCGATGTGAACTACGGGGGCTCCAGCGGCTACGGGCGCAGTTACCGGGAGCGACTGCGCCGCCAGTGGGGGATCGTTGACGTCGAGGACGTGATCGCCGCCGCGCTCGCGCTCGCCGAGGAGAGCGGAGCCGACCGGAACCGGCTCGCGGTGCGGGGCGGATCGGCCGGTGGGTGGACAGCACTCGGCGCCGTCACCACCCACGCGGCCGGTGAGGTCGTGTTCCGGGCGGCGACGTCCTATTACGGCATCGCCGACCTGCGTGGGTTCGCCGCCCAGACGCATGACTTCGAGGCGCATTACATCGATGGGCTGATCGGCCCGCTGCCCGCCTATCAGCCGGTCTGGGAGGAACGGGCGCCTGCCGGCCACGTGAGCGAGCACACCTGCCCGATCCTGCTGCTGCAGGGGCTGGAGGACCCCATCGTGCCGCCCGGCCAGTCACGGTCGATCGCCGCCGAACTGGCTGACCGGGGGATCCGCCACCGGCTGATCGAATTCGAGGGTGAGTCGCACGGGTTCCGTATGGCGGAAACGATCGTGGCCTGCCTGGAAGCCGAACTGTCCTTTTACGGGCAGGCCCTCGGATTCATCCCGCCTGGCGTCCCGGACCTTAAGCTCGATTGCGGCTGAGCGTGCCGCGAAGCGCGCGCGGCCAGGCCCACCACTCCGCGCGCGGCCAGGCCCACCACTCGGCGCGCGGCCAGGCCAACCACTCGGCGCGCGGCCCGGCCAACCACTCGGCGCGCGGCTGGAGCAGCAATTCCATGATCACGGAATCGTGTCAGTTCTATTCGCTGAGAGGATTCCGTGATCATGCACGACGTAGGCGCGGGCAACGTTTCAGCGCGCGAACTCGATCGCGCGGGACTCCCGCACCACGGTGACCCGGATCTGACCGGGGTAGGTGAGTTCCTCTTCCACTTCCTTGGCCACGTCGCGCGCGATCACCTGGGCCTGGATGTCATCGACTTCACCCGGCTTGACCATGACCCGGATCTCGCGGCCCGCCTGCATCGCGAACACCCGCTCCACGCCCTCATGGGCCGCGGCGATCTGCTCAAGTCGTTCGAGACGCTTCACGTACGCTTCGAGGGACTCCCGCCGCGCGCCGGGCCGCGACCCGCTGATCGCGTCGGCGGCCTGCGTGAGCACGGCCTCCACCGTGCGCACTTCCACCTCGGTGTGGTGCGCTTCGATGGCGTGGACCACGTCGCGGGGTTCGCCGTACTTGCGCGCGATCTCCGCACCGATCAGCGCATGGCTGCCTTCCACCTCATGGGTCAGGGCCTTGCCGATGTCGTGCAGGACCGTGCACCGCTTGAGCAGCAGTGCGTCCATGCCGAGTTCGCTCGCCATCATGGCCGCGATGTGCGCGGATTCGACCAGATGACCGAGCACGTTCTGGCCGTAGGAAGTCCGGTAGCGCAACTGGCCGAGCAGGGTCACCAGTTCCGGGTGCATATCGGTGATGCCGAGTTCGAGCATGGCGTCCTCACCCGCCCGCACACAGCGTTGCTCCACCTCCGCCTTGCTGCGCTCGTAGGTCTCCTCGATGCGCTGGGGATGGATGCGCCCGTCCAGCACCAGGTGCTCCAGCGCCAGCCGGGCGACCTCTCGCCGGACCGGGTCGAAGCAGGAGAGCAGGACAGCTTCCGGTGTGTCATCGATGATCAGGTTGACGCCGGTCACCGACTCGAAAGCACGGATGTTGCGGCCTTCGCGGCCGATGATGCGCCCCTTCATCTCGTCGCTGGGCAGGTGCAGCACAGACACGACCGATTCGCTGGTCTGTTCGGTGGCGACCCGTTGGATCGCGAGAGTGACGATCCGCCGTGCCCGGTCGTTCGCCTCGCGCCGCGCCTGCCGCTCGGTGTCCCGGACAAGCAGAGCCGCTTCGCGCTTGGCCTGGTTCTCGATGGTGGTCACCAGTTCGTCCCTGGCCTGATCGGCGGACAACCCGGCCGCCCGTTCCAGCACGAGGCGGCGTTCCTCGTCGAGCCGCGAGAGTTCGGCGCGCCGGTGCTCAAGATCCCGGTCGGCAGCCTCAAGGCCCGCCGACCGCTCCTCCAACCGCCGCGCCTCGGCATCGAGCCGCCCCTCCCGGTCCGCCAGCCGCGCCTCCCGGCGCTCCAGGTCGATCCGCTGCTGGTTGGCCTCTTCGCGGGCAGCCGTGATCCGGTCCTCAGCCTCCCGGTGGACCCGGACGATCTCCTCTGCGGACTCCTCAGCGCGGCGCACGATTGTGATGGCATCAGCCTCTGCCGCCGCCCGTAGCCGCTCCGCTGCGCGCCCCGCTTCCGCCAGGCGCTGCTGGGCCTCCTCGGGGCTGCGGCTGTCTTCCGCGAGGCGCCGGGCCTGGGCCGCCTGCTCGGTGCCGGCAGCGGGCGAACTGTCCCGGTCCACGCCAGGTAGATTTGCCTGCGCCGGATCCACGGATGCCGGTGCCGTGGCGGCCAGCCTGGACACTGAGCGGCGGAGCGCGAACAGCATGCCCCCGGCGGCCACCAGCAGGGCGAGAGCCGCCACCGCGATGATCACGCCGACCGCGTTGCTCATGGCACACCTCGCTCCTGCGTTCCTGCCAGCTCTCAGCCACCGACGCGTGATGCCAGCGTAGTTCCCCGGCGCGGGGATAGGGCCTGCCGTCGCGGGTGGGTGGTGCAGCGGGCCGGCAGTCGCCGGCAACCACCCGCGATCGCGCAGGATGCGCTGGCCTATGGGGAGACCGCATCGCCGGATATCCTGGCTGAGCGATTTGGACACTGCGACGGGGGTAGCAGGTGGCCGCGCTCTGGGCGCCGAGGCAGGAGCCGGGGTACACGCTTGCGGTGATGCGCGAACTGCTGGCGAACCTGCCAGCGGGGGTTGCCTACGTAACCGGCCACGACTTCATCATGCAGTTCGTGAATGAGCGCTACCGGGAACTGACCGGCTGGCGGGACCTGGTCGGGCGGCCCATGCGGGAGGCCATGCCCGAACTGGAGGGCCAGGACCGCTTCGAGAACATGGAACGGGTCATGGCGACCGGCATCCCGTATCTGAAGCGGTCGACGGAAGTCATGATCAACCGGGGCGGCGCCGGGATCGAGCAGATGTTCGTCGACCTGCTGTATTCGCCGGTGCATGACAACCAGGGCAAGGTCGCCGGGATAGAAATCTACGTCAGGGACGTCACCTCACACGTCCGGGATCGGCAGGCACTGGAGACGCTCGCCCGGGAATTGACCGGGAGCGAGGAACGCTACCGCACGCTCTTCGAGACGCTGCCATTGGGCGTCATCTACTACGACGCCGACGGCTCCATCATGAGCGCCAATCCGGCGGCTGGCGCGATCCTGGGCATCGACGTGGCGAATCTGCTGCACCGGCCGCTGCCTGTCGCAACTTCAGTCACGACTCAGGCTGGGTCGCCGCTCCTGCCTGAGGAATTTCCCGTGGCCGTGGCGTTGCGGACAGGCCAGATCGTGCGCGAGATGGTGATCGGCTTTGAGCGCCCTTACACCGGCGAGTCCCGGTGGCTCAGGACGACAGCTGTCCCGGACGCGGCCGGTGAGGACGGCAGGCCGCAGCGAGCGTATGCGATCATCGCCGACATCACCGACGAACGCCGCGCGGAGGCGACGATCCGGGAGGGCAGCCGGCTGCTCGGCAGGTTGCGGGATGCGAACGTACTTGGAGTGGTGACCTCCGCTGAGGAAGGGATCTACGAGGCCAACGATGCCTTTCTCGACCTGATCGGCTTCAGCAGGGCTGATCTGGAGGCCGGCCGGCTCTCGTACACAAGCCTCACCGCACCGGAATACGCCGAGCGCGATCGCCGGGCCTATCAGCAGCTGGTCGCGACCGGCGCGTTCCAGCCCTATGACAAGGAATACCTGCACAAGGACGGGCACCGCGTGCCGGTCCTGATCGGGGCGGCGGCGATCAGCCGCAACCCCCTGCGCTGGGTCACCTATGTGGTCGACCTCACCGCGCGCCAGCGCGACGAACGGATGCGCTCCGAACTGATGGCCCGGGAGCAGGCTGCCCGCACAGACGCGGATCGCGCGCAGCAGCAACTCAGCTTCCTGCTGCGCGCGGGCACACTCGTCGCCGCGAGCAGTGACCGGCAGGAACTGCTGGATCAAGTGGCGCGGCTGGTCGTCCCCACGCTGGCCGACTACTGCGTGATCTGCCTGCCCACACCCGATGGCAACCTGCGTGCTGCCGCACTGGCTCACCATGACGCCGGGCAAGCGGAGGCTCTGACCGGGCTGCGGGAACACTCGGTGCCAGCCACAGGCCCCCTGCCGATCCAGGTCGCCTTCCAGAGCCGCTCCACCAAGTTGGTGGCGGACACGAGCGCGGAACTGCAGGCATGGTCCGGCCTCAGCCCGATTATGGCCTTCGTCGCCGAACGGCTCGCGCCGGCCAGCGCCATCTTGACTCCCCTGGTGGTCGGCCGCCGGGCACTCGGAGTGATGATCCTCGGCCGCGAGGCCGCCAGGCTGCGGTTCACCGGAACCGACGTCGCCATCGCGGAGGAACTCGCCCGCAGCGTCGCGGTCGGGCTCGCCAATGTGGATGCCTTCAACCGAGATCACAGCATCGCAGAAACTCTGCAGCAGGCGATTCTGCCGGCGGTCGCGCCAGACGTCCCCGGCCTGGACCTGGCCGTCCGCTACCTGCCCGCCAGTGACGAGGCCCACGTCGGCGGCGACTGGTATGACGCGTTCCCACTGGAGGGAGGCCGGGTCGGGCTGGTGATCGGTGATGTAACTGGGCACAGCATCGAGTCGGCCTCGGTCATGGGCCAGATCCGGAGCATGGTGCGCGCCTACGCCATGGGCGATCCTTCTCCGTCGCAGGTCCTGCACCGTACCAATGCCGCCATGACCCGGATGCTGCCGGACGCCATGGCGACCGGCTGTTACGCGGTGCTCGACCTGGCAAGTCACGATCTGGCCTTCGCGAGCGCAGGCCACCCGCCCCCGCTGTGGGTAAGCCAGACCGGGAACGCGGCCTACCTGAAAACCCGCGGTGGGGTCATGCTGGGCGTCTGGCGGGATGCCATCTTCAGGTCCGCTCACCAGCGACTCGGCCCGGGTTCGGCGTTGCTGTTCTACACCGACGGCTTGATCGAGGACCGTGGCCGGGATATCGGGGAGGGGCTCACAGCCCTGTCCATTGCGATGCGCCTCGCGCCCTTCTCCTCGGCGGAGCAGATCTGCGCCGCCGCCGAGCGCGCGATGCTGGGCTCAGCACCTCGCTCCGACGACGTGTGCCTGCTCGCCGTCCGCATCCCTGGTTGATTGATCAGCCTGGCAGTCCGCCGATCCGGTCCCAGCACTCATCCGCGCCGTCCGCTTCCGCCGGTGGCCACCCTCCGCTGTCGGCCTGAACCGCCGCCCGGCCCGCAGCCCCTTCGGCGTCCAGGGCCTCCCTAACCACCCGGTAGGCCAGGTCCGGCGAGTACCCCCTGCGGGCCAGCAATCCGGTGAGCTGGCGGATCCGGGTGGGCATCGGCTTGCCGCGGCTGACCGCGATCCGCCGGCCCACCAGCCGGCGGGCGCCCGCCAGTTCGTCATCCTGGCTGATCGTCTCGACCGCGGATCGCACCTCGTGGTCATCCACCCCGCGCTGCCGCAGTTCGGCGGCCAGCGCTCGGCGGGCCAGGCCCCGTCCGTGGTGGCGCGACTCGACCCAGGCTTGCGCGAACGCGGCGTCGTCAATCAGCCCCACTCCTGCGCACCGGTCCAGCACCGCCGCTGCGACATCATCCGGCACACGCTTGCGGCGGAGCGCATCCGCCAGCTGTGCCCGGGTGCGGGGGCCGACTGTCAGCAGGCGCAGGCAGAGGGCCACAGCCACGTCCTCCGCCCGGCCGCCACCGTCCTGGGCCCGGCCCCTGCCCTCTTGGGCCCGGCCGCCACCGTCCTGTGCCCGGCCGCCACCGTCTTGAACCCAGCCCCTGCCACCTTCGGGCCGACCACTTCCGGTGCCGCTGCCAGGCTCCCGCCCCGGCCCGGTGCTCCTCCCAGGGGTCACTGGTCAGGTCCCGGCCGGTCCTTGCCCTCGCCCAGCCGCTCCATTCGCCCCCCGCGCGCCCGCGCCAGCGACGAGGCCATCCGCACCCGGCACAACCGTCAGGCTCGGAGCCGATGCGGTACCGGCACTGCCCGCCAGCGCGCCGTCCAGTCGTGGGCCGATGCCCAGCTTCTCTTTGATCTTCTTCTCGATCGCGTTGGCGATGTCCGGGTTGTCGCGCAGGAAATTCCTGGCGTTCTCCTTCCCCTGGCCAAGCTGATCGCCGTCGTAGGTGTACCAGGCCCCGGACTTGCGGACTATGCCCTGCTCCACACCAAGGTCGATGAGGCCACCCTCCCGGCTGATCCCTGTCCCGAACAGGATGTCGAACTCGGCGTTCTTGAAAGGCGGAGCCAGCTTGTTCTTGACAACCTTCGCCCTGGTCCGGTTCCCGACCGACTCGGTGCCATCCTTCAGCGTCTCGATCCTGCGGATGTCGAGCCTGACCGATGCGTAGAACTTCAGCGCCCGGCCCCCACTGGTGGTCTCGGGGCTCCCGAACAGGACGCCGACTTTCTCCCGGAGTTGGTTGATGAAGATCGCGGTGGTCTTGGTCTGGTTGAGCGCTCCGGTCAGCTTCCGCAGCGCCTGGGACATGAGCCGCGCCTGGAGGCCGACGTGGCTATCGCCCATCTCCCCCTCGATCTCGGCCCTGGGCACCAGCGCGGCGACGGAGTCGATCACGATGACATCGATCGCCCCGGAGCGGATCAGCATGTCCGCGATCTCCAGCGCCTGCTCACCGGTGTCCGGCTGGGAGACCAGCAGCGCGTCGGTGTCCGCGCCCAGCCGTTTGGCGTACTCAGGGTCGAGAGCGTGCTCCGCGTCGATGAACGCAGCAATGCCCCCGGCCTGCTGCGCGCTGGCGACGGCGTGCAGAGCCACGGTGGTCTTGCCGCTTCCTTCCGGGCCGTAGATCTCCACCACCCGGCCGCGCGGGAACCCGCCAATGCCGAGCGCGACATCCAGCGCGATCGCACCGGTCGGGATCACCTCGATGGGGGTTCGCGCCTCGTCCCCGAGCCGCATGACCGAGCCCCGGCCAAACTGCCGCTCGATCTGAGCGAGCGCGTTTTCCAGGGACCTCTCCCGGTCGCCCAGCCTGCCGCCCGCCTTGTCATTGACCGCCATCGATACTCCCGTAAGTCATGGGCTTCCTGCCGGATCAGACGCTACGCGCGACCACCGACAATGCACGTGCCGCTCGGGGACCGCCCGCATGGGCGCTACCGCCTAGCCCTCACTCTAGGCGAACGTGTGTTCGATCATCGACTCAACACGCCGAATGAGCGGAGCCCTGCCGAGTGCGGCCCGCCCACCGGCAACACCGGCGTCAGCGCAGGCGCTCGGGCACGTCAAAGGCATCGCACACGGCGAGCCACACCGTCTTGACGTCCTCACCTTCGGCCAGTGCCCGCTCTACCGTGCGCCCACCCAGCTTGGCCAGGACGAAGTCCTTGGCGACACTGTCGGCGTAGCCCTCGCCGAACTGGGCTCTCATCCGCTGCCAGAACACCGTGAGCCGCACCGGGCCAGCGTACCGACCGGCCCGGCCACCGCTCCTCGCTTGGTGCAGCACAGAATGAGCGAGATCATGGGAATTGTGAGCACTGTCGCAGGTTCCGGTCCGGCACCCCGCCAGCAGCCCGATCCGCAGACAACCAGCCCCCAGCCTCATCCCGAAGCCGCCAGCCCCCAGCAACCTGGTTCGCCGGCATACAGCGCAGGGGAGCCAGGGCCGCCGACGCCAGCCATCCCGGCCCTGCCTCCCGCCGGGCCGGGCCACCGGCCCCAGGCCAGCCGGCCCCCAATGGACGCCGTGGCGGTAGTGGCGGTGGCGTCCGGAATCATCGCGGCCGTCCCCGTCGCGGCGGTCACCGGCATCGTGGCCCTCGCCCGTACCCGCCAGGGCCGGCGCCGCGGCCGTGGGCTGGCGGTCACCGGCCTCTTACTCACCGGAGTCTGGCTGGTCGCCGGCGCTCTGGTGCTGGCCCTACTGCTACGCCCCGCACCCTTGCCTCGCGACCCGCACCCACTGCGCGGCACCATCTTCGCGCTGCGCACCGGAGATTGCGCGAATACGGCACGGAACGGGGTGTCGGCGGCGCACGTTGTCCCGTGCCGGCAGCTTCACCAGGACGAGATCTACGGAACATTCCGGATGGCCGGGACCAGGTGGCCGGGAACCACGGCCCTCGCCAAGGTCGCCCGGCTCGGCTGTGCCAGCAGGCTGGCCGGCTACCTCGATCCGCAGATCGCCCCGGCTGGCCTGACCGAGACCTACATATTCCCCGATCAGGGTGCCTGGCAGGCCGGCGCGCGGACAGTGGTCTGCGAGATCCGGGGGACGGCGGGCCCGCTCACCGGCTCTGTCCGTAAGCTCACCGGCTGACCGGCCAACCGGGCGTCACCGTCCAGGCTGGGCGCGCCGGGAACGCCGGGCCGAGCGGGCGCGCAGCAGTGCCCAGATCAGCCCGGTCAGAGCCAGTACGGCACCCAGGCCCTCGGCGATCGCCGAGGCCATCTTGCCGACCGGCACCCAGGTCGGCTCGTACATGCTCGGCAGGCCCGCGAACTGCCCGATGTCGATGTAGGTGAAGGTCAGCACTGCGGCGAACGCGCCGGCCGCGACCAGGAATGCGAGTAGCCAGGCGGGCCATCGTGCCCACAGCAGCACCGCAAGCGCCGCGATGATGGCGATGATGGCCTCCGTCCGGAAGAGTTCGCCCTCGGTGATCAGGCTGCCGACATTCGCGTCGTAGTAGAAAGCATCGTGCAGGTGGACGACGGCGTCCACGGTCAGCGCGGCGGCCGTCGCCAACCGCAGCAAGAGGAATCCGAGTCGCGCCATGAAGTCCGCCCGCGGGGTGCGTGCCCGCCTAGAGGTTGCCGTCACTGTCACTGGGGCCGCCGCTGTTGTCGGTGTCGTGGTCGCCCCCACCATTCTGCGGGATGACGCTGCCGAGCCCGCTGTGCGAGTGAGACGAATGTGACGGCCCCGTGTTGTGGGCTGCCGAGCCGCCATCGCGGTCCGGACCAAGATCAGGGTGCCGACGGCTGTGGGATACAACAGGTGCGTGCGACTTCGGTGCCGGGCGATGGTCATGGCGGTCCCCGTTCCTTGAATCGTCCGTCTTGAGGTTCACGGTCCTGGGCCTCATGTGGTTCACTCCCCGGGACCCGGCCCACCATCCCCGCTGATGGCCCCGCTTGTCGGCGGCAGCGGGCAGGATGGAGTCATGGCTGGCGGGCCCACGCCCCGGCCGAGCGCGAACGCCGCGCCCGGCGGTACGGGCACGCCCGCCGTTCTACCCGAAGTCGCTTCCGGGCCAACTGGGGCATCCGCAGCAGGCGGGACACCAGCGCCCGGCAGGACACCAGCGCCCGATGACCCGGCGGATGCCGGGAGCGGCCGCGTGGCTGAGAGCGCTGATCCGGTCGCAAATTTTGGGCCGCTCACCCGCGAGTGGTTCACCGGTGCCTTCAGCGCGGCGACAGCCGCGCAGGCGCAGGCCTGGGCGGCGATCGAGCGCGGGGACAACACCCTGGTCGTGGCCCCCACCGGGTCGGGCAAGACGCTCGCCGCGTTCTTGTGGGCGCTGGACAGGCTGGCGGGCGAGCCAGCCCCGGCCGATCCGACACTGCGCTGCCGGGTGCTCTACATCTCGCCCCTCAAGGCACTGGCGGTGGACATCGAGCGCAACCTGCGTGCTCCCCTGACCGGGATCGGCCACATCGCGCAGCGGCATGGCCTGGCCGCACCGGACATCACGGTCGCGGTCCGGACCGGTGACACGGCGGCCGATGAGCGGCGGCGGCTGTCGACCAAGCCACCCGACATTCTCATCACCACTCCCGAGTCCCTGTTCCTGCTGCTCACCTCCAAGGCGCGGGAGATCCTGCGGAACGTGGAGACGGTCATCGTGGACGAGGTGCACGCACTGGCCGGCAACAAGCGGGGCGCGCACCTCGCGCTGTCGCTGGAACGACTCGACGCACTGCGTGTCCAGGCCGGTGTGGGCCGCCCGCCCGCGCAGCGGATCGGGTTGTCGGCGACTGTGCGGCCGGTCGCCGAGGTCGCATCCTTCCTCGGCGGTCCGCGCCCGGTGACGGTAGCGGCACCGCCGTCGGGCAAGCGCTTCGATCTGCGGATCGTCGTCCCCGTCGAAGACATGACCGATCCCCCGCCACCGCCCGGACCGGCCCGGATCCCGGCTGGGATACCAGGGGGCCGGGCGAACGGACTCGTCCCGGACACATCCGAGGATCTGCTGGCCGCGGCGGCAGGACCGCGCTCGATCTGGCCCCACGTCGAAGAGCGGGTGCTGGACCTGATCGAAGCGAACCGGTCGACGATCATCTTCGCCAACTCCCGCCGTCTGGCAGAGCGACTGTGCGCGCGATTGAACGAACTGGCAGCCGACCGTGCAGCAGAACGAGCGGAAGCCGGGGAGGCGGGACGCGCCGGGGATGCGGGACGCGCCGGGGATGCGGGACGCGCCGGGGAGCGCGGCCCCAGCTCAGACAGCAGGGGGCAGCGGGGCAGCCCACCGGGCTGGGACAACGGGACGGGCCGGGACAACGGGACGGGCCGCAGCGGTGGCACGGCGCCGGGGATGCCTGCACAGTTCATCGCCCAGTCCTCGATTCTGGCTGGCGCGCCGACCGAGGTGGCCCGCGCCCACCACGGGTCCGTCTCCCGGGCCGAGCGAACCCAGATCGAGGAAGCACTCAAGGCCGGGCGGCTGCCGGCCGTCGTCGCCACCTCCAGTCTCGAACTCGGCATCGACATGGGCGCGGTCGACCTGGTGATCCAGGTCGAGTCTCCCCCGTCGGTCGCCAGCGGCCTGCAGCGCACCGGCCGGGCCGGGCACAACGTCGGCGATGTGTCCCGGGCCGTCTTCTTCCCCAAGTACCCGGGCGACCTAGTCCAGGCGGCCGTGGTGACCGGGCGGATGCGGGACGGCGAAATCGAGGAACTCCGGATACCCCGCAACCCGCTCGACGTGCTGGCCCAGCAGATCGTCGCCATGGTGGCCATGGACGACTGGGCGGTCGACGACCTGGAATCGGTGGTCCGCCGTGCCACCCCGTTCACCAGCCTGACCCGCGGGGTGCTGGAGGCCGTGCTGGACATGCTGGCGGGCCTCTATCCGAGCGATGAGTTCGCCGAGTTGCGCCCCCGGCTCGTCTGGGACCGCACAACCGGGTTGCTGCACGGGCGTCCCGGCGCACAGCGGCTCGCGGTCACCAGCGGTGGCACCATCCCCGACCGGGGCCTGTTCGGGGTGTTCCTGGTCGGCTCGCAACGCTCCGGCCGCCAGTCGCACCGGGTGGGTGAACTCGACGAGGAGATGGTCTACGAATCGCGCGTGGGCGATGTGTTCGTGCTCGGAGCCACCTCCTGGCGGATCGAGGACATCACCGCCGACCAGGTTCTGGTCTCCCCCGCACCAGGTCAGCCGGGCCGGCTGCCGTTCTGGAACGGAGACGCACCCGGCCGGTCCGCCGAGCTTGGCCGTGCTCTGGGGACGTTCATGCGGGAGATCGCGACCGCTGACCAGCGGCAGGCCACAAGGCGCCTGCTGGACACCGGACTGGATCAGTCCGCGGTGGGGAATCTGCTGCGGTACCTGTCTTCCCAGCAGGAGGCGACCGGTTACCTGCCGGACGACCGAACGCTGGTAATGGAGCGCTTCCGGGATGAACTCGGAGACTGGCGGCTGGTCCTGCACAGCCCCTACGGCGCGCGGGTGCACGCCCCCTGGGCGCTGGCGATCACCGCCCGGCTCCGCGAGCGCTACCAGGACATGGACGTGCAGGCCATGCACACCGATGACGGGATCGTGCTCCGGGTCCCCGACACCGACGAGCCACCACCCGCGGGTATCGCCATGCTCGACCCGGGGGAGGTCGAGGCCCTGGTCACCGCCGAACTCGGCGGCTCGGCCCTGTTCGCATCCCGGTTCCGGGAGTGCGCGGCCAGGTCGCTGCTGCTGCCCCGCCGCCGCCCCGGCCGGCGCTCTCCGTTGTGGCAGCAGCGCCAGCGCAGCGCCCAGTTGCTGACAGTGGCCAGCAAGTACGGCTCGTTCCCGGTGGTGCTGGAGACCGTGCGCGAATGCCTGCAGGACACTTTCGACGTTCCTGCGCTGACGGGGCTGATGCGTGACCTGGCGGGCCGGGCGATCCGGCTGGTGGAGGTGGAGACCCCGGCCCCGTCCCCGTTCGCGCGCTCGCTGCTCCTGCGTTACGTCGGCGCGTTCATGTACGAGGGGGACTCACCGCTCGCCGAGCGGCGCGCACAGGCACTCACGCTGGACTCCTCACTGCTCGCCGAACTGCTCGGCCAGGCCGACCTGCGGGAGTTGCTGGACTCCGACGTGGTCGGGCAGACCGAGCGGGAACTGCAGCGGCTGGCACCAGGGCGCCGTTGCCGGGATCTGGAAGCGGTTGCTGACCTGCTGCGGTCGATCGGGCCGCTGTCGTCAGCGGAGGTCGCGGACCGTTGCGACGATCCGGGATCGGCCCCGGGGTGGCTCTCGGACCTCGCAGCGCGGCGCAGGGCGATCGAGGTGCGGATTGCGGGCGAGGCACACTGGGCGGCGATCGAGGATGCGGGGAGACTGCGCGACGCGCTGGGGGTACCGCTGCCGGTCGGGGTGCCCGCCGCGTTCACCGCACCCCTGCCGGACCCGCTGGGCGATCTGGTGGCCCGCTACGCCCGCTGCCACGGGCCGTTCACGACTGTCGCGGCCGCGGGCCGGTAC
>DAHUZQ010000112.1 GCA_027306495.1 Actinomycetota bacterium | reverse complement strand
CCCCGGCCCCGCCTCGTTCCCCGGCCCCGCCTCGTGCCCCGGCCCCAGGCCCGCCTCGAAATCTCGCTGCGATCCGGCTCCAGGCGGCCCGCGGTGACCCGCCCGATTCCAGCGGCTATGTGAGCGGTCGCGCCGGGGTGGGGCAGCCCGGCCCACCCCGTACTGCTGCGCCAGATCACGCACCCGTGCTCCCACTTGGTCGCAGTAGGCGCGCGGCGCGTAGGCCCCGCGACCGTACATTTCGGTGTAACGGGGGAGAAGCGCAGGATGATGCTCGGCGAGCCATGCCAGGAACCATTCCCTGGCACCGGGTCGCAGGTGCAGGACGATCGGTGTCACCGACGCGGCTCCTGCCTCGGCGATCTGCCTGACCGTCGCCGCAAGCTGCTGCGGGCTGTCGGACAGGAACGGGACGATCGGCCCCATCAGCACCCCGCACGCCAGCCCCGCCTCACCGAAGGCCGCGCAGACCCCGAGCCGCCGCTGAGGGCTTGGGGTACCCGGCTCCAGCGTCCGCCAGAGTTCGCGGTCCGTGCAGCCGACCGAGACGGCCAGCCCGACGTCGGTGACTTCGGCGGCTTCCACCAGCAGATCCTTGTCCCGCAGGATCAGTGTCCCTTTGGTGAGGATGGAGAACGGGTTGGCCGCATCGCGGAGCGCGCTGATGATGCCCGGCATAAGCCGGTACTTGCCCTCCGCGCGCTGGTAGCAGTCCACATTGGTGCCCATCGCCACGTGCTCACCCTGCCAGCGGGCCCGGCCAAGCTCGCGCCGGACCAGCGCCGGGGCGTTGACCTTGACGACGATCTTGGTGTCGAAGTCGTGCCCGGCATCGAGGTCCAGGTAGGTGTGGGTCTGGCGGGCGAAGCAGTACCGGCACGCATGCCCACATCCCCGGTAGGGGTTGATCGTCCACCGGAAGGGGACCCGGGACGCCTCCGGGACGCGGTTGATGATCGACCGGGCATGCACCTCGAAGAAGGTCATCCCCCGGAAGCCGGGAGTATCGAAGGTCCGGGCCACGGCGCCCTGCTCGAACAGGGCCGCCTGGCCGCCCGCCGCGTCACGGTCCGCTCTGATGCTCTCCCAGCGCATTCAGGCAAATATAGAACTGATATTCGATGACGTCAAGTGCCGTCCGTGCGCGCACACCGAGCGCCCGTCCACCTGTGCACCCGAGCCCCCGCACACCCGAGCCGCCGCACATCCTCCACCCGTGCAGCCTGGTCCGGCTGGCTTGGGGCGGGCCTGCTGCCGCGCCATGACCGGAAAGCGGCCGAACCGGGAACTGCCCGGTACTTCCCTTACTGGGTGATGTTCCCGTCCATGCCTAAAATTCACGTGGCCGGGGGATAGTAGAGACAATGGTCCGCGGCCGGGCGGAGGTGGCGCTATGGCGCTATCCATGGATGAACAGCGCATTCTCGCCGAGATCGAGCAGCATCTCTCACGCGCCGAGCCAAAGCTCGCGGCACGCATGTCCTCCTTCGAGGCGCACCAGGTGAAGGGGCGGTTGCATCGCCGGTCGCATGCCCTGGCCGTGATCGTGTGCGCACTGCTGCTGGCGGCGATCTCCGTGGTCATCTACACATTCGTGGTGCTGCGTGCCGGCCAGTCGTCGGGTACGACCACCCAGAACCGCTCCACCTCCCGCACCGAACCGCCGGCCCTGTCACCCAGGGTGCCTGCCCTGCCCCACGCTGGGACCAGCAGCTAACGCCCCCCGCGCGGGTGCGGGACCGTGATGGTCACCGCCGGGCTCGCTTGTCCATGATCCTTCAAGATCAGAGCGGTGGCGGCCAGGGATCAGCCCCGGGCACTCCGGCCGATGGTGGTCAGGACTCACGCCATAGCTGCAGCAGGTACTCTTCGACGCCCTCAAGTTCCCGGCACGCCCGGGTGAATTCGTCGCTGAGCGGGTCGAGGCGGCGCGCGAACAGGTCGTTGTACAGGCGGACGACCTCACGCCGGTTGCGTGCGTATACCCGGATCACGTAGTCGCCGACGCCGCCGGACAGCCGCAGTCTTTCGATCGCTCTCCCCACCGACCCCATGTCGACACTGACCGCGCCGCGCAGGTAGAGAACGGCCTTCGCCTCGTCCTCCCATTCCTCACCAAAGGGCGGGGGTGCGGTGGTCCACTCCTCCAGTGTGACCTTGACAGCCACCCGTTCCTGAAGGCTGCCGACCCACATTTGCTCACGGGTCACGCTGATCAGCGCGCCCATGGGGGGTAGCGGTGCACCCGGTCCATCGGAGCCGGCGTCGGGGTCGTGGACCCGGAACAACTTGTGTTCGGGGAACACGGGGATCTCGACCCGGCTGATCCTGTGGTTCACGTCTCCCCTCCCACCCATGGCCGCAGTTCCCAGGATGCTCCGGGCAGGGCGGAATGGTCCGGCAAATGAGGACAAAACTTACCACTGGGCGGGCTAGCGATCTTCAGGGGCCGCTACGGGCCATCAGCGCCGCCATATCCGTGCGGGCCTGCGGGCCGGAGAACCGCGCGAACCGGCCCGAGAACTCCGCCCGGGCCTCACGCTGGCGGGCAGCAAGCTGCGCCGCCACTTCACCCATCGCCAGCAGCACGTGGGCCGGCGCTTGCCGCCCGGCCACCATCTGGGCCGCGAACACGCGCAGTTGCAGGCGCTGTACCTGGGTGTCCTGGAAGGCGCCGAGGCAGTCCTGCAGGCCCTTGAGTTCACGGAGCACCGCGCGAACGGAACTGCGGTCGTGCAGGGACGCGAAGAACTCGATGACATACCGCAGTTCCTTGCACCGCTTGCGGAGCGCGTGCAGGGCCTCGGGCGGCGAGGCGTCCGTGATCACATTCCCTGCGGCGAGCACCCGCCGGTGGGCCCGGGCGGTCCGGTCCGCGGCCAGCCGCCAGACGGTCAGTTCCTGCCCGGCGGGCGCGGCGCCATGGGCGACCGCGGCCAGCTCACTGCGCCAGGAGCCGGTCAGCTCAGTGAACCGGGCCGACCGCAGCGCCCGGACGAGTTGGTGCCACTCCGCCGACCGGCGACGGCCCAGATAGTCACGGAACGGAAGCAGTTCGGCGGGGGTGGCGGCCATCAGCGACGACGCCATCGCCTGATAGCTCTCCAGGTAGACATCCAGATCGCGGGTCGGGGTGGTGGCGTCGCCCAGCCACTTGAACTCGGGCGCGAACTGGTCGGCCAGCCCGGCGGGCAGCACGTCACCCAGGAGTTTCAGCGCGGCCCTGGTCCGGCGCACTGCGACCCGCAGGTCGTGGAGGAATTCGGTGTCGAGGTCGCGCACTGTTCCCGGTATGTTCCGCTCCAGCAGGTCAAGCAGCACGAGCAGCACGTGGGCCACCGCCGGCCCAGCCGGCATCTCGGGTGCGAGGCTGACCTCCACCCGGCCGGTGTAGTCACCCGGCCGGCGCCCGACCGCCGCCAGCGCGACGACCATCGCAGGCTCGGCTGCCGTGGCGAGCAGGGGTGGGCCACTGAGGGATCGTGCCAGTGTCTGCACGTCCGACTCGCGACGGCGCAGCGGGCTGATCGTGATCAGGACATCGCGGTCGGTGGCACGGCCCACCGCGGCGCCACCGACGACCCTAGCGCCATCACTCCCCGACGCTTCGGCGCCTGCCAGCAGGCTGCGTGCCCGGGCGCCGCCGCTGGCGGGCAAACTCGCGGGTTCGCCAGGACGGGCGGTCAGCTTGTCCACGCTCAGCCACGCGACGGCCTGACTCTCAGTGTTGTGCACCCGCAGGGGGAGGGTCCGAGTCACCGTGCGGACCGTCGGCAGGATCGCGCGCTCACCGGTTACCGGTGTGAGCGCGGCTCGCAGCGGCCCTTCGGGAAGGTCGGTGGCACGGCACGGCCAGCGGGCGGAGCCCGACTGCGTCGCGAGCGCCACTCCTTGCTGATCTGCCAGCACCGTCTCGCCACCGCCGGGCACGATGCGGTGCTCCAGGGTCAGCCCGGCTCGGTGAAGCCGCCAGTCCGCCGTGTCCAGCCAGGTGCGGCGGAGGGTCCGCGCCTGCCCGGCCGAGCGCAGTGAGAACCGGGGGGGCAGGGCAGTGGCCAAGCCCCGGCGGACCGCCTGCAGTCCGCCGGCGGCCCGCAGGCGAAGCGTAACCGACGCCACTCCGCGCACCCCCAGCCCGGCCTCACGCCCTGCTGCAAGCTTAAACCGCAGGCGCCGTTTCGGCAGGGGGCCAGCGGGCGGGTCAGGGCGGCCGGGTCGGAGGGGGAGGCCGGTGCGGCCGGGTCGGAGGGGGAGGCCGGTGCAGCCGGGTCGGAGGGGGAGGCCGGTGCGGCCGGGGCCGGGAGTGAGGCGTACGGGCGAGGGTCAGCGGTCAAGCCCACCGGCTAGCCAGGTAGCGTGACGGGGCACCTCCGTATCCGGGCCGGGCCCCGCCCCGCCGCACCCCCAAGGACTGACCCGCATGACCGAAGCCGTGCCCGCTGGGCTCCGCGACGCGCTGGAAGATCCGTTCGCCGAACTCACCGGCGCTCTCGCCGGGACCACCAGGATGAAGCTGGAGGTAAGCGAATCCCGGCGCATCACCCCCGGCATGCAGCGGCTCATCCTCACCGCTCCCGAACTCGCTGACCTGGCATACCGGCCCGGCCAGGACATGATGCTGCTGGTGGCGGCCGACGGGCGGCGGCCGGTGCGCCGCCGCTACACGATCAGGGCTCTCGACGCCGCCCGGCGACAGGTCACCCTGGATGTGGTCCGGCACGGCGCGGCCGGCCCGGGGGAGCGGTGGATCGCGTCGGCGGAGCCGGGTGACGTGATCGAGGGCATCGCGCCGCGCGGGAAGGTCTTTCTCGCCGAGGGGCGGGAGTGGCACCTGTTCGCCGGGGATCAGGCGGGTCTGCCCGCGTTCTCGGCGATGGCCGAGGCGCTCCCCGCGACCGCCCATGCCCAGTTGGTCGTCGAGGTCCCGACGCCCGAGGATGCCCTCGCCCCCGCAGCGGTGGCAGACCTGCGCATCGATTGGCTTTACCGTGGGGAACGGCCTGCCGGTGACTCCGGTGCGCTGGTGCGGGCGCTGGCCCGGCTCGCGCTTCCGCCGGGCGATGGCCAGGTGTACCTGGCCGGTGAAGCCAAGGTGGTGCTGGCGCTGCGGGAAACCCTGGCCGGTCGTGGCATCCCACCTGAGCGGCTATCACCCAAGGCCTACTGGGGGCTGGGCCGGGCGAACGCCGGCCACGGCGAGCCGGCCAAGGAAGGCTGAGGAGTCCCGGGCCGGTGGGGGCTGAGGAGTCCCGGGCCGGTGGAGGCTGAGGAGTCCCGGCCAAGGACAGCTGACGAGCTCGGTGCCCACCGGCCGGGCCAGCAGCGAGGAGTCTGAGCCGGCCTGGCCGGGTCAGAACGGCGTGGCCGGGTCAGAACGGCGTGGCCGCGAGCCAGCGGTCCAGCAGGTCCGGGTCCCCGATCACATCCACCGCCGGGTCGCCGGGGCTGATCCTGCGCACCAGCAGCAGGAGCAGGTCACTGGCTGGTCCGCGGACGGCGGTGTCGGCCTTGGCATGGCCGCGCTCCAGCACCAGGGCACCCGCCGACTCGCGGATGACCCACTCCGCCGGCGGAGTGAGCCCGGCGTCGGTGGCGTGCAGGTGCAGGGAGCGCCCGCCCGCAAGCGCCGCTGCGCGTGGATCATCGTCCTGCCCGGCCGGTGGGGCGGAAGTGAACTCCAGCCACTCCGCGATGCCGTCTGCGGCGATATCGGCGTCGATCACCGGCCGCATCCCGGCGGTGAGCTGCGCGTCCGCGCGGTGCACGGCCGTTTCGTGCGCCATCCGCCGTGCCCAGAAACCGGCCGTCCGCAATCCGCCGAAGGCCCACACCCGCGCTTCGCCCGCTCCCGCGACGGCTTCCGCCAGCCGGGCCGGCCCCGCCCGCAGCCAGTCCGGCCCGCCCGCCGGGTCGGGCGGAAAACGGCCGTCGGCCACCTCGGAGAAGGGGATCATCTGAGTGACCCGTGTCGCGACGATCTGCGCCGCCCAGCGCTGGGCGCGGCCGATATGGGTGGCGAGTTGGCGGAGGCTCCAGTCCGGGCAGGTCGGGACGCGCGCGGTCAGGTCGGCTCCGGAGATGATCTCGGCCACGGTCTCGGTGCTGGTGCTGAGCTCCGCAAGCCAGCGCTGCACACCGATGGCGGTCAACGGCACCCGCAGGCGCCGCCGCAGCAGCCACCACCACCGGCGGGGCCACCGGGGCGCTCTGCCTGTCCGCCGACCGAGACGGTGGAGAGCAACTTCACGGTGTCGTCGTGACCTTCCGGGCACGGGCACGGCTGCGATGCCTCTGCCATCGGCCGGGTCCGCTCAAAGGTGGCGCCGCAGGAGCGGCACCGGTACTCATACCTGGGCACGCCCAGAGCCTACGCCAGATGGCGACGGGGCGGCATCCCGCGCCTGGCCGTCGCCTTCGTAGATGTACTGGCCGCCGCGCATCAGCGACACCAGCGCAGCTATCACCGACATGATCGCCGCGGCGGTGAAGACGATGACCATCCCGTGGTGGAACGGGCCGGCCACCAGATGGGGGAAGAAGGTCGTGCCGGTCAGTCGCGCGACGTCGGCATGGGGGAGCGTGGCCAGCACATGCGAATGCCCGAGCAGGTGCTGTATCGGGTTGTACCCGAGCAGGGCGGCGAAGACGGTGCTGACCGCCGGCAGGTGACTGGCACTCGCCGCCGCCGTGGCGGGCACCCCGTCCGCGCGCAGTCCCGCGGCCAGGGCGCGTGGCAGGGCTGACGCGAGCCCGATGATCAGCAACGTGAAGAAGATGCCGATCGACAGCGACATGCCCGAGTTCTGGAAGGTGGACCGCATCCCCGACGCGGCGCCGCGGTGCTCGGGCGGGACGCTGCTCATGATCGCGGAGGTGTTCGGTGAGGAGAACAGCCCGGCCCCGATGCCGTTGAAGAAGATGATCAGCGCGAACGCCCAGTACGGGAAGTTGAGCGGCAGCAGGATCAGGCCGATGAACGCGCAGGTGCTCACCAGCAGCCCGGAGGTGGCGAACAGCCGCGGCCCATACCGGTCGGAAAGGCGTCCGGAGATCGGCCCGGCCAGCAGGAAGCCACTGGTGAGCGGGAGCATGTAGATGCCCGCCCAGATGGGGGTGACGGCATAGCTGTACCCGTGCATCGGCAGCCAGATCCCAGCCAGCCAGATGACGAGCATGAACTGCAGCCCGCCACGTGCGATCGCGCTCAGCAGC
>DAHUZQ010000087.1 GCA_027306495.1 Actinomycetota bacterium | reverse complement strand
CGGCGGTGAGGTTGGCCACGGCCCGCTGGCCGGCGGCTGCTGCCCGCCCGGGGACTGCTGCCCGCCCGGGGACTGCCGCCCGCCCGGGGACTGCTGCCCGCCCGGGGACTGCCGCCCGCTCGGCGGCCCCTCGCCCGGGGGCCCCGCGCTCATCGCCAGCTGCCTCGGGGCCCGCTCCCCGGTCCGTCCCGGCCGCCCGCCTGGCCCCGCGACCCGTCAGGGATCCCCGGATAGCCGCTGCCAGTCCGCCTGCCCGCCGCCCCGGGCCCGGTCGGCCGGGCACTGAGGGCTGCACGGGCGGGCCTCCCGCCGCTCCGCCCAGCAGATCTTCGAGGCTGACGGGAGGTTCGGTGTCGTCATCGTTTGTGCTCATAGCCCGGCCTCACGCTTTGGGGGGAATGCAGCCATGGGCCGGGGCGGTGCCCGGCGGCAGATAGGACCTCGGGATCAGCCCGCACAGGTAGACATCGACCCAGCGGCCATTCCCGACAGCGTTGCCCAGCAACCGGTAGTAGGGACCGGCCAGCGCGAGTGCCCGCCGGAGATTGGCCTGGTTCTGCGCCAGCACGGTGGTGACCTGATCCAGGGCCTGCAGGGCCGGCTCCAGATGGGCCTGGTTGTCGGTCACCAGCCCGGAAACCTGGACGGCCAGCGCCCGGGTGGCCACCAGCATGGCGTGGATGGCCGCCTCCCGCTGGCGCAACATCGCCAGCAGCAGGTTGCCGTCCCCGAGCAGCCGCTGGAACCTGGCGTCTTCGGCTGCCAGGGTGCCGGTGACGGCGCGGGTGCCTTTCAGCAGGCTGGCCAGTTCGGTGTCGCGCGACGCGGCCGCCTGCGACAGCGAGCCCAGGCCGCGCAGGGCACTGCGGACATACGGCGGGGTCTTGGCGAAGGCGGCGGAGAGGGTTTCCAGGCTCCGGGCGAGCTGGGCCGTGTTGATCTGGCTGATCTGCTGACCGAGCCCATTGAACGCCTGGGTCACGTCATAGGGCGAGGTGGTCCGGCTCAGCGGTATGGGCTGCGACGGGTTCTGCGGCGCGGTGCCGACCGGGTCCAGGGCCAGGTACTTCTCGCCGAGCAACGTCTTGATCTTGATGGCGGCGGTGGTCCGGTTGCCCACCCAGGCGCCTTTCACCTGGAACGTCACGGCGACCTTGTCGCCGGCTAGCGACACTCCGGTCACCTGGCCGACCGGGACGCCGGCGATGCGGACCTCGTTCCCCGACTGCAGGCCCGCCGCTTCGCTGAAGTACGCGGTGTACCCGGTGCCGCCGCCGATCACCGGCAGGTCTGCGGAGAAGTAGGTGAGCAGGGAGATGACCGCCAGAATGGCGAGCCCCACCAGGGCGACGGCGACCGGGCTGCGGCTGCTCAGCGGCTTCATCACAGGCACCTCGCTGCCGTCACCGGCACGCCGGCCGGACGCTGGCCGCCGAGCGCGTTGCCCACGCCGGAGACGGTGGCTTCGCACAGGTACAGGTTGAGCCAGGAGCCGTAGGAGGCCAGCCGGGCGATCTCCGCCATCTTGACCGGCAGGTTCCGCAGGAACGTGTTCACCACCGCGGAGTTGTCCGCGAGGTGGGACGCCATCCGGCCAAGCTGGATGATGTCGGCCCGCAGCGGGGCCCGGCCGACCTGCAGCAGTCCGGCGGTCGCGGTCGACAACTGCGCCAGCGCGGAGATGGCGGCGCCGATCGATTGCCGGTTGGCCGCGAGCCCGCTCACAAGCTGCTGGAGCGCCGTCAGCAGATTGCCCAGCGCGGTGCCCCGTGATGCGACGGTGGTCACCACCGAGTTCAGGCTGGTGATGAGCTGACTGATCACCCGGTCCTTGGTCGCCAGCGAAGTGGTCAGTGACCCGATCGTGGCCAGCAGGGTGGTGATGTCCGGGCTCTCCCCCTGGAAGAGTTGGATGATCTCCGCCGAAAGCTGGTTGACCTCACCGGGGGACAGCGCCTGGAACAGCGGCTGGAAGCCGTTGAAGAGCACGGTCAGGTCGAGCGCCGGGGTGGTGCGGCGCAGCGGGATGGTGCCGCCCGGCGGCAACGTCTGACCGACCCGGCCCACGCCCTGGGCCAGTTCGATGTAGCGGCTCCCGGCGAGGTTGAGATACCTGATCGTCGCGGTCACCGAAGCGGGGAGCAGCCTGCTGGCCGGCAGCGAGAACCCCACCAGGGCGAGGTTGCGGTCGTATACCGAGATGCTGGTGACCTGACCGGTCCGCACCCCCGCGATGTCCACGTCGTCGCCCACGGCCAGCCCCGTCACGTCGGAGAACACGGCCTTGTAGCCAACGCTGCCGGAGGCCCCGGTGTGGGCGATGCTGAGGCCGAGCATCACCGTCACGGTCGCGGTGACCAGGATGAAGATCAGCGACTTGACCAGCGGGCCGGCGATGCTGGCACGGTTCATGCCCGTCTCACCCCCAGCACGACGTGCGCCCCCCGGTAGAGCGGTGCGATCAGCAGCCCGGTCCACGCGGGGAGCGCGCTGGCCGGCCGGCCCAGTGCCAGCCCGGCCAGTTCCCTGACCAGTTCGTCCTCCTGTGGTGATCCGGCAAGCGGTGGGAGGCCCAGGGCGGTGGTGGCCACGCCGGGCGCGCCGAAGGGGAACGGGGCCGCCCCGCCCGCCGGCTGCATGGTTCGCCCCGCCGTGCCTGCTGGCCGGACTGCCCCGCTGTGGCTTCCCGCCCCACCGGGCACGCTTCCTGCGCCGTGCCCGCTCCCCGCGCCGTGCCCGCTCCCCGCGCCGGAGGCCTTGCTGCCTGCCGCGGCGGTGCTCCCGGCCGGCGACCCCGCCCCATCGTTCAGGTGGATGCCGGGGAAGGGCACGGGATAGCAGTGCGGCCCCAGATTGTCCCCGTACACCGGTGCGTTGTGGTTCGGCAGGTAACGGCCCATGGAAGGAACGACGATGACACTCACGTGCATGCCTGGCTGGCTCGTCCCCGCCCCCAGCACCTTGTTCATCACCGGCTCGAAGCGGACAAGATCGCGCAGAGTGCAGGGGAACTCGGGGGAGTAGCGGGCCAGGATCGCCAGCGTGGCGGTGCTGTCCGCCGACAGGCCGATGATGTTGGCGCTGTTCGCGGACAGGAACGAGCGCAGGTCGGAAGAGGCGGTGGTGACGTTGGCGAACAGCGCGGCGACGTTGGCGCTCTGCTCGGCGATGGTCTGGCCGTTGACCGCGAAGTCGTTGAGCGCGGCCAGCAGGTCGGGCGAGGCCTTGCGGTAGGTCCGGGCCAGCGCCGCGAGTTCGGCGATGTCGCGGTCCAGCCGGGGCAGGTGCGGATTGAGCTGGCCGAGGTAGCTGTTCAACTGCACCAGCGTGGCGCCAAGCTCCTTGCCACGCCCTTGCAGGCCCTGCCCGAGCGCGGTCAGCACCATGGAGAGCTTGTCCGGCTGCGCCGCCCGCAGCGTCGGCAGCAGGTTGTTCAGCACCTTTTCCAGTTCCAGCGCGTCACGGGACCGGTCCTGCCGGATGACGCCGCCACTGGTCAGCCGCGCCAAGCCAGGGTGCGTGGGCGGGATCAGGTCGACGTAGCGCTCCCCGAACAGCGTGGTCGGGAGCATCTCCGCCGACACGTCGGCCGGGATATACCGCAGCATGCCGGGCTGGAGCGCGAGTTGCAGCCTGGCCCCCCGGCCGTCCGAGCTGATCTGCCTGACCTCGCCCACCTGGACGCCCCGCAGCATGACCTGGCCGCCGATATGCATCTCGTTGCCGACGCTGTCGGTGTAGAGGGTCACGCTGGCCACGGTGGAGAACTGCTTCTGGTACACGGCCACCGACAGCCACGCCAGCATGCCGAACACGGCCAGGAACACCACGCCGGCCAGCCGGCGGCGGAGTTTGTGCCAGGCGGGCGATGGGGTCATCCGGCCACCCGGACCGTGGTGGTCGCGCCCCAGATAGCCAGGCTCATCAGGAAGTCGACGATGTTGATGGCCACGATGGACGTGCGCACCGCGCGGCCCACGGCGACCCCCACCCCGGCCGGGCCACCGCTGGCCCGGTAGCCGTAGTAGCAGTGCACGAGGATCACCACCACGGCGAAGATCAGCACCTTCGCGAACGACCACAGCACGTCGACGGGGGACAGGAACTGCCCGAAGTAGTGGTCGTAGGTGCCGGCGGACTGCCCCTCGAAGGAGACCGTCACCAGCCGGGAGGCGAAGTAGGAGCTGACCAGTCCGATGGCGTACAGCGGGAAGAGCGCCACCGCGCCCGCGATGATCCGGGTCGTGACCAGGTAGGGGAGGCTGGGTATGCCCATCCCCTCCAGCGCGTCCACCTCCTCGTTGATGCGCATCGACCCGAGTTGCGCGGTGAAGCCGGCACCCACCGTCGCGGAGAGCGCCAGGCCGGCGACCAGTGGCGCGATCTCGCGGGTGTTGAAATAGGCGGAGATGAAGCCGGTGAGCGCCTCGGCGCCGATCTGGTTCAGGGCCGCGTAGCCCTGCAGCCCGACCACCGTGCCGGTGAACAGCGTCATGCCGATCATGACCCCGACGGTGCCGCCGATCAGTGTCAGCGCGCCGCTCCCGAACGCGACCTCGGTGAGCAGCCTGCCCACCTCGGTCAGGTAGCGCCGGATGACCCGGGGGGTCCAGGCGAGCGCCCGGATGTAGAACACGAGCTGGTCGCCGAGCATGTCCAGCCAGGACAGCGAGCGGTCCAGGCGCCGGACCACCCGGGCCGGCCAGCCGTCCCGGCCGGACCGCTCGCGCTCGTGCACAGCCATGCCCATGTCAGGAGCCCTTCGGAGGGACGATCTTGAGGTAGATCGCGGTCAGCACCAGGTTGACGAAGAACAGCAGCAGGAACGCGATGACCACGGACTGGTTGACGGCGTCACCCACGCCCTTGGGGCCGGGGCGGGGATTGAGTCCCCGGTGGGCGGCGACGACCGCCGCGATGAAGCCGAAGATCAGCGCCTTGATCTCGCTGATGTACAGGTCCGGAAGCTGCGCGAGCGAGGAGAAGCTGGACAGGTAGGCACCCGGCGTGCCGTGCTGCAGGAAGACGTTGAAGAAGTAGCC
>DAHUZQ010000086.1 GCA_027306495.1 Actinomycetota bacterium | reverse complement strand
CCCTTACGCTGCTGGCATGCCGCCCATGCAGCGGCCTGCCCGGTTGGAGGATGTCCACGACCTCGCGCTGGGCATGCCGCACGTCAAGCTCATTCACGGCCCGCGCGGTAACCCCATCTACCAGGTGGGCGGCAGGTCGTTCGTGTTCTTCCGGAACCCCCGGCCCGATGCCGCCGACCCGGCCAGCGGCGAGCCCTACCCTGATGTGATCATGTTCTGGGTGCCGTCCGAAGCGGACAAGCAGGCCCTGGTCCAGGACGGCGGCTCGCCGTTCTTCACGACCCCGCACTTCGACGGCCATCTGTCGGTGCTGGTGCGCGGAAGCCGGATCGCTGAACTCCCGATCTCCGAACTCACCGAGGTTATCCAGGACGCCTGGCTCGCCCGCGCATCCCCGGCGCGGGCGTCAGCGTGGCTCAGTGCTTGCGGTGGTTAATGGCCGTCGCGATCCGGGCCTCTCCTTGATCGTGGTGGATCAGGCCGGAATTTTCCTGCCCAATCAACCACGATCATGGAATTGAGGGCGGCCGCGCAGGGCGGCCGCAGATGGCGGCCGGGGGGCCACCTGCGGCTGTCAGCCGTGCCGCGGCCGGGGGCGGCGGCACCGCGGCCCTTAGCCAGCCGCCACCCGCAGGGTGATATCCGTGCCGGTCAGGGCCTTGCTGACCGGGCAGGTCTCCTTGGCTTGCCGCCCGAGTTCCAGGAAGGTTTCCGGGGAGACGCCCTGGGCTGATCCGCTCACCGTCAGCGCGATGCCGCTGATCCTGAATCCACCCGCCGGGTCAGGCCCGAGCGTCACGTCCGCGCTGACATCGAGCGACTGGCCGCTGCCGCCCGCTTCGCCGAGCAGAGCGGAAAACTGCATGGCGAAGCAGGCCGTATGAGCGGCGGCGATCAGTTCTTCCGGGCTCGTCACGCCCTCGGCTTCATCCGCCGCTCGCCGGGGGAAGTTCACCTCGTAACGGCCCACCCCCGAGCTGGCCAGGTCAACGGTGCCGCTTCCGTCCTGAAGGCCGCCGTTCCATGTCGTATGCGCTGTGCGGGTGGGCATGCGTTCCTCCTCCATGTCGCTGTCGGAAGAGGTGCTACCCGCCCACCAGATCGATCAATGCGTAGGTGAGGTAGTGGGAGACTTCCCCCCGCAGTTCCTGCTCGCTTCGCGGACCAAGAGGGCGGTAGCTGCCAGCATCGACGCCGTTGTCCCCGAGCGAGCTGGTCCGCAGTGACCCGTGCCGGAGCAGTCCCGGGCGCTCGAGCCATGCCTGGACGGTCCCACGCGAGGTGGTGATCGTCGCCATGCCGTCCGCCATCAGCCGGTCGGTCGCCCGCGCCACCCAGCCCGTCACCCACTCCTCGATCCGGTTCAGCGGGTCACCGGGCTCGGCGGGCAGGGCCTCGATCCGGTCGTCGGCCAGGATGGCGTCGATCAGCCCGGTGGGACCGCCGACGTAGGTCCAGGCCAGATCGATCTCGCTCGCCACGCACCAGGCGTGATCGGCCGGCCACCACAGGTTCGGTGTCTGGTCTACCCCTGCCCCCCGTATCAGCGCCGCGACCGCCTCCACTGGCCCGCCGTACAGCAGGTAGTCGCGGTTCGGGAGGTGGACCCGTGGGCCGCGCTGGGCCACCGCCGGGAACGGCGCGGGCGACGGCACGTCCGCCCCGCCCGCATCGGCCGGTCTCCCGCCGGTCTCGGCCGGTCTCCCGCCGGTATCGGCCGGTCTCCCGCCCGCCCAGCCTTCGCTGGTCAGTTCCGCGACCGCCCGGCCCGCTCCGGCATGTGAGGTGGCGAGCCACCCATAGCCCTCCCATACACAGAACCAGCACCGCTGTGACGTCGCGGTCCACGCCCGCGTCAGCTCCGCAAGCGCTTCGGCGTCGGGCAGATACAGGCCGCCCTGCCGCGGGCACTGGGCCGACCAGGGAGCCTCACCTTCCGGCCGCACCGGCGGCAGCGCGATCGAGTGGAACTGCGAGTCCCGCCGCAATGGGATACCGCTCCAGGCGGCGACCTGCGACCAGCGGACCAGCCCGTCATCATCCCGCGGCTCTTGCGCGGGATGCAGTACCCGCGCATATGCGTCGAACCCGGTGGGCACGACCGATGTCACGATGAACGAGTTGAAGGGCGACAGCCGGGCACCGATCCAGTCCGCTTCGGCGACCGCATCGCTCCACGCTGGCCCCGTTGCGGCTTCCACCAGGCGATGATCGCACGGGGTGCGCCCTTGAGCCGACCGGTTTTCCGCCAGCCTGGACCGGTGTGCCCGGTGGTGCAGTGTCAGCGGTCCCGGGTGGCCGGGCGGGACCGGCGCCCGCCCCGGCGATGAGGCGGCCCCGGTCGGCGGGACCGGCGCCGGCCGACCCCGGGGCGGCGGGCCGATGCCGCAGCCCGCAGTGCCAGACGGCGGGTGAGCATGGCACGCCGTTCCATGCCGGCAAGACCGCTGCTGAGCACACGCGAGCGCCGCGACGTCGCGGGCCGGGCGGCCGGCCGGGCCATGGCAACTGCCTGCGCCGGCGCATCCGCGGTCCCGGTCCCTGCCGCCGGGAGACGCTCCGCTGTCCGCGATGGAACGGCCCGGCGGTCCCCACTCCACGGGAGAACCTGACGGACCGGGCGCGACAGAACGGCCCGCCGGTATCCGGGCCATCTCCGGATCGGGGGCGGCGTCCGGAGGTGGGGAGCTGGCAGGGACCGGTTCCGGCCGAGCGCGGGCGATGGCCGCTGGCCGCGCCGGCTCAGCAGGGGAAGGCTGCTCAGCGCGATGCCGCCGAGGATGGCCGCACCTCCGGCGAGCTGGGCGGGACCGGCCGGGTCACCGAACAGGACCGCGCCAGCGACGGCCCCGACCAGCGGTTCGAGGTTGAGGAAGGCGCCTGACAGTTCAGGCGAGATCCGGCTCTGGCCGAAGGCGAACAGCGTGAACGGCAGCAATGTGCCACCGGCCACCAGCCCGATGATGGCCAGCGTGGGTCCCCCACTGGCCGGAACGCTCGGCAGGCCCTCTGCGATGAGTGAGAACGGCAGCGCGGCGAGGGTGGCACCCACGAACGCGACCGCCGTGACCGCGACCGGATCGCGGCCCCGCAGCAGGCGGCTCTGTGCGGCGGTGAAAGCGGCCGACAGCAGGACCGACACGATCACGAGACCATCGCCGGTCATGGAGGTGCCGCCACCCTGGCCCACCGTGACCAGTCCGATGCCCAGCAGAGAAACCCCGAAGCCCAGCCAGGCGACCGGGCGGGCGACCGCGCGGTACCAGACCGCCGCGATGATCGCGACCAGCACCGGGACCGCCCCGATGAGCAGCGCCGCGTGCGTGACGCTGGTCCGGGCGATCCCCGCGTTCTGGATCAGGACCGACCCGCCGTATCCGACAGCGCCCCCCACCAGCACCGTTGGCGTGAACGCGGCGCGCAGTCCGCGCCCGCGGGCGGCCACGAGCAGGACCGCGGCGGCGAGGCCGAACCGCACGAACGTCAGCCAGCCCGGCGCCAGTGCGGCCAGTGCCACCTTGGTGAGCGGCACGGTGGTGCCCCACAGCAGCCCAGCGGCTGCCAGGGCGGCGATGGCGGTCCGGCGACTGGTGTTCATACGGCCAGTTTGCCAAGTTGCAGTCCACAGTTTGGTTGTAGGCCGACTCAGCAAGATAATATTTTGCACTATGGCTATTTCTCTTGATGAAGTTGACATCAAGCTGCTCACCGCTCTGCAGGAGGACGCGGACCGCACCAACGTCGAGCTTGCGCGGCTGACCGGGCTGTCCCCGGCGGCGACATTGCACCGGGTCCGCGCGCTCAAGCAGTCCGGGGTCATCCGGGTCATCAGCGCCCAGCTAGACCCTGCGGCTGTCGGCTTTCCGCTGCAGGTCTACGTCGCGGCTACGCTCGCCCGTCACGACCCGCGCTCGAGCAGGATCTTCGACGACCAGATCCGCGCGCTGCCGCAGATCATCGCCGCTGACAACGTCGCGGGTGAGACCGATTACATGCTGACCGTGGTGGCCCGCGATGTGGCCGATCTCCAGTACGTGCTGGCGAGCCTGGCGACACGGGGCGGGCAGCGGCTGGTGACATACCTGCGCTTGGCGGAGATCAAGCCGCCCTCCCGGCTGCCGCTTACCCCCCTCAGCTCTGGGCCCGCCGCCCGGCCGCGCAGGCGCCGGGCCCGCACCGCCGATTGAGCCGGGCCCTCCCCGGCTCCCCGGCTCCCCGGCTGCCCGGCCCTCCCCGGCTCCCCAGCCCCCTCCCCGGCCGTGCGGCCGGGCCAGCGACGTCACCGGCCGCGGGGCGTTCCCCTGCGAGCGGCGCGCGCTGATGATGAGGCCCGCCCGGGCTGGTTCGCGGGACGGAAGGGCCGCCGGCGCCAGGTGACCGTCGCCGGCTGCCCGGCCGGGCTGGCCGGCTTGTGCGAGATGTGCTGCCGGGGTGACCAGGGCCCGACCCGCGAGCCGGGCCGCTTGTGCGTGGCCGCGCGGGACGTTGTGGGTGCCCGCGCGAGGCTGGGCCCCCGGAAGGCCGCCACGAGGCGGGCAACCAGGGTGGCGAGGAAGATCTGCCCCGTCATGGCTTCGATCACCGCGATGGCATGCCCCCCGTTGCCGGCGGCGGTGAAGTCGCCGTACCCGAGCGTGGTCAGCGTGGTGAAGCTGAAGTACTGGAAGGTCCTGACGTTGCCGGGCTGGCCGCCGGCGAAGAAGGTGTTGCCCCCGAACCTGTACATGCCCGCGTAGATGGCCGCGAACATCAGCCCGAGGATCATGTATGCGCTGACCGCTCCGTAGATGCTCTGGATCGTCACCGTCCGGTAGCTCAGCACCCGCCGCACGATGAGGACCACCGCGAACAGCAGCGTCACCGCGGCCCACATTTCGGCGGCGCCCGCCGCGGCGTCCCGCGAGTGGGTCACGAGCAGGGTGAGGGCGGACACCGAGCCGATCACCGCCACCACGATGATCAGGTGGAGGGTACCTGGCCGCAGCCGGGCTGTTCGCGCGGCCAGCCCGGCGGCGGCCAGGAACAACACGATCTGGGTGAAGTTCACCCATGGGCTGGCCACGAAAGCGGAGACGATATAGGCGATGACGAGGATCAGGAGCAGCAGGCCGAACCGGTCACCGGCGCGCCTGCGCCGATGACGGATCCGATGCCACACCGATGGTCGTGACCGGTGCTCCCACGGGCGGTTCTGGTGCGCGGGGCCGGCCTGCGGGCCGGGCCGGGCGGCGTGGCGGAGATCCCGTGCCCGCGTTGCCCGCGCCGCCTTCATGTGCCGTGTGCTCCATCCTGGCCGGCGCTGGCCGGCCCGCGAGTTCGGGGCCTAACGCCGGCTGCGCGGGCGTAGGTCCGTGGCCCGGGTCGCGGGCGTAGGTCCGTGGCCCGGGTGGGTGGACCCGCCGGGCACCGTGTAACCGGCTGCTGGCCCACCCTGGGCGGTCATAGCCTGCTCCCGCCCAGGGTGGGCCGGGCGCGAGCCGATCTGCCTCACCCTCGGCGGGTGGCGCGCCCGGGACGGCCCGGGGGCCAAGGTGGACTCAGGGCCTGGCCAGGGTGGCCAGCGCACGGCAGGGAGGAAGCCAATACATGAGCGCGCCAACGCACGTTGAGGTTGACCAGACCACCCAAACCGCCCTGAACGGCCTGGCGAGGGGTGATCTTGATGTGCTCGGTGAAGCACTGGAACTGCGGGACTCGGCCCAGCGCGAGAGCGGCCTGGACGCACGGTGCTTTGCCCTGGTCAAGATCGCCGCCCTGATCGCCCTGGACTCTCCGCCGGCCTCCTACATGTGGCAGGTGCCGAATGCCCTCGACGCGGGGGCGACCCCGGCCGAGATCCTCGGAGTGGTCCGGGCGATCGCTCCCCAGGTGGGTGGCCCGCGTGCGATCGGGGCGGCACCGGAGATCATGGTGGCGCTCGGGCTCTCACTGCCCGTCGGCGAGGAAATCTGAGGGGGCGGCATGGTTGTCCGCAGGCGCCCGCTGTTGCGCGCGGCCGTGGTTGGCGGTGGCGCGTACGCGGCGGGGAAGAGGAGAGCGGAGCGCTCGGCTTCCGAGGACGAGCAGCAGGCATACCAGGATCAGCGGATCAGCGCCTTGGAGGAGCAACGGGGCAGTCAGCAGGCCGAGCAGCCTTCGGCGGGAACGGCTGGCGGCTCGGCGGCGATCGGGGATCAACTCAAGCAACTGTCGGATCTGCACGCGCAAGGCATGCTGTCAGACGAGGAGTTCGCCGCTGCGAAGGCCAAGCTCCTTGGCGGGTAGGGCCCCAGAATGCGGAGAGCCACGCTGGTGGGTAGTGCCCGAGAGGGCACAGACCGATGCTCTGAGGGGATAAGGGCCAGCCGGGGGGACGGGGGCCAGCCGGGGGGACGGGGGCCAGCGGCCCAGCTCTGACGGGTGACGAGGGTGATCCCGGCGGTGCCGGGCCGGGCCACGATCGCACGCTGGCCCCGGTGTCCGCCGGGGCCAGCGCTATCCGCCTGGCGGGATCGATCGCCGATCAGTTCGCCGGGGAGCCGGCCGAGCCGGATCCGTGCAGGGCCTCCTGGAGGTCCTTCTCACCCTGCCTGGTGAGCGAGGACTTGAGCACGGTGCCGTCGTACTGGCTGAGTGCTTCGATGGCCTTGTCCGGGGTGACCTTCTCCACCATCAGGAACAGTGCTGAGGTGCCGGGCTGAAGCATCCCGCGGACCTGGTCCTGGAACTCCTTGTCGATCCCCGACTTGGTGATCTTGCCCATGAGGGCGCCCATCCCGGCGCCTACGGCGAGGCCGAAGAATGGGATGAAGAACAGCAGCCCGAAGAGCAGCCCCCAGAACATTCCCCAGGTGGCGCCCGTCCCCACGGGGTGATGGCTGGTGTGAACGTGGAACTTCCCCTCCTTGTCGCGCACGATGACGGCGATGGCGTCGGGTTCGATGATGAGATCGCGTGCCAGGCGGCGTGCCTCGGTTGCCGCGACTTCCGCCGTGGTCTCGTCCTGGTATCCGATGGCGATCAGGTCAGCCATGATGGTCTCCTCGTCCAGTCGATCGGGGCGCAGACAGTCCACCAACTGTGCGGTGGCGCCCGCCCCATCCCCAGCGGGTGAAGCCGCACCGGGCCGGCCGCACCGGGCGCGGGAGTTCGGGCGGTCTCACATCAGCCGCAGTGGCTCGGCCGGGCACGTCAAAGCCGCGCGCACGTGACTGGTGACCAGGCCCGGGCCGGGCTGCGAGGCATGGGCGGCCAGCCGGGCGCAGCGCAGGCTCTGATGGATCGCGTCGGCGCCGAGGTCGCCCGCCAGCCCGGCTTCCCCGCACCTTCGGAGCACTACTGGCGATGGCACCACCAGCCGCAGCCGGACCCCGAGAGCGGCCAGGTGGGTGTGCAGCGCCTGGAGATCCGAGCAGACGTGCCCGTCCAGGTCTTCCACCGCCTCCAGTTGCACGATGACGGTCCCTACCGGGCCTCCGCCGGCGACACGTCTCGCGACAGCGTCGGCCAGTTCGCCGACGTGACCCTGTCCGGCGTTGACGGACAGCGCCAGCACCGGTCCGCACCCGAGCGGCTGGTTCGCGGCAAGTGGGGCACGCCTCGGGAAGCGCGCCACCCGGCTGCGCGGCCCGGGCATGGCCGCTCCGGACGGTACAGCTCCGGGCGGTACGGTGCCGGGCGGTACGGCGCCGGGCGAGGCGGGCCGGACCTGGATGGCCGGCGCCGCGGGCGCCCGGGAAACCACGGCGGCCCCGGGCGCCGCGGACAGGCTGGGCGGAAAGGCTGGCGGGGCGCCCGAAGGGCAGGCCGCCTGAGGCCGAGCCAGCGCCTTGAAACGGTAAACGCCCATGCCGACCTCCCCGCCGGTCGCCGTGCGTCAGTTGTTCCTCGCTCCCACTAAGCGGCTACCCGGCATTTCGCGCCACAACCCGGAAGGGGCGGGTGGCAGGGAGCGCGGGCGGCGTTCACCCAGGACAGGTGATCCAAGGCCGGCCGCCCCCCGGCAACGATGGCGGGATGGCTGCACCACCCGCAGATCCCGCAGCCGTTCTGCGCAGCCGGAACTACCTCGGGTTGCTCCTGGTGGCCGCAATCCTCGGCGTGCCGGTGTCCGCCGCCGCTTACGGTTTCCTCGCCCTCGATACCTATCTCGAGCAGGAGATCTTCACGCATCTGCCGCGAGGGCTGGGGTATGCGGCCGCACCCCTGTGGTGGCCGTTGCCGGTCCTGGTGATAGGCGGAGTGCTGACTGCCCTGGCCATCCGGTGGCTGCCGGGTGAGGGGGGTCACTCGCCCGCCGGGGGATTCAAGATGCATGGTGCCCCCCCGGCCGCCCATCTGCCGGGCATCTTCCTCGCCGCGCTCGCGACCCTGAGTTTCGGGGCCGTCCTCGGCCCGGAAATGCCCCTCATCGCCCTCGGGGGCGGCCTCGCCGCACTCGGCCTGCGGCTCTCGCGGCGCGACCCTCCTGATCAGGCCCGCGCCGTGGTGGGTGCCGCCGGAAGTTTCGCGGCCATCAGCACCCTGCTGGGGTCGCCGTTGCTGGGTGCGTTTCTCCTGATGGAAGCCTCCGGTCTGGGCGGCCCCGCGCTGGTCTTGGTGCTGATGCCCGGCCTGCTCTCGGCCGGCATCGGCTCACTCATCTTCACCGGGCTGGACAGCCTCACCGGCCTTGGTACGTTCTCGCTGGCCATCCCGGGCCTGCCGCCCTTCTCGCACCCCAGCGCCGCCGAATTCGGTTACGCGCTGGTCATCGGGGCCGCAGCCGCCGTCCTGGGACCGGGCCTCGGCTGGCTGGGCCGGCGCATCGGGGCCCTGGCGCGCCCGCGGGTGATGGTCGTGCTGCCGGGCGCCGGGCTGGTGGTCGCGGGCCTGGCGGTCGCCTACGGCTACGCCACCGGCAAGCCGGTATCGGATGTGCTGTTCTCCGGGCAGGCATCGCTCGGGCCCTTCATAACCCACAGTGCGAAGTACGCGGCATGGGCGGTGCTGTTGCTGCTGGCCTGCAAGGGGCTCGCATTCGCGGTCTCGCTCGGAAGCTTCCGGGGCGGTCCGGTGTTCCCCGCCATGTTTCTCGGCGCGGCCGGCGGCATGGCCATGTCCCACCTGCCGGGACTGCCCGTAGTGGCCGGTGTTGCCATGGGGATTGGCGCCATGTCCACGGTCATGCTCACCTTGCCGCTGACATCGGTGCTGCTCGCGACGCTGCTGCTGTTCTCTTCCGGGCTCACGCTGATGCCGCTGGTCATCGTGGCCGTGGTGACCGCGTACGTCACCTCGGCAAGGCTCGCTCCCCGCCCGGCGCCGACGGGTGAGCCGGCCGGTGATGCCGGGGCGCTGCCGGTAGCGGGGGATCGGTGAGGTCCGCCACCGTGGCCAAGTCGCCCGGTGGCGCCGGAAGGCGCGGGCAGATGCCGCCATCTCAGCAGCGATGCAGCCGTCGGCTTCCACCCGTTCAGGGTGAGGCAGCCCCATCCCCGGCGCTCCAGGCTGGGATGGTGAAAGAGCGCCTGAGCCCGGCCGATCGGGCCGCCGGTGGCAAGGCGGCACGTGCGCGCGTCCCCCGTGGGGACCACGCCGTCTGCCCAGCCGGCGAAAGCCGGGCGGTTCCGCTCGACCTGCTCGAACAGCAGGCGCGCTCGCGGGTGCCGGAACTGGTTCCCATCCGATACGGCAGGATGCTGGCCTCACCGTTCAGCTACTTCCGGGGCGCGGCGCTGCCGATGGCCGCGGACCTGGCTGCGACCCCGAACTCCGGCCTGATGGTCCAGGCCTGCGGGGACGCACACCTGTCGAACTTCGGGATGTTCGCCTCACCCGAGCGCAAGCTGGTATTCGATCTCAACGACTTCGACGAGACGTGGCTGGGACCGTGGGAGTGGGATGTCAAGCGGCTGGCGGCGAGCTTGGAGATCGCCGCGCGCGACCGGGGATTCCCGAACCGGGGCAGGCGGCGGATCGTGCTGTCGGCGGTCAGGCGATACCGGCAGACGATGCGGATGTTCGCCGGGGTGGGCAACCTCGCCCTGTGGTATGCCAACGCGGATGTGGACCGGGTGCTGCGTGATTACCAGGATCAGTTGCGGTCGCGGCAGCGCAAGGCGCTCGGGAGGGCCGTGGTCAAGGCGCGCAGCCGGGACAGCAGGCAGGCCCTGGACAAACTCGCCGAAACGGTCGATGGCCGGCTTCGCATCATCGCCGATCCACCGCTGGTGGTGCCCCTGGCCGACCTGGTCGGTGCCCAGCCCGGCGATGGTGACCTGACGGCGCTGCTCCATACCCTGATCGCCGGGTACCGGAAGACCCTTGATCCGGACCGGCGCGTGCTGCTCGAGCAATTCGACGTGGCCGACATGGCCCACAAGGTGGTCGGTGTCGGCAGCGTCGGCACCCGCTGCTGGATCGTGCTGATGGTCGGCCGGGATGAAACCGATCCGCTGTTCCTCCAGGTCAAGGAAGCGCAGGAGTCGGTCCTGCAGCCCTTCACGCGCGCCCCCAAGGTCGCGAACCAGGGAGAGCGCGTGGTGGCGGGGCAGCGGGTCATGCAGGCCACCAGCGATATCTTCCTCGGCTGGCAACGGGCCACCGGGATCGACGGCAGGACTCGTGACTTCTATGTCAGGCAGTTGCGCGACTGGAAGTTCTCGCTGCCGGTGGAGGTCATGGTCCCGGCGGGGATGGCGACCTACGGCGAGGTGTGCGCGTGGGTGCTCGCCCGCGCGCACGCACGGTCCGGCGACCGGATCGCGATAGCCAGCTACCTCGGCAGCTCCGATGCCTTCGATCGGGCGGTGACCGAGTTCGCCGGTGCTTATGCCGACCAGAACGAGCGCGACTACAGCGAACTCGGCCGCGCCGCCGCGGCCGGTCTCATCACGGCCCAGCGCGGGATATGACGGATCAGGCCGGCGAAGGTTGAGCGCCCGCGCCCGGTGAGCCGTTCGTAGCTGTCCCTCACCCTGTCACTCAACTATGCCCGCCGGCCGCCCCGCGCCGGGGATGACATCCTGATAGCGCGCCGGGTGCGGACGCCCGTCGTTGTGGGCCGGGAGGGAAGCGGATGTCCAATCTGCGGCAGGTCGTGGTCAGCTACCCGGTGGATGACGAGTTCGCCAGCATCAACAGCGAGGTCCTGGCGGGCGAGGCGGAGGTGACGTTCCTGGGGCGGCTGAGCGCCTCGCGGCGCGAACGGGCGCTCGCGACGGCCGACGTGCTGATCGGCTGGAACCTGGGCCGGGAACTGCCTGCCGGAGTGCTGTCGGGTCGCCCGCGCATCGAGTTCGTCCAGTTGCTCTCCGCTGGCGTGGACGGCGCCGACTTCACCGCGATCGGCGAGGACGTGGTGGTGGCCGGCAATGTCGGCGCCTACGCGGCGCCGATCGCCGAGCACGTGATGGCGATGACCCTGGCACTGGCACACAGGCTCCCGCAGCGCCACGCGGCCCTGGCCGCCGGGGATTTCAACCAGTGGGAGCCACTGCTCACACTGGCGGGATCGCGGTGCGCGGTGCTGGGATTCGGCGGCATCGGCCGGGCCACCGCTACCCTGATGCGGCCCTTTGGGGCGCGCATCCACGCGGTCACACGCGCTGGCCGCGCGCTGGACCCCGCGGATGACGCCAGCCCACTGGCCGACCTCGACTGGGTGCTCGCCTCATCGGATGTGGTGGTGATCTGCCTGCCGCTGACCGTGGCGACCCGCGGGTTGATCGGTGCGCGGGAACTCGCCCTGATGAAGCCCACAGCGATCCTGGTCAACGTGGCGCGGGCGGACATTGTGGATGAGGCGGCGCTGTACGAGCATCTGTGCGATCACCCGGACTTCAGCGCCGGGATCGACGTCTGGTGGGATGAGCCGGTCAGCGGCGTCCCGTTCACCGTCGCTCATCCGTTCTTCAGCCTGCCCAACGTCATCGGGTCGCCGCACAATTCGGGGCTCGTGGCGGGGGTGCTGCAGTCGGCGGCCCGTGCAGCGGCAGACAATGCCCGGCGCTACCTGCGGGGTGAGCGGGTCACCGGGGTGGTCCGCCGGGAGGAGTACCTGGGCCTTGGCTGAGCTGTCCGGGCCGGTCCGCGGGGAGGGCACCGGCGGGCGTGGCTGAGCCGGTGGGCTGACTTTCATGACCCTTCAGGACTTCCGCGTCGCCAGCTAAAATCCTCCAGGATCACGGTCAGGAGGTGGTCAGGCCTTCGGGTCGTGCCAGGGGTCGCGGTTGGGCAGCAACCGGTCCGCTTCCTTCGGCCCCCAGGTGCCGCGGGCGTAGGGGTGCACGGGGACCACGTCGCCGAGCACCGGGTCGACCACCCGCCAGGCCGCCTCCACGGTGTCCTGGCTGGCGAACAGCCAGCGATCGCCGGCCAGGGCCGCGCCGATGAGCCGGTCGTAGGGGCGCATGTCATCGCCCGGCCGCTGCGAGAACTCCAGTTCCTCGACCTGGGGTTCCCAGCCGGTGCCGGGCTTCTTGCCGGCCAGGGAAAGGCCCATGGCCGTCTCCGGCCAGACCCGCAGGCGCAGCGTGTTCGCCGGCGGAAGGGGCGCAAGCCCGAAGATGTCACGCGGTGGCCGGCGGAACCGGACGCAGACCTCGGTGGCGGTGACCGGCAGGCACTTGCCGGCCCGGATCAGGATGGGAACCCCGGCCCAGCGCCAGGAATCCGCCGTGAGCCGGACCGCTACGAACGTTTCCACCGACGAGCCCGGGCTGACCCCCTGGACATCCTGGTAGCCCTCGTACTGGCCACGGATCGTCCTGTCGGGGGAGAGCGGCGTCAGGGCCGAGATCAGCCGGGCCTTCGCCGACCGCCACTCGGCCAGGCCCCGGCCGTCCGGCGGGTCGGCCATGACGCTCGCGAGCACCTGCAGCATGTGGTTCTGCACCACATCCCGGATCGCGCCGGTCCGGTCGTAGAAACGGCCGCGGGTCGAGACGTCGAACGCCTCCGCCATCGTGACCTGGATGCTCTCCACAAAGGTGCGGTTCAGCAGGGGCTCGATCACGCTGTTGGTGAACCGGGCGAACAGGACGTTCTCCACGGGGTCCAGGCCGAGCCAGTGGTCCACCCGGTAGATGTCGTCCTCGGCGAAGAACTGGTGCATGGTGGTGTTGAGGTCACGAGCGCTGGCCAGGTCGTCGCCGAACGGCTTCTCCACCATGATCCGGGCGCCCTGCGCCCGGCCCGCTCCGGCGATGCCGTGGGCTATCCGCCCGAACAGCACGGGCGGCACCTCAAGGTAGAACAGTACCCGTTCGCCGCCCGGGCCGATCTGGCTGGACGCGGCATGGTAGGTGGCATCGTCGCCGAGGTCACCGTCGACGTAGCGGAGCAGGCCCAGCATCTTCCTGGCGGCGTCGCTGTCCGGGTCCATGCCGTTCGCCTTGAGCGAGGCGACGGCGTACTCACGGAATCGCTGCACGTCCCAGCCGGCGTTGGAGACGCCGATCACCGGGACCGAGAGCACCCCGCGCTCGACAAGGCCCACCAGCGCGGGGAAGGTCTCCAGTTTCGCCAGGTCTCCGGTCGCTCCGAAGATCACTAGTGCGTCGACTTTGGCCTGAGCCATGAGTGGGCCTCCTTGGATGGGTGGCTCCATCCTTCCCCGCGCTAACGGTGATCGTGCGGGGAACAACGCGTCATATCACGCCCAGCGGCCAATATCGCGTCCGATTTGTCCGCACTAGTGTTCTCAGGGCGTGAAATGACCGTCGCCGGCCGGGCCGGGGTGCCACGGCCCAGCGGGCCACCGCGGCGGCGCGCTGGACCCCCCGGGTCGGTCGTCAGGCCTCTTCCAGGGCCTCGCCGAAGTCCTGCAGCAGGCGGTTGTGCCGGTCCTCGGCCAGCAGGTGACCCAGCGCGAGGACCCCCGCGACCGGCCAGTCGATGAAGCCGAAGCCGGCGACCGTCGCCAGGCCCACGTAGAACGCCCAATGTTCGGGCGCAGGCAGCCGCAGCGTAGCCAGGCCGGGCACTTCCACCCGCAAGGAGTTGTGCGCGATCGCGCGCCGTGCCGCCGCCAGGCCGGCGCCTGGCCGCCAGCCAAGGGTGTCCCCAGGCTGGCGGGCTGTGTCTGCGACGGCAGTCGTCATCAGCGATGGGCTCCTTCCCGGTGGGCACGTGCCACCGCCGGCAGCGGCGGTGGCCGGCCGCGGTGGTCTGGTGCGGGCCGGCGGCTCAGACTCTGACAGCGTGCGCCGGGTACCCCGGTATCCGCACCACCCGGTCGGGGTGATACCCGGAGGGGGTGGGATACCCGGAGGGCTGGGGTACCCGGAGGGGTGGGGCTGGGGCCGTCGACGGCGTCCGCACCGCCCGCACCCGGGCGTCCGCGCGCCGGGGCCGCCCACCGCGTGCCGGGGCCGCGCCCCACACCGGGGCCGCCCGCGCGCCCGGAGCGCCCGCCAGCAGCTGGGGTCCGAGGTCCCTACATGGGGAGCAGGGAACCCTCCGCGGCTTCGCGTTCCTTCTTGGTCGGCAGCCCACGGACCATGCCGATGATCGCCACGGCGATGGCCGCTCCGATGACCTGGCCGACCAGATACGCCCACCAGCCCGTGAACCGGCCGCTCACGATGTCGGGGCCCAGCGTGCGAGCCGGATTCATGGATGCCCCGCTGACCGGGCTGGCGAACAGTCCCAGCAGGGCAACGGTCGCACCCACGGCGATCGCCGCGTTGTGGCCGATGCTGCGATGGCCGGTCGCGGTGTTCAGGATCACGCTGACCAGGATGGCGGTGAGCACCATCTCCATGACCAGTGCCCGCCACTGGCCGCCGGACCGGGCCATCGGGAAGGTGCCGCCCGCGCTGACATCCCCGAACATCGCCTGCAGGAATACCGACGCCAAGATCGCCCCGGCGAACTGCGCCAGCCAGTACGGCACCACCCACTCCAGGTTGAAGACCCGGCGGCTCGCGAAGGCGAGCGTGACGGCCGGGTTGATATGCAGGCCCGACAACGGGCCCCAGGCGTAGATCAGCGCCATGACCAGGGCACCCGGCGCGATGACCGCCGCCGCGGGGCTGATCACCCCGCCGCCGGCGTAATGATCGATCACACCCGCACCCGCCGCCACTGTCACCAGCAGGAAGGTGCCCAGGAACTCGATGATCAGCCTGATCCACAGCGGCCGCGAGGTGAGGGTATCCGCGTCCAGCCGGATCTGATAGTGGCGCCTGAGCGCGTCGATGTGGTCGGGGTCGACAGAGCGGGGTGGATGAGCCATGGCTTACTCCGGAGCGGGGGCAGCCGCCGCCTGGCGGCAGGACTCATCATCTCCCCCTGCCGATCCGGGCGGCAGCAGGCGGGGTGCCAGCGCGGCCGCCAGCGTCGCCACGCCGGCCGAGCCGCCCACCATGGTCCATGCGACCGGCCCCAGCGGGGTGCAGCCGAAGAACTGGCTCACCCCGGGCGTCTCCACGATCGCTGCCAGGGCGCCCGCTGACAGCACACTGGTGGAGACGGTGAGCGGGCTGCGCCCCCCCTCGGTCAGCAAGGTCTGGCCGAGCTGAGTGAGGACCAGCGTGGTGAGGGCCATGGTGCTCGAGCGCCGCCGCCGCCCGGTCATCCGCCCGGCCTGCCAGGCCACGGTGGCCCCGAGCGCCGTCGCGCCGCCGCGGACCGCCAGCGACCGGCTCAGGTCCGGCGCGAGGAACCTGCCCATCGGCCCGGCGCTGATCAGCGGGCTGTCCCCGTTCCTGGCGGTACGGGCCGGCCCCAGCGCGACCGCCAGCGCGGGAAGCATGTCGGTGAGCATGTTGACCAGCAGCAACTGTCGTGTTGACAGCGGCGCCCTGCCCGTGATGGCGGTGCCGAGCAGGGTGAACGCCACCTCGCCGGCGTTGCCACCGACCAGGATGGACACCGCGTCCTTCACACGTGCCCACAGCGCCCTGCCCTCGACCAGGGCGTCCAGGATGCACATGGGATCGGAGCCGGAAAGGATCAGGTCCGCCGCACTGCGAGCCGAGGTCGACCCCCGCGCCGCCACCCCGATCCCGACGTCAGCCAGGCGGATCGCCGCGGCGTCGTTGACGCCGTCGCCCGCCATCGCGACGACGTGCCCCGATCGTTGCAGCGATTCGATGATGCGGACCTTCTGCTCGGGGGAGACCCGGGCGAAAACGGTGGCCGCGCCAATCGCGGCGGCACGCGCGGTTTCCGGCATGCTGCTCAGGTCAGCCCCGGTGAGCACCCGATGGGCCTGCGGAATGCCCAGCTCATGTGCGATCGCCCGGGCGGTGGCCGGGTGATCCCCGGTGATCATGATGACCCGCACCCGGGCATCGGCCAGCCGTTGCACCGTGGCTCTGGCCGTCGGGTGGACCGTATCCGCGATTGCCACGAACCCGGTGAGCGTCAGGCCGGTCACCATGTCATCCGGGGAGTCGCGCCTGCCATTCGCGCCGTCGACCCAACCGCCGCGCAGGCCATCTCGGGTTCCGGGTGGGCCGCCGGCGTGGCCGGGCCCGCGTGCCGCGCCGGCAGCGCCGTTCCCGGTGGGCACCGCACCGTTGCCCGTGCGGGTGAGGTGGTAGTGGCCGGGGTCCCCAGGCAGCGTCGTCTCCGCCACGGCGAGCACCCGCAGCCCCTGTGCCGCGAGGTCTTCCACGACCGCTTCAGCCACCCGGCGCCGGTCCGCCGTCATGGGTTCGGCCTGGCCCTGCGCACGGGCCGCCACGGCGGTGCAGCGAGGGAGGACCACCTCAGGTGCCCCTTTTACGGCGAGCGTCGTCCGGCCGCCATTGCGGCCCAGCGTGGCTGAGTAGCCGCGGCTCGCCTCGAACGCGAGTTCCTGTGCCGGATGCCAGGCCCGGTCCACCCCGGCCCGCTCACGGGCCGACTCCCTCACCGCCCGGTCGGTCGCGTGTGACAGTGCTCGCGTGCCCGGTCCGTCCGGCGGGGGCGAAGACCGGGCCGCGACCTGCAGCAGGTGCCGTCCGGGCCGGCTGCTGAACGCCACCGGGCCATCAGGCGCCGCGACTTTCGTGACCGTCAGCCGGCCCTGGGTCAGCGTGCCGGTCTTGTCGAAGCAGATGGTGTCGACCCGGCCGAGGGCTTCCAGCGCCCGCGAGGACCGGGCCAGCACGCCCGTGCTCGACAGGCGCCGTGCCGCCGCGAGTTGCGCGACGGTCGCGACCAGCGGCAGCCCCTCGGGAACGGCTGCGACCGCGACCGCGACACCGGACGCGATCGCCTCCCGGAGCGGGACGCCCCGGAGCAGGCCCAGGCCGGCGACGGCCAGCCCGCCGAACCCGCTCGCGGGAACCGAGATGCGGGTGAGCTCGGCCAGCCTGGCCTGGATGCCGGTCTGCGGGGCCCCCCGGCCGGCGGCCAGCGCCGCCCGCCCCGCCTCGGTCGCGCTGCCGGTGGCGGTCACCACAGCGTAACCGCGGCCGGCCAGGATCGTGGTGCCCTCGTACACCATGCAGGTCCGCTCGGACAGGCCCAGCCCGGCGCCGGATCGGTGCCCTTGGCGACCGGCAGGGATTCACCGGTCAGCGGTGATTCATCCACTTCCAGGCCATCGGCGAGCAGCAGGCGCCCATCGGCGGGCACAACGTCCGCTCCGGCCAGGGCGACGATATTTCCCGGAACGAGGGCACTGGCGGGGATCCGTTCTTCGGGCGCACTGTCCAGACCGGGGAATACGTCATCATCGGCGCCGGAAGTGGGGAGACGACCGGCGGGTGGGTGGCTGCCGTTCCCGGTCCGCCCGTTAGCCGGCTGGGGGCTGCCAGCGACAGAGTCACCGGTGAGCCGGGGGTGGCCGGGGTCCCCGGTCCCGTGCCAGTGGACACGGCGGGCGGAGATCTGCTCGCGCATCAGCAGCCTGCCGAGCGAACGTTCCACACGCATCCGCTGGGTGCCACTGATCAAGGCGTTGCCCGCCATCACGCTGGCGACCAGTCCCGCGTCGACACTCGACCCCACCACGGCGGAAGCCATCGCGCCCAGGGCCAGCACGGGCGTGAGCGGATCGGAAAGCTCGCGGCGCACAGCGCCGGCCAGTTGGGCCGCGGAGTGAACCGGGGGGAGTCCCGCCGCACTGTCCAGCGCCTGCCGGAGCCGGTGAGCGGGAGAGCCGTCCACGGCCGTGGGGGGCGGCGCTGCCGCGGCCGGTGCCGCGTACGTGCCCAGGCGTTCCAGCACATCCCGCGCGGTCATGGCGTGCCAGTCGCCACGCGGCACCGGCGCCGGGCTGGGAGTTCTCGCGACCGTCCGGGCACTGACCGCCCCGGCTGCGATGCCCACCAGGGCCGCGCTCTGCACAGGCGCGATGCCGAGCCTGGTGCGGCCCGACCCCTGCCCGGTTGCCACCAGCAGCGCGCCGAGGGTCGAGCCGCCGACCGAGAGCCGGGTCGCCTGTTCACTGGTGCGGCGGGCATAAGGGACCGCCCGCAGCAGCCGCCACGCGTCAGTCAGCCCCGGTCGGCAGATGACATCGCCCGACCAGCAGACGTTCCCATCCGGGGCGCGCACCGCGATACCTACGTCTGCCGCCGCCAGGGCCTGTGCGTCGGCAGCGGAAATGGCGAGGACGACGTGCCCGCTGCGCTGCAGCCGGCGGATCTGTGGTGCGAGCGAACCCGGGCTGGAAAGGATCTCATCCGCCCAGACCACCAAATCCACGGTGCTTGCATGCTCACTGAGCAGAACCTGCTCGGCGCTCTCCCGGGCCGCCCCGAGCAGGGCCTCGGCATGCAGATCCAGGTCGCAGCCAACCAGGAACCTGCCCTGCCGGCGGCCCAGTTCGTCGGACAGGTCGACGGCGAGTCCGGCGGGCCCAGCCGCGCCCCCGCCGGGCGCCGATCCGTCTGGCCCACCTCGCGGTCCACTGCCTTCGCCCGGCCACCCTGCCACCCGCGACAGGCGCGCGCCGTGCCACCGCCACGGCCCCGGGCCGGCCAACCCCTCCAGCGAGTGCGCCGCCAGGATCCGCCCTGCGGCCTGCCAGGCCAGCGCCCCGCCGCTGGCAGTGCCGTCGCCACCCAGGGCACGCAGAATGCGGGGACGGGACCCGCAGAGCACGGCGGAGTCGATCACCACGGCGTTCACCCGGTCCAGCAGCCGCAGCGCTGACGGCTCGAGCGGCAGGACACCGCCCCTGGCCAGTTCAATGCCGAGGGTGGCAGCGAATCCCTCGCGGCCCGCCCGTGCCGCCTTCGGGGCCGTCGCCACGATCAGCGCGGCGGCCCGGCCGGGGTCGCGCGTCCAGGCCAGCATTGTGCCCGCGCCGCCGAGGGCCGCCAGGGAGGTCGTCGAGCCCGCGCCCTCGACCGGGCCCGGTGGCTCCGGCACCGGGCGGCGGCGGTGTGCGGGGGGTTCGGCGGGCGGCTGGCGATCGGCCGAGCATAGCACCGGCTCGGTGCGCGCCCATGCCGCCCGGCGGGCGGCCCGCTCGCCTACCAGCAAGGCATCTGCCACGCAGTCCACAGCCAGGGTGGCCGCACCCCGGGAGACGCCGTTGGCGATGGCGTTCGCGCTCGCCAGCATGAGATGACCGCCGGAGGGGCCGAACCGCCGCATGATCGCGTTCCGCGCCCGTGGCCGGGCCTCGACGACGATCAGCGGGGCACGGATGGCGGCTGGAAGCCGCAGCCAGGGGACGAACCGGCCGGGCGCCGCCAGGGCCAGCCCGGCCAGGTCCGCGGCGAGCGCGGCCTGCGCCGCATAGAGAGGACCGTCGTCCGCCGGGTGCTCCGGCTCCGACCAGTCGAAGGTATCGCCGCCGGTCCCGTGGGCCTGCTCGACCGCCTCGATCGTGTCGAGTACGTCGTCGATTCCGACCCGGTCCTCGTCGAAGTCCACGAGCACCTGCGCGGTCACCCCGTTGATCTGCGCCCAGCGCACGCCACGGATGCTGTGCAGCGCGGCCAGCACGTCCTGCGACAGGCTGCGGCGGGCCGATCCGGTCCGCCGCAGCCCCCGCACCTCGACGTGCGCTCGGCCCGGCCGTGACCACACCCGGCGCCGGGTCCGGCGTTCACCGAGGTCGGCGCTGACGGTGGCGGCGGCCCTGGCGGCTTGCGTGCCCATCCGGTGGGCGATGCCAGCGGCGCGGGACAGGGTGGGCACGATGGGCGCGCTGACCGCGCCGGCGGCCCGCAGCGCATCGCTGACCAGGGGCACGGCCGGGGCGGCGAGCGTCCCGGCGACCCGGGTGAGGGGGGCTGTGGGCACGGTGTAGGCCCGGGCGGTAGCGGTCATCAGCGGCATCGCGGGGGCGGTGGCGGCTTGGATGGCCCGGGTGAGGCCCGGCGCGGCGGAAGCCCTCACCGAATCAGCGACCATCGTCAAAGCGGCCGCTGCGGGCAGTCCCACACGTGCCGCCCCGGCTGTGAACCGGGTGATCGCGGCGCGGGTTCCGGCGACCGGGCGCAGGCACAGCGCGGCCACACGTTCCGCATTAGAAGGCCACAAGCGGTGAACCCCCGAGACTACGCACGCCACCGCGCCACGAGGCGGCGGCTTGCTGGCTGCCTACCCGCTCGGCTCGCGTTTTAGCCCGGCCGGCCGGGGCGGAGGGAACCGGCCGATCAGCGCTGCCCGCGGCGATGCCGGCGCGTGCCCAGGGGGTACATAGGGCGGATAACAGTGCGACGGGGGAGGAGTGCTGCCATGCCAACTACCGCTTCGGGCGGTGCGAAGGCGGGTTCCAGCCGTGCCGGGCAGCCGGCGGCGGCGCCGGAACCCCCGCGCGCACCTGCACAGGCACCGGGGCACGACCACGAACTGACGGTGACCATCCCGCTGGATCGCGCAACGGACATGGTGGTGGTGCCGGTCATGACCATCGGCCGCGCGCTCAACTC
>DAHUZQ010000085.1 GCA_027306495.1 Actinomycetota bacterium | reverse complement strand
CCCGGTCCCGCCGATGCGTGGGAACCGGTCGCCGACCGGGAACGCATCGACCGGGTCGATGCGTCCAACCACACATGCGGGCAGGGCGGGCAGGGAGAGCGGTCGCGCTGGGCGTGAGCCTGCTGGCGGCCGGCTGCGGGACAGTGACTGCGCCAGTGAGCACGGCGCCGGCCGCGGCACAGGTGCCGGCGGGCCGGACGGCGACAGCGGCGGGGAACCGCAACGCGGCGCGGGCCGAGGCGGCGCGGTTGCTGACGCTGGCACGCCTGCCGCGGGCGGCTGTCCGGCTGGCTCGACCGCCCCGGTCGCTGCCCGGCCCCGCCATGGGCAGGCCAGCGGCATCCTCGCTGGTGGACCGGGTCCGCGCCTTCGAGGTGGGACAGCCGTTCGGAACGGTGAGTCGATGGCTGCGTGCCCACCCACCCCATGGCATGCCCTTGGACGGCACCGCCAACGGGAATGGAAACACCATGGCCGGCGCCAGCTACCGTGGCCCGGCCAACCCGGCCTGGCAATCCGCCGACCTGGAGATCAGCGTCGCACCGGCCGGCCCAGATGCCAGCATGATCCGGGTGGACGCGGTGATCCTCTGGCTGGATCCGCGCCCGGTACGTTCCGGTCCCGGCGCCCATCCGGCCCGCGTCACCGTGGCGGGCCGCTGCCCGTCGGCCGACCAGGCGGTGACAGGGGTAACCAACCCCGGGGCAGGGCTGAGTCAGCGGCTGCTGCCATCCGGGCGGCCGACCGCCGGTCTGCGCTGCCGCTACAACGGCGCCGGTGGGCGCCACCCATGGCACCTGGCCGCCACCACCCGCCTCACCGCCGCGCAGGCCCGCCAGGCAGCCAGATCGATGGCACGCATACCACTGAGCCACCCCGACGGCGAGGTGACGTCATGCCCCATGGATATCGGCTCGGCCGAGGTGCTGGTTCTGGCTTACCCGGGCCGGGCTGACGTCGACCTGTGGATTACGCTCAGCGGCTGCCGCACGGTGTCCAACGGCTACATCAGCGCCGCTGACCTGTGACGGACAGCACACCGGGATCACGTGCTGGTTGTCGTGTGACTACGTCGGGTAATAACGCACCATGGACGAGGAGTCCGGGGATAGTGGCGATACCGGGCGCTTGCTGCTGGCCGGCGGCGCCCGGAACACCTGCTGTGCCATGGGTGTCCTGGAACGGTTCGTCCAGCTCGCAGGCGGTGATCATGCGCAAGTGACGCTGGTGACCACCGCCGCCGGCGTTCCCGATCAGGTGCGCGCCGAGTACGACAGGGTGTTCCGCAAACTAGGAGTCTCCTCGACCCGTGAGTTGCGTGTGCGCGGTCGCGGCGACGCCGACAGCAATGAGGCCGTAGCCGCGTTGCGCGGGGCCACGGGGATCTTTTTCAGCGGCGGCAACCAGGCGCGACTGCGCGCCCTTGTCGGATCCCGTCTCAACGACGAGCTCATCCGGCGGCGCTCCGCCGGCGTCGTGATCGGCGGGACCAGTGCTGGCGCGACCGCCATGGGCGCAACGATGATCCTCAGCGGGAACGGGGCCGGCGCAGCCGCCCTGACCGTGCGCACCGCGCCGGGGCTCGGCCTCCTACCGGGGGTGCTCATCGACATGCATTTCGCCGAACGGGGACGGCTGCCGCGGTTGATAAGCGCGGTGGCGCTCAATCCCGACCACATCGGAGCCGGCATCGACGAGGAAACCGCGATCCTCGCTGAGGGCCACTCCTTCGAGGTGATCGGGACGGGTGTGGTCACGGTGGTGGACGGACAGGACGCTACGGTCGTCCATCCGGCCGGTGATCATGACCGGATCACCATGTTCGGCGCCCGGGTGCACCTGATGCCCGCCGGGTGTGTGTTCGACACCGACCAGCGCACCGCGTCGACTGGCCCGGACCACAGCGCGGCCGGACTCAGGCAGGCGTGAGGACCCCCGGCGCTGGCCGGGCGGGCTCCCAGCCAGCGCCGTGTGACAGCGGGCACCCGTGCCCGAAGACAACCCTCGACGACAACCCAGGGAGCCAGCGTGCGGCTCATCGGCGTGCGCCACCTGAACGGCCCCAACATCTACCTCCGGCGCCCGGTCACGGTCGCCCGGCTCGAACTCGACGAACTAGCCGGCCAGGAAACCACCGCACACGCGGGCTTCAGTGCCCGCCTCACCGCGCTGCTCCCCGGACTCGGCGGGCATCACTGCGCGGCGGGCAGGCCCGGCGGCTTCCTGGACGCCCTCGCCCGGGGCACCTATTTCGGGCACGTCACAGAGCACGTCGCTCTTGAGCTGTCCGCGCTGGCCGGGCGGGAGGTCGCCTTCGGCCGCACCGTCTGGGCGGGCGCCGACGGCCGCTACGACGTGGTCATGGAATGCCCTGCCGACGAGCCCACCGATTCGCCCGTACCCAGGCAGCTGCTGGACGCGGCCATGCACATTGTCAGCGACCTGGTGACCGAGCGGGTTACGCACATCGACACCGGACCGCTCGCGCGGTCAGCGGAGGCGTCACTGCTCGGAGTGAGCACAGCCGCGTTCGCCGCGGCGGCGCGGCGGCGTGACATCCCCGTGCGCCGGGTCGGCAGTCTCAACCTGCTCAGGCTCGGATATGGCTGCCACCGGCGGCTTGTCTGGTCGGCTCTCACCGACCGCACCTCGGCCGTCGGCGTGGACGTGGCGTCCGACAAGCTCCTCGCCAAGGAACTCCTGGCCGGGGCGGGCATCCCGGTCGCACCGGCTGCGCTCGTCCACAGCGCCACCGAGGCGGTCACGGCGCTGGCCGAACTGGGAGCGCCGGTGGTGGTCAAACCCCGCAACGGCAACCAGGGCGCCTGCGTGTGCGTCGGCGCCCGTACACCGGCCGAAGTCGCCGAGGCCTACCGCAAGTCCTGCGCGCACGGTTCGGCCGTCATCGTGGAGGCCTTTGTAACCGGGCTGGACTACCGGGTGCTGGTGGTGGATGGCCGGGCGGTCGCCGCCGCCAGGCTGCGGCCCGCATCAGTCACCGGTGACGGCATCCACGACGTCGCGGCACTGGTCCACCAGGCCAATACCGACCCTCGCCGGGGTGAAGGCCACTCCCGGCCGCTGACGCGGATCGAACTGGACAGCACCGTCCTGGCGCAGCTGGCGGAGCAAGGGCTCGGGCCCGGCTCGGTCCCCGGTCCGGGCCAGGTGGTGACGCTGCGCCGCAACGGCAATCTGTCCACTGGCGGGACCAGCACCGACGTCACCGACCTGATGCACCCGGCGGTCGCCGCCATGTGCGTCCGGGCGGCGGCCGCGGTCGGCCTGGACGTGTGCGGGATCGACCTGCGCCTGCCCGACATCGCCGTTCCTGCCGACGGCGGGCCAGCAGGCAGCGGCGCCGTGATCGAGGTGAACGCCTCTCCCGGGCTGCGGATGCACCTGGCCCCCAGCGCCGGCCGGCCACGGGATGTCGCCACGCCGATCATCGACCGCCTCTACCCGCCGGGTGCCCCGGCGCGCATCCCCATCGTCTCGGTCACGGGCACCAACGGGAAGACCACCACGGTGCGGATGATCAGCCACATCCTGGCACAGGCCGGATTGGTGGTGGGCACCACCAGCACGGACGGCGTGAGCATCGGCGGCAGCAGGGTCTGTCACGGGGATGCTTCCGGTGCCCGGTCGGCCGCGATGGTCCTCGACGATCCCAGTGTCGAGGTGGCGGTCCTGGAGACTGCCCGCGGCGGCATCATCCGGCGCGGGCTGGGATACGACTGGGCGGACGTGGCGGTCATCACCAACATCACCGCCGACCACCTGGGCTGCGACGGCATCGACAACCTCGATGACCTGACTGAGGTCAAAGCGCTGGTCGCCGAGTCGGTCGTGCGTGGTGGCACCCTCGTGCTCAACGCCGGCGACCCGCGCGTCGCCGCGCTGACCACCCGCCGCGCGGTGCGCGAGCGCCAGCCCGTGATCCGGTTCTTCGGGGATAGCCGAAACCAGGTGGTGGTCGCCCACCGGATGACCGGCGGCGTCACCTGTGAACGCCGCGGCGACGGGAGGCTGGCCGAATGCCGGGGCGGGGAGGAGACGATCCTGCTGGACGTGGCGGACATCCCCGGCACGCACGGCGGGGCGGCGACCCACGTGATCGCCAACGCCATGGCGGCTATCGCGGCGTGCCGTGCCCTCGGCGCCAGCGTCAAGGACATCCGGCGGGCGCTGGCCACCTTCGATCCCATGCAGGCGAACCCGGGCCGGGCCAACATCTACCTGCTCGGCGGCAGCCCCGTCGTGATCGACTACGGCCACAATCCGGCCGCGCTCACGGCCATGGGCCGGTTCGTCCGGCAGGCCTTCGACGGGGATGCGATAGCGGCGATCACCCTGCCCGGCGACCGGCGCAACTACCTGGTGGCCGAGACCGCGGCCGCCGCCGCGGCCTGGTTCCGCCGGGCCGTCATCTACGAAGACAGCGACCTGCGCGGCCGGCAGCCCGGTGAGATGACCACGCTGATCCGCGCCGCGATGGCCAACCGGCGCCCGGGAATCTCGATCAGCACGGCGGCCGGTGCGCAGGACGCGCTGATGAACGCGCTCAGCCAGGCCGCGCCTGGCGACCCGGTCCTCTTCCTGTACGAAAAACTCGAGCCCGTGCGCGAACTGCTGCATTCGCTCGGCGCCGTTCCCTGGCCGACGGGCATCACACTGCCCGGGGCCTGAATCCAGGGGGCCGGCTATCCCCAGCAGCGGCGTGGCGGGGTGATCTGGACCAGGTCGTTGTTGCTGACGCGCAATGCCAGGATGGTGCGCGTGGCGGGGCTGACGGCTCCGATTTGGTCGATCACCTTCCCCGCCGGGAGGTGCTCGATGGCCCGCACGGCGGCCGTCCGGGGGTCGAGGCAGGCCACGATCCCCACCTGATTGGCCACCCAAAGGGCGCCACCGCTGAAGCTGGTCGTGGAGTACATGGGCCAGTGGAAGATCCCGGTCGCGGGCAGTTTCAGCAGGGCACGTGGGCTGGACGGGTTGATCATCCGCAAGCTCGTGCTCGCGAGGTGGATGGTGAAACCCAGCATCCCGGTGCGGAACGACGCCCAGACTCCGCCCGGGACGGCGGTCAGCTGCGCTCCGGCCACCGAATAGCGCAGCGCACCGCCGGATGCCCGCACCAGCAGATGACCCGACCGGGCGTCGTATTCAGACATCACCAGGCCCTCGACGCCGCCGCGCACCACGTGAGCGGCCGAGACATAAAGGCTGCTGCCCGACGGGTCCACCGAGAGGTTGTCCACCGCCAGCCCGGCCGGCAGGCTCTGCCGCGCCAGCACAGCGCCCGTGGCGGCGTTCACCCGCAGCAGGGTCCGGTACGAGCCGATCCAGACTGAGCCGGCCGGGCCCGCGGTGACAGCGGTGACAGCGCCCTCCGGCACCCTGGGCAGTGGGATGCGCAGCGCTCGCTCCAGCGTCACCGGGTCGGCCTCGGTGACGGCCGGCTGGGAGCCTGACCCGGCGGCACCGTAGACCCACAGGTGGCCCGCCGCCAGGGAGAGGTCGCCGGCCGGGAACCGCTGCCCCAGCCGTGCTGACCCGGTCCGCAGGCTGATGCGGCAGAGCACCCAGGGTCCACGGGCGGGGTCAGCCGTCGTGGAGACCAGCAGATACACCGACGCGGTGGCGGGGTCGGCGACCTGGCTGGAAGCCTGTTCTGACGGGTTCTCGCGGGCCACGATACGGGCCGGCCACGCGGCCCGATCCCGCGTACCGGGGCGCTTGACGGGCGGGCAGGCCTTGGCCACCGACGCCGACGCCGATGCCGACGCAGACACCGACGCCGGGCTGGCAGCCCCGTGCGGGTGCGCCGGTGGCGTGCCACCGGCGCACCCGGTCCCCGCCAGCCCGAGCAGCACCACGGCTGCCGCGACCGCCCGGGCGCCATTCACGTGGATCCTGCCTTCCCGCACATCAGCTACGCAGCGGTGTCAAATGTGTAGACAGCCTCAGACCGCCCCCGGTTGTGGTCTGGTGCCCACGTTTCCAGCACGCTATGCCGCCTGGCGGGGGTCCCATCGGGTGACATCACGGGGACGAGGCAGCCTGAACCCCCGGATGCGCCCACGGACGGGTGAAGCCGACCGGGTCGCGCCCGTGGTAGCTGGCGACCCGGATCGGGAAGCCGGCCGCGTAGGCCTCGATCATCAGCCCATGCCCGATCACCAGGCCGACATGGCCCGGTGATGAGCGGGTGCCGTCCGATCCGGCGAAGAAGACGAGGTCGCCGGGCTGCACCCGGCTGGCCGGCACCCGCGGGCCCCAGGCCCACTGCTGCTGTGAGGTCCGGGGGATGTCGATCCCAGCCGCCCGGTAGGCCATCATGACCAGCCCCGAGCAGTCGAAAGCATCGGGGCCCGTCCCGCCCCACAGGTAGGGCTTGCCCAGTTGTGCCCGGGCGTAGGCGATCGCGGTGGCGGCCGCGTTGTTCGGCACTTCGCTCGCGGTCAGGCTCACACACTGTGGGATGGCAGCCGGCGCGGCTGCCGTGGTGACCGTGTACCCGCCGCTGCTGTACACCCCGGCCCAGTACAGCACGGCCTGCACATAGGAGTCCAAGTGGTTGTAGGCAAAGATCGCCCCGCTCAGGTTGCTCTGGACACCGTTCCTGAGCAGGTACTTCGCAGCTCCGGCGATGGCATCGGCCGGCTGGTACACGCTGGCGATGCCATCACCGTTGCCGTCCGTCGCGACCCCGTTGACATGCTCACTGGCCGGATGGACCGGCGCTCCCCCCCAGGTGTTGCCCGAAGCTCCGCCGATCCCGATCTGCATCGGGCCGGCGGCGCCGAAGGCGTTCTCCCCGCTGTGCACCCCCGGCAGGCTGGACTGGCCATTGTCGGACTCGACCCGGCCGATCCCGGCCAGGATCACCCACGGAACCCCGTACCGCCGGCCCATCTCCTGGTATAGGCGCAGATAGGAAGCCGGGATCGCGTTGCGCGCGGCCATGCTCACGGCGGGCTGGGCCGCCGTGCCCGCACTGCCCACGCTGCCGCCGGCACACCCACCCCCGGCCGCGAAGAGCATGCTGCCACCGCCGATCAGCCCCGCCGAGACCAGCGCCAGTCCGCCGATGGCCAGCACCGAGATACCTGTCAGCAGGGCAGCCAGGCCGAGTATGCCGCCACTGCGGGGCCCGCTCCACAAGCTCATGTGTTGCCCTGCGTGGCCAGCTGGATGTTGGTGACCAGCCATCCGCTGCCCGCCCGCGCGACCGTGACCGCGTACGCGCCAGCCAGCCGGCTGTGGCCGTGAGCGGCCGCTATCGCCTGCACGATGTCCACCACGAAGGTCAGGCTCGAGGGCCCGAACGAGCTCAGCGAACGCACCGTGACGGTCGCTGTCGAGATCTGCTTGGCCGCGAGCCGGGCGAAGGCGACCCCCGGCGTCTGGTACCCGCGGGCCAGCACCGTCACCAGCTCGGTCACGGCCAGCCCCCGCATCGCGGCGGCGTAGCCGGCGGCGCTCTCACGGTAGGAGTACGTGCCGTAGGCGGTGGCGAAGCGCCGCGCCACCGCCGCCGCCTGGCTCAGGCCGGACGGCGTGAAAGGCACCAGCCCGTAGATGTTCACCGAGGTGGCCGATGGGCTGGCCGATGGCGTTGCCACCGGCGTGGCCGGGGGCCCGGTGGCCCGCCCGCCCGCGGGCGCCACAGCGGAGCGGCCCGGCGGCGCGCCGCCGCCGG
>DAHUZQ010000082.1 GCA_027306495.1 Actinomycetota bacterium | reverse complement strand
GCCGGTCCGTGAGCGAGCCTCCTGCCGCCCTGCACGTGTGGGGTTCAGGACCGCTGGATCTCACCCCCGAGCCGCGGATGATCGTCTTCGATCTTGACGACACCCTGACCCTGACCAAGTCGGTCGTCTCGGCTGAGATGGCGGGGCTGCTGACGCGGCTCATTGCCGTCAGGCCCGTCTGCGTGATTTCGGGAAGCAGGTTCGAGCAGTTCGAACTGCAAATTCTGGGTTCTCTGCCGGACAGGCCCGAGCTGCTGACCAACCTGCATCTCATGCCGACATGCGGCACGCGTTACTACCGCTGGAATTCCGACCACTGGCATCAGGTCTATTCCGAGGACCTCAGCGAGACCGAACGCGGCGCCGCGAAGGATGTCCTCACCGATGCGGCGCACACCCTTGGATTCTGGGAACCCCGGATATGGGGGGAGCGGATCGAGGACCGGGGCAGCCAGGTCACCTTTTCGGCACTGGGCCAGGTCGCGCCACCCGAACTCAAGGCCAAGTGGGATCCGACAGGGGCAAAGAAGTCCGCCATGCGCGAGTACGTTGCCGAGCGCCTGCCGGGCCTGGAAGTCCGCAGCGGCGGGACCACGTCGATCGATATCACGAAGAAGGGTGTCGACAAGGCGTTCGGGCTGCGGAAGCTGATCAAGGCGACCGGCCTGCGGCCTGGCGATGTGCTGTTCGTCGGCGACAGCTTCGCCGAGCACGGCAACGATTACCCGGCGATCGGCGTGGGCGTCCGCTGTGTCGCCGTCGCGAACCACACCGAAACCGGGGACCTCATCGAGTACATCCTGGAGTCTGTCCGCGAGTCCTCCGGCGCCAGGTCCTGATCACCGGCGGGCGTCCGCGTCCACCACTGTGACCGGTCAACACGGGGATGGGGGGCACGGATCCGCCGGGCCGGCAATAAGTAGGCGCCCGACCCGTTGATGATCGCGGACCCGGTCTTCCACAGGATCTGCAGGTCGAGCGCGAACGACCAGTTCTCGACATAGCGGATATCCAGCCTGACCGCCTCGTCCCAGGGCAGATTGGACCGGCCGCTGACCTGCCACAATCCGGTGATGCCTGGCTTCACGGCCAGCCGCCGCCGCACGTGGTCGGCGTAGTGGATCGCCTCCTGCGGGAGCGCGGGCCTGGGCCCGACCAGCGACATGTCGCCGATCAGGACATTGAACAACTGCGGCAGCTCATCCAGCGACCAGCGGCGCAGCCTGGCCCCGACCCGGGTCACCCGGGGGTCGTGCCGCATCTTGAAGAGCAGCCCCGCGCCCTCGTTGAGTGCTTCGAGGTCTGCCCGGCACTGCTCGGCCCGCACCACCATGGACCTGAACTTGCAGAGCGTGAACAGCCGCCCATGCCTGCCCACCCTGGTCTGCCGGAAAAGGACCGGTCCGCCATCCTCGGCGAAGATCGCCAGTGCGATGAGTGCGAACGCGGGAGCCAGCAGGACCAGGGCAAGTGCCGCTGCGAGCCGGTCGAACGCGCCTTTGAGCAGCTGCTTGACGCCTGCCAGTTCGGGGTGATCGACGTGCAGCAACGGCAGGCCGGCCACCGGCCGGATGGTCGTGCGGGGTCCGGCGACGTCGAGCAGGGTCGGCGCCACGCACAGGTCGGTACCGGTCTTCTCCAGTTCCCAGGCGAGGTCGCGAAGCTGCGCCCCGCTCATCTCGGGGCACGCCAGCACGGCCACGGTGTCGGCCGAGAGCCTGTCTACCGCGGCGGCCACGTCGGCCAGCCCCACCGACACCGGCAGCCCGCCGAACTGGGCGGGTGGACTCTCCCCGTTAGCCAGGCAGGCGCCCACAACCGCCATGCCGTGGTGGTTCCAGCGCTGGAGAAACCCGATCAGGTCAGCCACCGCGCAGGCGTGGCCGACTACGACGACGCGGCGCATGCAGCGGCCCAGCCTGCGCTGCTTGTGCAGGTGCTTGCGGAGGCTGTACCTGGCACCGAGGTCGATCACCGTCACGGACGGCATGGCGACAGCCACGTAACTGCGCGCGACATCCAGCTTGAGTGCGTAGGAGACGATGGCCACGGCCGCTGTCAGGCCGGCCGCCGCATTGAGCACCCGCCGGAATTCGTCGGGCCCGACCCCGATGAACCGGGAGTCATACCCCCCGGCCAGTGCCACCGAGACACACCACAGTGCGGGCAGGACGGCGGTCAGGGCGAAGTAGCTCATCGGCAGCGCGCCGTGGTCGGCATGGAACACCGCCGCCCCCAGCGCGGCGGCCAGCAGCGCGCACATGACGTCCGTGGCGGCGGCATAGCGGAGGTAGGCCCTCTCCCATGCCGCGGACCGCAGGGAGGCTTGCCGTGCGTGATGCCCGGCGGCCGCTTCGGTGGCGACGGTTTGCCCCGCCATCCCTATTGGCCCGGGCTGGATACGTAGGGAAAGCTCATGACCCCTCCGACCACACGATGTTTATGTGACTGGCTCAGGAGACTTGGAGCAGGGTGCGAAGCCGCGTCAGGCAACGGGCGCGCGTGGGGCCGATGCTGCCGATCGGCAGGCCAAGCTGATCGGAGATCTCCGAGTAGGGGACCGGTGGATCGGCCATGAGCAGTTCGAGCAACTGCTGCCACCGGCCGGGCAGGCATGACATTGCCTCACGCACTTCGGTGGTGAGGTCATCTGCCAGCAGACGCTCGTCAACACCGGGGCCCTGCGCGTCGCCGCCGAGTTCCACCTCATCGTTGACCAGCACGACCTTCCGGCGTGCGGCCTGGGCGCGCAGGCACTCCCGGCGCGCGGTGGTCGCCAGCCAGGAGCCGACATGGGCGGGCGATTCGAGGCGATCGATGTTCTCCAGCAGGCGCAGCCAAGTCACCTGCACGACATCAGCGGCGTCGTTCTCGGTCAGGCTGAAGTCGCGGGTCATGGACCAGATGAGCCTGGTGTACTGCTCGACGAGCCGTTCCCATGCCCCGGAATCCCCCTGGGCCGCTTGCCGTACCAGGCGTGCGACATCCAGGGCAGTGCAGCCTTTTTCCCCCACCGCTTCCCCCCGGCCGGCGCGAGCTGTTACTTAGGGCGCTGTCACACCGAACTGGCGTTGACCCGGAGTTCCGCAGGCCTTGGTGTGGGGGGTACGCACCATAATGACCTGTATCGGATTGATTGACCGGGCCTATTCCGCTGAACGGTGTCAACGGACCCGACTATAAGGGCAGCCCCACAGACCCGGAAGGGCGGGCCGGCGATCAATGATCGGCGCACATTTTATAGGGGTGTGCACGATTTCGCTCCGATTGACTGATGGCCGCCATGCTATATGGTGAAATGCCCTGGCTGGGGGCCCGGCCGTTCCATAAAGACCGTGCCGGCAGTGGGCTGGCCGTTCCATACCGAAATGCCCGCAATGGGCTGGCCGTGCCATACCGAATGCCGGCGGTGGGCAGACGCCGCCTGCGCATTGCCAGGCACTTGGCGGCAGGCCGCGTCCCGCCATAGCGAGCCGGTATCACGGCGACCCGGCCGGCGCTCGTATGCAAGCAGTCGCGGCGCGGCCGGCCGGGCCAGCACACGATGGAGGTCCACGCAGTGGGCGACTGGGTGAGCGGGCCTGGCCCGGCCCGGCTGCCGCTCGCGACTGTCCAGGGACCGTGGCGGCTGCCCCGGACCAGGAATCGGTGAGCGTTTCAGTGACGCCGGGAAAGGATCCGCATGGCGCCCATCGGGCTGGCGATCATTGGGGCTGGTTACTGGGGGCGCAACCTGGTGCGCACCGCCCTTGCCACGCAGGCGCTGCGGTTGCGGTGGGTGTGCGACCTGGATCCCGAACGGGCGAGGGCAGTGCTGGGCCCTTGTACGACCGTGGGGTCAACCAGTTCCTACGAAGCGGTCCTCACCGATCCGGGTGTGTCAGCCCTCGCCATCGCCACGCCCGCCGCGACCCACTTCGAACTGGTCCGGTTCGCCCTGGAGGCGGGCAAGCACGTCCTGGTGGAGAAGCCACTGACGTCATCAGCCGCCGAGGGCGAGAAGCTGGCCGCGCTGGCGCTGCGGTCCGGGCTGGTGCTCATGTGCGATCACACCTACTGCTATACGCCGGCGGTGCAGCACATCCGGCAGCTCATCCGTGGCGGCGAGATCGGCGACCTGCAGTTCGTCGATTCGGTCCGGATCAATCTCGGCCTGGTGCAGCCTGATGTGGACGTCCTGTGGGACCTTGCGCCGCACGATCTGTCGATCCTCGACTTCGTGCTCCCCGAGGAGATCAGCCCGGTGGCGGTGGCGGTGCACGCCAGTGACCCGATCGATGCCGAGCGAGCCTGCGTCGCCTACCTGACGGTGTGGCTGTCGAATGGCGCGCTCGCTCACGCACACGTGAACTGGCTCAGCCCGACCAAGATCCGCACAACGGTGTTCGGCGGCTCGCGCCGGACGATCGTCTGGGATGACACGAACCCCGCGGCACGCCTGGCGATTCATGATCGCGGCATCGACAGATTGAAGCCCGGCAGCCTGAGCGCTGACGAGCGCCACCAGGCGCTGATCTCTTACCGGACGGGGCACACGCTGGTCCCCGCACTGCCCGAACGGGAGGCACTCATGTCCGTGATGGCCGAGTTCGGCGCCGCTATCGCCGAACGCCGGCGGCCGCTGACCGACGGTGAGGCCGGGTTGCGCGTGCTGAAGATACTGGAGGCGGCCTCGCGCAGCGCGGAGAGCGGTGGCGTGCGGATATCCCTGGCGGAGGTGGCCGCGTGATCGGCGGCGGCAGATTCCTGGTGACCGGGGGAGCCGGCACGATCGGCTCGGCGATCGTGGACCAGCTTGCGGCGGCGGGCGCGGGCGAGATCGTGGTGCTGGACGACTTCTCCCGTGGCAGGCGGGAGAACCTGGCAGCGGCTGCCGCGGCCAGCCCGGTCCGCGTGGTGGAGGGAGACATCCGGGACCGCGGCCTGGTGCGGTCGCTGATGGCCGGCATCGATGTGGTCTTCCATCAGGCCGCGATCAGGATCACCCGGTGCGCCGCCGAGCCCCGGCTGGCGGTCGGGGTGCTGGTCGAGGGCACCTATGAAGTTGTGGAGGCCGCCGCCGACGCCGGCGTCGGCAAGGTGGTGGCGGCGTCCTCGGCATCGGTCTACGGTCTGGCGGAGGAGTTCCCGACGACAGAACGCCAGCATCCCTACGCCAATGACACCGTGTACGGCGCGGCGAAGACCTTCAATGAGGGCCTGCTGCGGAGCTTCCACGCGATGCGCGGCCTGGACTATGTGGCGCTGCGCTACTTCAACGTCTACGGGCCCCGGATGGACATCTATGGCCTGTATACCGAGGTGCTGATCCGGTGGATGGAACGGATCGAGGCGGGGGAGTCCCCGCTCCTGCACGGCGACGGCAGCCAGACCATGGACTTCGTCTACACCGAAGACATCGCCCGCGCCAACCTGCTCGCCGCCACCAGCGACGTGACCGACGAGGTCTTCAACATCGGCAGCGGCACCGAGACGAGCCTGGCCGAACTCGCCGAGGCGCTGCAGCGTGCGATGGGATCGGTCCAGCCGCTTGAGTTCGGGCCGCCCCGCGCGGTCAACGGCGTCTCCCGCCGGCTGGCGGACATCTCGTGTGCACGCGAGCGCCTGGGATGGAAACCCGAGGTCACCTTGGACGAAGGGCTCCATCGGCTGGTCACCTGGTGGCGCGCGCAGCGGGCATGTTCCGGCACGGCCGCGACCGCATGATTCCGGTCATGCGGCCCTGGCTCGGGCCGGAAGAAGCGCAAGCGGCCACCGACGCGATCGCCTCCGGATGGGTGGCGCAGGGCCCGCGGGTCGAAGAGTTCGAGCAGGCGTTCGCGCGGGCCATCGGCGTCCCACAGGCGGTAGCCCTGTCCTCCTGCACCGCGGCGCTCCACCTGGCACTCATCGTCGCCGGCGCCGGGCCCGGCGACGAGGTGGTCGTGCCGTCGCTGTCCTTCATCGCCACCACCAACGCGGTGCGCTACGTCGGTGCCCAGCCCGTGTTCGCGGAAGTGGACCTGGCCACGCAGAACCTGTCCCCGCAGACCGTGCAGGCATGTCTGAGCGAGCGCACCCGCGCGGTCATCCTGGTCGACCAGGCGGGGGTGCCCGCCGACCTGGATGCGATGCGGGCCCTGTGCGACCCGCTCGGCGTCATCGTGATCGAAGACGCGGCCTGTGCGGCGGGCGCTGTCCACCGGGGCCGGCCGGCGGGGGCCGGCGCCGAACTGGCCGCCTTCTCGTTCCACCCACGCAAGCTCCTCACCACCGGTGAAGGGGGCATGGTCACCACCTGGGATGCCGGTATAGCGGCCCGGCTGCGCCGGCTGCGTGAACACGGCATGGAGATGAGCGCGGCGGCCAGGCACCGCAGCCAGCAGCCGGTGATCGAGCGGTACCTGGAAGTCGGGTTCAACTTCCGTATGACCGACATCCAGGCAGCGGTCGGCTTGGTGCAGCTCGGGAAGCTCCCGGAAATGGTCGCCCGGCGCCGCGCCCTGGCCCAGCGTTACCAGGAACGGCTCTGCGGTCTCCCCGGCCTGCTCATGGCCGATGACCCGCCGTACGGTCTGGCGAACTACCAGGGCTTCTGGGTGCTGCTGCCGGACGATTTCCCGATCGGGCGCGATGACCTCATGCGGATAGCCGCGCAGGCGGGCGTATCGATGCGGCGGGGCATCATGGCCGCACATCTGGAGCCGCCGTATGCCGGCCGCACGCTATCGCTGCCGGTGACGGAGCGGCTGACCACCCGTTCGGTGATCCTGCCGCTTTTCCACGAGATGACCGCTGCTGAGCAGGACCTGGTGGTTTCCGTGGTGGCCGAAGCCGACCGGCGCAAGGAGCAACCGGCTCTGCTGTAAGCGAGGCGGCACCGCCCGGCTGGACCGCCGGAAGTGGCCGGGATGGGGTGGCCGGGATGGGGTGGCTAGAGCGCGACGTGCAGGAATTCGTGCACGGTGGTCCCAGCCCCGAACCCGGACTTGTAGCGCTCCAGACCCTCGTTCAGCACCTGCCCCGCCGCCTCCGTGCTGATGCCGAAGTCGAACCACCGCCTGCCGGACTCGCGTGCCTGCGTGAGCAGGGTGACCAGGATCAGGTCGAGGGCACTGATCTCGAAGCCGCGTGCCGAAGCCGCCAGGTACTGCGTGTGCCAGCAGGTCGGAGTTAGAAAGCTCACGACAGTGGCGGCTGCGGCCTCGCCCTCGAAGGCCACGTCGATCACTATCTCGTCCGGGAACCGGCGTGCGAGGTCGGCGAGTTCTTCGCTGCTGTGCGTGGGCGTTGTGCCATGGCGCCGTCTGAGCGTGTCACCGATGATCGCTACGGCGTCGCCCACGAGGTCGTGACCACGCCGCACCTTCAGGTCGGCTAGCTCGGCTTTCCTGATGCTGCGCCGCCGGTTGACCGACAGCACGCACGGAACTGCCAGGTCGACGGTCGTGGAGAGATCGGTGCGATAGGTCGCCGCGCCGAGCCGTCGCAGGGCATAGATGTCCTGGTCAGCGGGGGAGCGATGGTAGAAGCGGGGTATCGCTTTGTACTGCAGGCTCTGCGCGCCCCAGGAGCGCCAGGCGGAGAGTGCCTGCGTCAGCACGGCCAGCACGTCGGCGCCGGTGAGCCCCAGATGGACGAGGCCGCCGTACGTCAGCCCCGGGTGCGCGATGACGACCCGTTCGTTCCCGGGGTCAAGCGCCGCCGGAATGACGCCCGCCAGTTTCCCTTTCTGATCGCGAATTTCGAGTGAACGGTCTGTGAACCGGTCGCCGTGATATCCCAGATAGCGTCTGCTATGCATCAGGGTGCCATTCACGGAGTTATAGACCAGTGCGTCCCACTCTGCGGAGTTAGTGCGGCAGTATGGGATCGCGGACCAGGTGCGTTCGCTCATGGCTGCATTCTTACATGGGAATGCCACTCTGGCGGCGCGAGGCTTCAGCGCCGAGGCGGCGGCTATAAGATGGGATGCGCGCCATGGATAGCGCGCTCAGCGGCCGGAGGGGAAGCATGCACGCCAGGAAAAGGGTCCTCTTGCTCGGATATGGCCCTGCTGCCCTGAGCGCCCTGGATTCCCTCGCAGCTCGATTCGAGTTGGTGGGGGTAGTTCGCAAAGTGCCGGAAGCGGGGGAGCCGGAAGCGGGGGACGAGGTCTGTCGCCGCGCGCGTGAACTGAAGGTGCCGGTGCTGCCGGATCTGAGTGCAGCTGGAATTGAGCGGGCGATAGCTGAAGGCTCGCCCGACTGTATTGTCGTATCTTCTCACAACCGTCTGCTGGGGGAGAAGATCCTCCGATTGTGCCCTTGTGTCAATGTGCACCATTCGAAGCTGCCGCGGTACCGCGGGCGGGCAGCAATCAACTGGTCCATAATAAACGGTGAACTGGAGACGGCCATCACCATCCATGCGATATCGCCCGGAGCCGATGCGGGGAGGATTCTTTACCAGGAAACAATCCCCATCGGGCCGCACACAACCGCAGCCGATGTCCTTGCGGCGTCGAATGATATCCAGCGCAAGGTGCTCGGTGACACCGTTGCGCGCTTTCTGGAGGGCTATCCCGGTGAGGAGCAGGACGAGTCGGCGGCCTCCTACGGGTGCGCCCGCATCTCGTCAGATGGGGAGATCGACTGGTCGCAGCCGACGATGCGGGTCTACGCGCTGATCCGCGGGCTGTCACCGCCATGGCCAGGGGCGTACACCTACCTCGACACGCGCCGCGTTGCCGTTGTCAGGGCAGAACCCGCTTCTGAGGCGCGCCGCTACGCGGGCCGTGTCCCGGGGCGGGTCATCGCGCGGTCGGGTGCGGAAGGATTCGTTGACGTCCTGACCGGTGACGGTGTGCTGAGACTGCGCGAGATAAGGATTGACGGTGGCCCCGCCGTCCACGCGGCCACGGTCATCACATCGACGACGCAAACGCTCGGCCTGCGGTGCGCGGATTTGCTGAAACGGATCGAGTATCTGCAGATGCGCCTGGAAGACGCCACCCGGCGGTAAGCGCGGCCGGGCGCGCGCGTCATTGGCGGCCCGGTATCACGGCGCCGCATGACTGCTCCTATAAGCACGCGGTGCCGGCGCGGGCCGGGTCCCGGCCAGGGCAGCGCGGTCGCTGGCGTCCGTTTCGCGGGGCGAAGGGTCTTCGGATATGAGAACGAGAGTCCTGGTAACCGGTGTGGGCGGCCGGAGCGTGGGCGCCGGAATCCTGCATGCCCTGATGCGGGCGGATGGCGAGGTGCGAGATCGCTGGGAGACCGTCGGCACCGATGCGGACCCCTTCTCCTGGGGGCTGTATGTCGCCGACCACAATGCGCTGGTGCCGATGGCCGGCGCCCCCGGCTATCTGGATCGCATCCGGGAACTGATCGGCACCCTGAAGATCGCGGCGGTCATCCCCGGCACCGAACCGGAAGCGGCTCTGCTCGCCGCGCACCGCGATGAAATGCCGGTGCCCGTCATTGCCAACAGCGCGCGGCTGATGCCCCTGATGACCGACAAGAAACAGGCTGAGGCCAAGCTGGCCGAGTTCGGCCTGCACTTCATCCCGTCGTATCCCTGGGACAGCCGTGAGTCTGCCATCAGCGACTTCGGGTTCCCGCTCGTCCTGAAGCCGACACGCGGGACCGGTGGGTCCCGTGGCGTTCATCTCGTCATGGACCGACGGGAACTGGAGAGCATGTCACCGTTCATCCGGCCAGGCTCAGCGCCGATCATCCAGCCTTATATGGGGGACTTCGACAACGAATACACCGTGGGCGTCCTGTCCGACTCATCGGGGACAGTCATCGACAGCATCGTCGTGCACCGCAAACTGATCGGCCTGTCGCTGCTGGAATCGAAGAGCTACGGGGAAACGGTCGCCGCCATATCGACAGGGATCTCCCAGGGCTTCGTGATCAGGCACCGGGAGATACAGGAGTACTGCGAGGCGCTGGCGCTGCGGCTGGGCAGTTGCGGCCCGCTGAATCTCCAGCTCCGCGTGCACGATGGCGAGATTTATGTGTTCGAGATTCATCCGCGTTTCTCGGGGACCACGCCCATCCGGGCCGGCGCGGGATTCAACGAGCCCGATGTCCTCTTGCGCCATCATCTGTGCGGCGAAAGTTTCGGGAGGCTGGGCTACCGCGAGAATCTGGCGGCGATCCGCGCCTGCGAGCAGGTCCTCGTCCCGATGGACCGGATGTGCGGGGCATCCTGAACCCGGTAGGTGGGCGATGCTCGTCGGGGTGCTGAGCGACATCCATTCCAACGTGTTCGCCCTGCGTGCCATCCTGCGCGACGCCTGGCAAGCCGGCGCCCGTGAGATCTGGGCGTGCGGGGACGTCTTCGGCTACTACCCCTGGGCGGCCGAGACGTTCCGGCTGCTCGATCGTGCGCGGCCGGAGGCGGTTCTCGGCAACCACGATGTGTGGGTGGCCGACGTCCAGCAGGCTCCTGCGCACGCTGCCGGGGAAGTCGCCCGGGTCAACAATGCAGACCTGGTATTGCGCACACCAGCGGCGCTGGACTGGCTGGCGAAACTTGAGCCCACCCGGGTGTTCGAGCGCAATGGGTGGAAGATCACCATGGCCCATGGCACCCCAGCTGACCCCCTGGAGGGCCGGTACTACCCAGACGATGGCCGCCCGCACGCCTGGCTGCCCGGAGCGGGCGAGATCCTGATCCTGGGGCAGACCCACTATCCGATGGTGCGCGGTGAGGGCAGCTGCGGCCTGCTGCTCAACCCAGGCTCGGTGGGCCAGCCGCGTGACCGCAACCCGATGCCGTCCTGGGCTCTGCTCGATCTCGCTACGGGCCGGGCGAGCCTGCGCCGGAGCAGCTACGACAACCGCGCCGTGATGGCACGGCTGCGGCACCGGGCGTGGGACGAGCGCATCACTGCCGCGCTCGACAAGAGGTGATTGCATGAGCAGCAGTGCGCTTGTGGACTGGCGGTTCTAGCGCCATCGTGGCGCGATGCCCAGCGTGCAGATCAAGGATGTCCCGGAACACGCCCACGCGGTTCGGCTGGCCATCAGCACCCGTCGTGCCGTCCGCTGGCTGCATCAGGCGCGCAACTCCCAGCCTCCGCCAGCAGTGTCACGATTCGGCCCACAGCGGCGAGGCATCCGGCGGCAGCGGCACGGCGAACGCGTTCAGCAGGAACGAGACCAGCGTGTAGTACCCGCACAGCGACACAAGCTCCACCATCCCCGCGTCGCCGAGAAAGCGGTGCGCGGCATCATATGTCTGTTGGTCCAGGCGGCCAGAGTGACTGAGCTGGCGGGCCACCGCGTAGACGGCCCGTTCATCGTCCACTTCGAACGGCGGGTCCTCCCCGCGCCCGATCGCGTCCACCACGGCGTCGGCGACGCCGTGCTCGCGCGCCATGGGCGCGTGCGCCCACCACTCGAACTCCGCCTGCCACCGGGCGCCGATCGTGATGATGGCGATCTCAGACAGCCGCCGCTCGATCGAGGTGCCGAACCGCAGGGTCGCACCGAGCGAGGACAGCCGGCGCCCCGCGTCAGGCGCCGTGATGAACGCGTTGAACGGCCCGGCCAGGGTGCCGTCGGCGGCCACGACCACCTCGCCCCGGCCCTTGACGATGCTGTCCCACAGCTGCTGGCCCTCGGGTCCGAGCTCCTCGCGCCGTACCGAGGGAATCCGGGTCATGGCCGGATAATAGCGACTGCCCACGGCGGCCCGTGATTCATCGCCTTAGGACCTCGGTCATCCAGCTGGCCGTGAGCACTGGCCATCATGCGCCGACGTCACGACCACAGGCAGTGCCCGCGCCCGGGAACTCTCCCGGGGAGATGACCACCTCGACCGCCATGGCCTGGCCGTCAGGCGGGCGCAGTTCCGTCCGCTCGTGATTACCCGCGCGTGGGGTTAAGACGCAAGACCACCTCGACGACCGCGCCCTCCCCGATCGCCTCCGCTCGCTGCACCGCCACCTTGACGGGCACGAGGTAGCGGCCGTCCCTGGGGAACAGCGCAGTGGTGAACTCGGTATCGCCGATGGTGACGTGGACCGGCACCTGGCCCCAGTAGATCAGGCCCCGGGCTTCCTCCTTGAGATCCTCGCTGTCCTGCGGCGTCATGGCTACAAAGAGGTAGGGCGCCGGTCCGCGCCACTCGATCACCTCGCCGGTGAAGGTCCACTCCATGCGCCCATCATCGGTGATGCGGCGGGGCGACCTGCGCGTGATGTCCCGGCACGGCTGTCATGAGGACCACCGTGCGGGACGGCGCGCCGTCCGAGGATGCACGCTCATGACGCAGCACTGCGGCTCTCACCCTTTGCCGCCGTCGAGCGTTGGCGGCCCAGATCGACCAGATCTGCATCAGCTTCGCGCCCCTGAGCCGGACCGGTGTGGCCGCCCTTAACGGCGGCGACGTGCGCGCAGTTGGGGCGCCAGGGCCATCGAGGAACGCGGTGCCGGCGATCGTCCGGTCGCCACGCGCTAAGGACCAGCCCTCCGCGCCCAGGCGCCGGCTTCGCCCACCAACGGCCTTCCGATCAGCCAGTGATGACCGAATGGATCGGCGAACCGTCCTTGGCGCAGTCCATAGGACTGGTCGGTGATCGGGGCGACCTCTATGGCCCCGTTCGCGATCGCCCGCGCGGCGAATTCGTCCGGATCGGCAACCAGCAGGTTGATCCTCACGGTGGTGCCTTTGAGTGTCTGCGGGCTCAGATTGGAAGCCTCGGGAGCCTCGTCGGCCACTCTGAAACGCGCGCCCTGAACGGCCATTTCCGCGACGATCCTGCCGTCCGGATAGGTGTTGCGATAGATCTCTTCAGCTCCAAAGGCGCGTACATAGAAAACAATCGCCTGCGCCGCCTCCCTCACGGTCAGGACCGGCGTGATTGTGCTACGGAACTCTTCCACAGCTGCAGTCTCTCTCACCTCGGTCCGCTGTCAGGGCGGGGCCTGACACTCATGCCGCGCGCGGTCAGCCGTAGGCCCTCAGCGCGGGCCCGCTCCGCCAGCCTGCGGGCCAGCTCCTCCTCAGCCGCCGACAACCCAGCAGCGCGATCCGGGCCGGCCATCACATCAGCTACAGGTGTCTCCCTGGGGGTCAGGAGTTACACCGAAGAAATTACAGTCCCATCCTGCGGACGGTGGCTGCGGCCCGGGAAGCTGTATGAAGCGCCTCCCGGCCCTTGGGACGCCAGCCCATTCACTGCCGCGAGCGAGAGCCACGTTTGCTTCTGGCGCAAGCTGTAACCGCCCTGCCCCGCCCGCATGACCGGGCACGCAACGAGCCGACCGCCACCCCCGATACATCCTCGCCCCGACACTGGATGTCTGGTTGATCGGCGCCAATCACGGGAGGAAGCATGATGCACATGTCGCTGCCCACCCCCACGCTGCACACCGCTCGCCTTCGGCTGCGTCCCTTCAGCGACGCGGATGCGGATGGCCTCTTCGCGCTGCACAGCAACGCCTACGTGTTGCGCTACTGGGACGCGCCGCCGTGGACCGAACGTGTGCGCGCCGAGCGGTTCATCACGGTCTCCCGGCAGATGGCAGCGGAGGGCACCGGCGCACGGCTGGCCGTGGATCGTGTCGCCGACGGGGCGTTCATCGGCTGGTGCAGCCTGAACCGGTGGAATCGCGACTACCGCAGCGCGTCGCTGGGCTACTGCTTCGACGATGCGGCGTGGGGCCACGGCTACGCGACGGAGGCCGCACGCGCTTTGCTGGGGTGGGCATTCGGCACCCTCGATCTCAATCGCGTCCAGGCTGAGACCGATACACGCAACGCGGCATCGGCGCGCGTGCTTGAGAAACTCGGGTTCGTGCGTGAAGGGACATTGCGGGAAGACTGCGTCGTGAACGGCGAGGTCTCGAACTCGTGGGTCTTCGGGCTGCTCAGACGGGAGTGGCAGCCGGCGCCCGGGCCGGTTCCCACTCGCTGAGGCCTTACCCCCGCGCCAGACGTCGCATCTGGGTGCTTCACTTCGCCGCGCCGAGCGGCCGGACCAGGACGGCCCGGGTTATAGGCTTGGCCTGATTTCCAGTTCTTTACGTGGGTTTCAGTGTGATCCACGTGGTAGTCGGATCGCCTTGTCCCGTGATCCTGACGGCGACGCCCCCGCTCGCTGTCCCCCCGCCGCCCGCTGCTGAGCCGAGTGCTTCGCACGGCGGCAACTTTCGGATCATGAGAGGCCCCCGCATGCCCGAGCCGGTCACCGCAACCCCTTACGACGGCGCCTCCGCGTTCCCCGACACCGAGCCCGGGGCGCTACCCCTCGCCGGGCCCGTACAGGTGGGCGTCACCGCCTTGCTGGCCGCGGGGCCCCTCGCCGGGCTGGCCGTCGCCCTGTGGCTGGCCTGGGGGCGCGGCGTCGGGCTGGCGGATCTGGCGATCCTGGCGGTGGCTTATGTGATCACCGGCCTCGGGGTGACCGTGGGGTATCACCGTCTGTTCACACACGGCAGTTTCCGCGCCGCGCCGGCGCTGCGGGTCGCGCTGGCCATCGCCGCGTCGATGAGCTTCGAGGGCACCCCGATCAGCTGGGTGGCCACCCACCGGCGCCATCACGCCTTCTCCGACCGCCCTGGCGATCCGCACTCCCCGTTCCGGTACGGCACCTCGGTGACGGGCATGTCGCGCGGGCTGCTGCATGCTCACATCGGCTGGATGTTCCTGCGCGGCGACGCGGCCCCTGCCGACCGCTACGCGCCGGACCTGCTGGCCGACCGGAGCATGCGGATCGTGTCCCGGGCCTTCCCGGCCATCACGGCCGCGTCGCTGGCGATCCCGTTCGGCGTCGGCTGGGCGCTCACCGGCGACCTGCGCGGCGCGCTGCTGGCACTGCTCTGGGGTGGGCTGGTGCGGATCGCCCTGCTGCAGCACGTGACCTGGAGCGTGAACTCGCTGTGCCATGTGCTCGGGCGCCGGCCGTTCTCTGCCAGGCGGTTCGACCGGGCGGCGAACTTCTGGCCGCTGGCGCTGCCGTCTTTCGGGGAGAGCTGGCACAACTACCACCACAGCGATCCGACCTCGGCCCGGCACGGGGCCGGGCGCGGGGAGGTCGACATCTCCGCCGGGGTGATCGCCCTGTTCGAGCGGCTGGGCTGGGTGTGGGACGTGCGCTGGCCGAGCCGGCAGCGGATCGAAGCCCGCCGCCGCACCCCCGGTTCGGGCACCGGGCCCGGTGCTGCGCCGCGGCGCCTGCCGCTGGACTGTGCGCCGCCCGAGCCGAGCCGGGAATCTGCCGCCGCGACCGCCGTCCACTGAGCCAGGCCATGGCCACGTAGGCAACCCCAGCTCCCGGCGTCACCTTCCCAGCCCCCGGAATCCCCGGGCCACGCCAGCTTGCCAGGCCCCCGAACTCCAGGCGGAGGAGCACCGAGGGGGCGGCGCATGCCGCAACGCATGTGGGCATCCGGGTGCGCGCCCCGCGGATGATGGGCAGATCGCCGACGGGCACGTGGCGCGTCCACGTTCTGGCCCCGCGCGCCCGTGCCGTGGTCAACGCGCCCGTACCGTGATGCGTATGTTGTACCTGTCGATGCTGCCCCGGGCCGGCGGCGCGACCTGTGCCGTACTGAGGCGCTTCCCGTACACCCCCATCGGCGCAAAGATCCGAACCCGTGGCGGCGCGTGCTGAGGTCCGGCAGGTGTCAGCTCAGGAAGGGCCAGCCGTGCGGTGACGACTCAAGGATTGGCGGCTGTGAAATGAGCGGCAAGGTAGTCGTGAACAGGTGCATGTCGCTGGACGGCTTCATCGCGGGACCCGGCCACTCGATGGACTGGGGCGGTGGTCGCGCGCTCGCCGACTTCGTGGCACCGGACGATTTCGCGGAGGTCGCCGCGGCCACCGGCGCCATGCTCGTCGGCCGGCGGACCTGGGAGGTGGGTGACCGGATGGAGGCTGAGAAGCCGGGCAGCACCGACTACCCCTTCTCCGGACCGATGTTCCTGCTCACCCATAGACCGCTGGAGCCGCCGGACCCGGACGTCACCATCCTCTCCGGCGATATCGGGGAAGCGGTCGCCACCGCGCTGGACGCCGCGGGTGGCAGGAACCTGGAAATCCTCGGTGCTGACGTGGCCAGCCAGTGCCTGCAGCGGGGGCTCGTCGACGAGATCCTGGTGTACGTGCTGCCGGTGCTGCTCGGTGACGGCATCCGGTTCGCGTCCGCGGGCCTTGCGCGGACAGACCTGGAACCGCTGAGCAGCACGCGGTCGGGCGACGCGACCATCCTCCGCTTCCGCGTCCGCAAGCAGCCCGACCAGACCGACAGATAGCGCCGGACCACCCGTCCGGGCTGGGGACAAGTGCCTGATCGGATGCGTCACCCCCGACGTCGTGGCCCTCACCCAGCTGC
>DAHUZQ010000080.1 GCA_027306495.1 Actinomycetota bacterium | reverse complement strand
GCTGGACGTCTCGATCCAGGCGCAGATCATCAACCTGCTCGCGGACCTGCAGGCCGAGCTGGGCCTGACCTACATCTTCATCGCCCACGACCTGTCGGTCGTGCGGCACGTCAGCAACCGCGTCGCCGTCATGTACCTGGGAAAGGTGACCGAGCAGTCGCCCTCCGACGCGCTGTGGGCGCACCCGCGCCATCCCTACACCGACGCGCTGCTGTCGGCGGTGCCACTGCCCGGCGCGGACCGGGGTTCGCGCCGCGAGCGGATCATCCTGGTCGGCGACGTGCCCTCACCGATCAACCCGCCGCCGGGCTGCCGGTTCCACCCACGCTGCCCCAAGGCGGCACCGCAGTGTGTCGAGGAGGTCCCGGAGCTTCGGCCCCGCCTCGGTGACGACGACACGCACATTGTCGCCTGCCACTTCCCGGTCGAGGACGGCGAGGACATCTCCAAGGCGCAGCCCACGATCGGTGAGGAACTGCGCGTCATCGAGACCCCGCTCGTCGGCAACCCCTGAGCGGCCTGGAGGAACCCATGGTCAACATCGGCGCTGGCCTCGCGACTGTCGAGGAATTCGCTGGCGCTGCCCCGGAGGCAGAGGTCGCCAAGAAGATCGAGGGGCGCAGCCCCTGGCGGCTGGCGGTCGCCCGGCTTCGCCGGGACCGGGCCGCGATGACGTCCCTCGGGGTCATCCTTTTCATCGTCGTCGTGGCGATATTCGCCCCGGTCATCGCGGCGATCACCGGCCATGGCGTGTACCAGCAGTTCCGCACGACCGGGCTGACTCCGATCGGCCAGCCCATCGGCCCCAACAGCACCTTCCTGTTCGGGACCGATGACCAGGGCCGGGACATCCTGGTCCGGATCGCCTACGGGGCCAGGATCTCGCTGATCGTTGGCGTGCTGGCCACCCTGGTCACGGTGGTGGGTGGGACGATCATCGGGCTGGCGGCCGGGTACTTCGGCAAGCTGATCGACACCATCCTGGCCCGGTTCATGGACTGGCTGCTCGCGGTGCCGTTCCTGCTGCTGGCCATCTCGCTGGTCTCGGTCGTGCAGATACACCCCATCGGCCCGCTGCGTCCCGGACTGCCGGTCGTGGTGTTCGTGCTCGGGGTCTTCGGCTGGGCAGCCGTTGGGCGCATCGTGCGCGGCCAGGTGCTCTCGATCCGGGAGAAGGAATACGTCGAGGCAGCCCGGGCGCTCGGTGCCAGGCCCTGGCGGATCATGTTCATCGACATCCTCCCGAACCTGGTCGCCCCGCTCATCGTCTACACCACGCTGCTCATCCCCGCCTACATCGTCGGTGAGGCGAGCCTGTCCTTCCTGGGAGTGGGCATCTTGCCGCCCACCGCCGACTGGGGCGAGATGATCAGTGAGTCGGCCAACTACTACCTGTACGGGACCTGGTGGTTCCTGGTCTTCCCCAGCCTGGCGCTGCTGATCACCACGCTGGCGTTCAACATCTTCGGCGACGGTGTGCGGGACGCATTCGACCCGCGCGCCGACCTCTTCGTCTAGGAGCGCAACAGTGGCCAGATTCCTGATCCGCCGGATCCTCCTGGGCTTGTTCATCATGTGGATGATGACTCTCACGGTCTACCTGATCTTCTACATCGGCCCGGGGCCGGCCGCGGTGGCCCGTACCCTCGCTGGCCGGGAGGCGACGCCGCAGATCGTCGCTGAGGTCGCTCACCGGTTGCTGCTCGACCGGCCCTGGTACGTGCAGTACGGCCACTTCATCTCGCTGCTGCTGCAGGGCAACCTCGGCTACGACTACTACAAGGGTGAGTCGGTCAACTCGGTCATCGCGGCCGCCTTCCCGATCACGCTGTCGCTGGTCATCGGTGCGGCGATCATCTGGCTCGCCATGGGCGTGCTGAGCGGCATGGTGTCGGCGGTCAAGACCCGGTCGATCTGGGACCGGACCTTCACCCTGCTCGCCCTGCTGTTCTTCTCGATGCCCACCTTCGTTCTCGGCTTCCTGCTGCTGCTGGGCCTGTACTACGAACTCACCGTCAGCGGCCTGCCGGTCTTCGCCAACCCGGGAGCGTTCACCTCGTTCTTCAGCAATCCGCTGGCGTGGGCACACGACCTGATCCTGCCGTGGCTCACCCTTGCCCTGGTGTCGGCCGCCACCTATACCCGGCTCACACGTGGCGCGATGCTGGATGTGTTCGGTGAGGACTACATCCGGACAGCGAGATCCAAGGGGATGCGTGAACGCCGGGTGATCTGGCGGCATGTCCTGCGGGCCGCCCTGACCCCGATCGTCACCCAGTTCGGCCTCGACGTGGGCGTGCTCATCGGTGGGGCGATCATCACCGAGTCGGTCTTCAACCTGCCCGGGCTCGGCTATACGGCGGTCCAGGCGATCCAGCAGCAGGACCTGCCGGTCGTGATCGGGGTCGTCATCATCGCTTCCGCCGGGGTCATCCTCGCCAACCTCATCGTCGACATCCTCTACGCGGTGATCGACCCGAGGGTCAGGTTGCACTGATTCCGGCGGGTCCCCGGCACACCGTAGAGTCGAGGGCGTGACCTTGGTTCTCCTCGTGCGCCACGGCCTGACGGCCGGGACGGGCAAGGTGCTGACCGGACGGGCGCCCGGGATCGCGCTGGATGACCGCGGCCGGGATCAGGCCCAGTCGGTGGCGGCCCGCCTGGCCGGTGTGCCGCTGGACGCGATCGTGACCAGCCCACTGCGACGGTGCCGGGAAACGGCCCAGGAAATCGCGGCGCCGCGCAACGGCCACCCGGTGGCCGTGCAGGAGGAGGAACGGCTGGCGGAGGTGGGCTACGGATCCTGGACCGGGCAGCCACTGCGCAGGCTGGCCAGAGAGCCGCTCTGGCAGGTCGTGCAGCACCACCTGAGCGCTGTCCGGTTCCCGGGGGAGGGCGGTGAGGCGATGGCCGACGTGCAGCACCGAGCGGTTTCCGCGATCAGGGACTGGAACGCGCGGCTCGGCAAGGACGCGGTTTACCTGGTCTGCTCGCACGGCGACGTCATCAAGTCGGTTATCGCCGATAGCCTGGGCCTGCACCTCGACCTCTGCCAGCGCATCCAGGTGGACCCCTGCTCGGTCACCGCGATCCGCTACACACCGCTGCGGCCGTTCCTGGTCCGGATGAACGATGTCGGCGGAAGCGTCCAGGGGCTGGTCCCGGCAAAGCACCCCGCCCGGACCACGGCTGTCAAAGCGGCCGGGCAGGGCGATGCAGTTGTCGGCGGCGGCGCGGGAGGATAGGTCCATGGCCGTCTACTCATACGACCCGCCCGAGCGATTCGTGGCCGGCACCATCGGCCAGCCGGGGGAGCGGAGCTTCTATCTGCAGGCGCGGGCCGGCCACCGCACGACCAGCGTCTCCTTGGAGAAGTTCCAGGTGAGCTTGCTGGCGGAGCGGCTGGAGGAACTGCTCGACGAAGTGCTGCGGCGCACCGCGGCCCAGACCGACGTGCCCGCAAGCGCGCCGCTGGAACTCGCCGACGACGAACCACTCGAGCTTCCGCTGCTGGAGGAATTCCGGGTGGGCGCGATCGCCCTGGCATGGGACGGCGAAGGCGAGCGGGTCGTGATCGAGGCTCAGGAGCAGTCGGAGAACCCGATCGAGCCGCTGGCCGAGGAGGTTCCCGAGCAGGGCCCAGGTGTGCTGCGGGTGCGGATCACCGCGGCTGAGGCGCGCGCGTTCTCCCGCCGGGCGCTGCAGATCGTCAGCGCGGGCCGGCCTCCGTGCCCGCTGTGCGGGCTGCCGCTGGACACGGAGGGGCACGTGTGCCCCCGGCAGAACGGTCACCGGACGCTTGATGACTGAGGCCACCCCGGGACGGCGCGTCGAGCGGCCAGGGCGTCCCCGCCGCAAGACCGGCCGGGTCCCGGGTGACCTGGCCGCCGGGCGCACCCCCGCCGGGCGCATCCCCCCGGACAGCACGTCCGCGGGCAGCACGGACGCGGGCAGCACGGACGCCGATCGCGCGCAGGCACTCGAACTGCTGAGCGCGGGGACGCTGTCGGTCGAGGGCCGGCTGCTGGACGCCTCCAACGCCACCCTGTACTGCCGGGTCGAGCTTGGCGGCGCCACGGCCGCCTGTGTCTACAAGCCGGTTTCCGGGGAGCGGCCGCTCTGGGATTTCCCAGCCGGCACTCTCGCGGCGCGGGAGGTGGCAGCCTATGCCGTGTCCCGGGCCGCCGGATGGGACGTCGTGCCGCCCACCGTTATGCGTGACGGGCCGTTCGGCCCCGGCATGTGCCAGCTTTGGATCGACGCCGACCCGGAGACGGACCTGCTGGCACTGGCACGCAGCCGGGATAACCCGAGACTGCGCGACATGGCCATATTCGACGCGGTCGTCAACAATGCCGACCGCAAGATCGGCCACCTGCTGCCGCTGCCCGATGGCCATCTGTACGGCTGTGACCACGGCGTCTGCTTCGCCGTGGAGTACAAACTGCGGACAGTCCTGTGGCAATGGCGGGGCCAGCGGCTGCCGCGCCGTGCCATAGCGGCGCTGGGCCGGATCCGCGACGGGCTCGACTGCGGGCCACTCGGGGCGGAACTGGCCAGCCTGCTCTCATCGCCGGAGGTGCGGGCCACCCGGGAGCGGGTGGATGCGCTGCTGCGGCACCAGGTGCACCCGTACCCCCCAGAGAACTGGCCCGCCGTTCCGTGGCCGCCCGTCTAGCCAGGCGCGGGCAGCTAGCTGCGCACGGATAGCCAGCACGGTACGGTCGGCTGGCGCGCAACCACAGCCAGCGGGGCGCCCCGGCGCCAGCACCGGCGTGCCCTCAGCGGCCGCCCCGGTCCCCCCGGTCGCGGCGCCGCCGCAGGTACCGCTCGAATTCGCGGGCGATCGCGTCCCCGCTGGCCTCCGGCAGTTCGCTGGCGTCCTTCGCCTCTTCCAGCGTCCGCACGTACTCGGCGACCTCGGTGTCCTGCTCGGCCAGTTCATTGACGCCGTGCTCCCAGGCGCGCGCCTCCTGCGGCAGGTCGGCGAGGGGCAGCGCGATGTCCAGCACGTCCTCCACACCGCGCAGCAGTGCCAGCGTCGCCTTCGGGCTCGGCGGCTGGGCCACGTAGTGCGGCACCGCCGCCCACAGCGAAAGCGCGGGGATGCTCGCCTCGGCGCAGGCATGCTGCAACACGCCCACGATGCCCGTGGGCCCGCGGTAGTCCACCGGCTCGATGTGCAGGTCGGCCGCAAGGGAGGTGTCGGTCGCCGCGGCGGTCACCGGGACCGGCCTGGTATGTGGCGAGTCGGCCAGCAGCGCCCCCAGCAGGATCACCATCTGCGCGCCGAGGCCGCTGAACGAAGAGATCAGCTCGTCGCAGAACCCGCGCCAGCGCATGTTCGGCTCGATGCCGTGGACGAGCACGATGTCCCGGTCGAGCTGGTCCTGGGTCGTGCGCAGCAACTGGGTGGTCGGCCAGATCAGCCGTTCGGTGCGGCCGGAACTGACCTGCAGCTCGGGCCTTGTCACCTGAAAGTCGTAGTAGTCCTCGGGGTCGATGGCGCCGATCGCTGTCCCGTCCCAGCTCCGGCTCAGGTGGGAGATGGCCCCGCTGGCCGCTTCACCGGCGTCGTTCCAGCCTTCGAACGCGGCTATGATCACCGGCGAGGTGAGCGTGCCGATGTCGTCGAGCTCGATCACCCACTACCTTCTTCCACGTCGCAAAGGCACGAGCCGTGACACCTCCAGCGTACGTGCCCGCCGGCCATCACCGGGCACATGGCAGCGATCGGCCGATGGGCCTTCACCCCAACAACTTAGACTAGAAAGCTATGACGCAAAGCAGCCGTTCCCATCACAGTGGCAGCGTGTCGGATGCGGGCGGACTGCGGGAGGCGCTCGCCCGGCGGGTTGTCGTGGCCGATGGCGCCATGGGCACCATGCTGCAGGCCAGCGACGCCACCCTCGATGACTTCGACGGCCATGAGGGCTGCAACGAAATCCTCAACGTGACCAGGCCGGACATAGTGGCCGGGATTCACGCCAGCTACCTGGAAGCCGGCGTGGACGTCATCACCACCAACACCTTCGGCGCCAACCTCGGGAACCTGGGGGAGTACGGGATCGCCGCCAGGGTCGAGGAGCTTTCGCTGGCCGGCGCCCGGCTCGCCCGCTCGGCCGCGGATGCCTGGTCCACCCCGGCCCATCCCCGGTGGGTGCTCGGGTCGGTCGGACCGGGCACCAAACTTCCCACCCTCGGCCACGTGACCTTCCCCGACCTGCGCGACGCCTACCAGCGCAACGTGTCCGGGCTGCTGGCCGGCGGGGTGGACGCCGTGGTGATCGAGACCTGCCAGGACCTGCTCCAGGCCAAGGCGGCGGTCATCGGGGCGCACCGGGCGATGACGGCGGCGGGCGTGAACGTGCCACTGATAGCTCAGGTCACCATCGAGATGACCGGTGCGATGCTGCTCGGCACCGAGATCGGCGCGGCCCTGACGGCGCTCGCGCCGCTGCGGATATCGATGATCGGGGTGAACTGCGCGACCGGGCCCGGGGAGATGAGCGAGCATCTGCGCTATCTGGCCGCCCACGCCCGGGTCCCGGTGTCGTGCATGCCGAATGCGGGCCTGCCGGTGCTGAGCGGGGACGGCGCGCATTACCCGCTCACCCCGGCTGAACTCGCTGACGCGCATGACACCTTCACCCGCGAATTCGGGCTCGCGCTCGTCGGCGGCTGCTGCGGTACGACGCCAGAGCACCTGGCCGCCGTGGTGGACCGGGTCCGGGGCCGGCCGCTGGCCGATCGCCGTCCGCGGCCCGAGGCGGGTGTCGCCTCGCTCTACCAGCACGTGCCGTTCCGCCAGGACACGGCGTTCCTGGCGATCGGTGAGCGCACGAACGCCAATGGCTCCAAGGCGTTCCGGGATGCGCTGCTGGCGGACAGGTTCGACGACTGCGTGGAGATCGCCCGGCAGCAGACCCGCGACGGCGCTCACCTGCTGGATGTCTGCGTGGACTATGTGGGCCGCGATGGCGCCGCCGACATGGCCGAAGTGGTCGGCCGGCTGGCGACCGCCTCGACCCTGCCGCTGGTGATCGACTCCACCGAGCCCGCTGTGGTCGCTGCTGGCCTGGAGAAGCTGGGCGGCCGGGCGGTGGTGAACTCGGTCAACTACGAGGACGGCGACGGCCCGGACTCCCGCTTCGCCCGGGTCATGCCGTTGGTCGCCGAATACGGCGCGGCGGTGGTCGCGCTCACCATCGACGAGAGCGGCCAGGCGCGGACCGCCGACTGGAAACTCGCCGTCGCCACCCGGCTCATCGAGGACCTGACGGGGCGCTGGGGCATGGAGGTCAGCGACATCCTGGTCGACTGCCTGACGTTCCCCATCGCCACCGGGCAGGAAGAGACCCGGCGCGACGCGCTGGAGACGATCGAGGCGATCCGTGCCGTCAAGCAGCGGTACCCGGACGTGCAGACGACGCTGGGTGTCTCGAATGTCTCGTTCGGCCTGAACCCGGCGGCCCGGGCCGTGCTCAACTCCGTTTTCCTCAGCGAGTGCGTGCGGGCCGGGCTCGACTCGGCGATCGTCCACCCGTCCAAGATCATGCCGATTTCGCGGATCCCCGGTGAGCAGTTGCAGGCCGCGCTGGACATGATCTACGACCGGCGGCGGCCGGGCTATGACCCGCTGGCGCGGCTGCTGGAACTGTTCGAGGGCGTCGACACCGCCTCGGTCAGGGCCAGCCGCGCCGCGGAACTGCTGTCGCTGCCGCTCTGGGAGCGGCTCAAGCGGCGGATCATAGACGGCGAACGGGCTGGCCTCCAGGCCGACCTCGACGAGGCGCTCGCCCGGCGGCCGGCGCTGGAGATCGTGAACGACGTCCTGCTGGACGGCATGCGGACGGTGGGTGAGCTGTTCGGCTCGGGCCAGATGCAACTGCCGTTCGTGCTGA
>DAHUZQ010000079.1 GCA_027306495.1 Actinomycetota bacterium | reverse complement strand
CCGCTGGAATCGGGCGGGTCGCCGCGGGCCGGTTGGAGCCGGATCGCAGCGAGATTTCGGGGCCGGCCTGGGGCCGGGGAACGAGGCAGGGCCGGGGAACGAGGCAGGGCCGGGGAACGAGGCGGGGCCCGCGACTGCCGTGACCGGTGGCGCCAGGCAGTTGTCCCTGCTCTGAAACGGCCGGACTGGCCGCGGCGGGATGTCCATATCGGGAGTGACGTAAGCGCCCGGGGGGTGTGGTGGCGCAGACCCAGAACGCAAACGATTCACCACAACCATCGCGGCCCACCGACTGGCCGGGCCGGATAGCCGGCTGGCCCTGCGGTCGCCGGGGCAAGTACCTGGTGCTCGCGTTCTGGATCGTCGCGGTCGCGGTCGCGGGTCCGCTGGCGGGCAAATTCTCCAGCATCCAGAAGAACGACGCGTCCTCCTACCTGCCCGCCTCCGCGGAATCCACCAAGGTGCTGGCCCTGCAGAGCCGCTTCCTCACCCGGAACTTCAATCCCGCGGTGGTGATCTACACCCGCCGTGGCGGCCTGCGAGCGGCCGACCTGGCGAAAGCAGCGGCGGACGCCCGCGCGTTCGCGAGTCTGCCGCAGGTCAGCGGCCGGGTCGCCGGGCCTGTCCTTTCGCCGGCCGGCAAGGCGGCCGAGGTGATCGTCGGGGCGAACCTCAGCTACAACAGCGATATCCCCGGCTTCATCGACCACCTGCGCGCCCGCGCGTCCAACGGTGACCCGGGCCTGGCCGTCTACCTGGCCGGTCCCGCCGCCACCGCCGCCGACCAGGTCACCATCTTCAAGGGCATCGACTCGACCTTGCTGTACGCGACCGTTGGCGTCGTGGTCGTGCTGCTGCTGATCACCTATCGCAGCCCGCTGCTATGGCTGCTGCCGATCACCACCGCCGGGGTGTCCCTGGTGATCGCCGAAGCCGTTATCTACCTGCTAGCGAGCAGGACCGGGCTGATCGTGAACGGGCAGACCGCCGGGATCCTGGTGGTACTTGTGCTGGGCGCCTCCACGGATTACGCACTGCTGCTGGTGGCGCGGTACCGGGAGGAACTACGCCATCTGCCCGACCGGCACGATGCGATGGCGGTGGCCCTGCGAAGGGCAGGGCCCGCGATCATCGCCAGTTCCGGCACCGTCATCGCGGGGATGCTGTGCCTGCTGCTCGCTGACTCCGCCAACATCTCCGGGCTCGGCCCGGTGGCCGCCATCGGCATCGCCCTGGGCCTGATCGCGATGGTCACCTTGCTGCCGGCACTGCTCGTGCTGACCGGGAGGTGGATGTTCTGGCCGCAGAAGCCGCGTTACGGCACCCCTCAGCCCGGCACCGGTGGATTCTGGGCCAGGACCGGGCGGGCGATGTCCCGCCGACCCAGGATCGTCTGGATCGCCACCACGCTCGCCCTGGTGGCGGCGGCACTCGGGCTGATCGGCTTCCGTTTCGGACCCCTGACGCTCGCGCAATCTTTCGTCGGCACACCCTCCTCGGTGACCGGGGAACGGGTGCTCGCGCGGTACTTCCCGGCCGGCAGCGGCGAGCCGGCCGTCATTATCGGGAACGCTCCCGCGGCAGCGCGGTTGCGGGCGGCGGTGGCGTCCACCGCTGGGATCAGTTCACTGTCCCCGCCCAGGATCTCGGCCGGGCTGGTCTACCAGCAGGCGACGCTGTCTTCCCCACCTGACAGCCCGGCGGCACGGGCGACCGTGCGGGCGCTGCGAGCCCATGTCCACGCCGTCCCGGGCGCGGACGCGAAGGTCGGCGGTACGACCGCCATCAATCTCGATGTCGCCCATTACGCCGCCCGCGACCGTAACCTGATCATCCCGGTCGTGCTGGCTGTCGTCTTCGTCATCCTCGGGCTGCTGCTGCGCGCCCTGGTGGCGCCGCTGCTGCTGGTCGCCACCGTCGTGCTGTCGTTCGCGGCCGCGCTCGGCCTGTCGTCGCTGGTCTTTGAGCACCTGTTCGGCTTCACGGCAGCCGATACCTCGGTGCCGCTGTTCGTTTTCGTGTTCCTGGTGGCCCTCGGGATTGACTACAACATCTTCCTGATGACGCGGGTCCGTGAGGAGACCCGGCTGGCGATGGCCGGCCAAACCGCCCCGGGCTGGCTGGCCGGACTCACCGGCCAGCGCCGGCTGGAGGCCACCGAGCAGGGCGCGCACCGGCTGGAGGCCACCGAGCAGGGGGCGCTTATCGGGCTGGCGGCGACCGGGGGCGTGATCACCTCTGCCGGGCTGGTGCTCGCGGGCACCTTTGCCACGCTGGCCACCCTGCCCCTGGTGGTGCTGACCGAGATCGGCTTCACGGTAGCGCTTGGTGTGCTGCTGGACACCCTGGTCGTCCGGTCCATTCTGGTCACTTCGCTGACACTGGACCTGGGACGGTGGATGTGGTGGCCGGGCAAGCTGGCCCGCCGCACGCCCCGGGCGCCGGGCCATCCCGTACCTGCCCGTAAAGTTGGCAGGCGTGGAACTGCGGCAGGGTTATGGCGCCGGGCCAGCGGGCACACTGCTCTGCCGGACCGTGGCCATCCCCGATCCAGGGGATCTGGTCAGCCATCTGCCTCAGCGCTCGCCGCTCGCCTGGCTCCGGCACGGGGACGGCCTGGTCGGCTGGGGAGAGAGCGCGCGGATCACACTGCCAGCCGGTGAGCAACGGTTCGCTGCCGCCGAGGCATGGCTGGCCAGCCTCGCCGCGGACGCGGTGATCGAGGATCCGCTGGGGCTGCCGGGAACCGGCCTGGTCGCCTTCGGCAGCTTCACCTTCGACCCGGATTCGGCTGGTTCGGTGCTGGTGGTGCCCCGGACCGTGCTCGGCCGACGGGCCGGCCGGGCCTGGCTCACGACAGTCGGGGACCGCCAGGAACCCGCTCAGGCGGCTGGCGCGGCTGCCGGGCCAGGCATGGTGCGCTGGCATGACGGCAGCCTGGCCGCGCCAGATTGGGAACGCGCCGTCGCGACGGCGGTGGCCCGGATCCGCTCCGGTGCCCTGGCCAAGGTCGTGCTGGCCCGGGACCTGTTCGCCACCGCGGCCGCCGACATCGATGTTCCCCTGCTGTTGCAGCGACTGGCCGGCCGTTACCCCGACTGCTACACCTTCGCCTGCGCGGGGCTGGCCGGGGCAACTCCCGAACTGCTGATCCGGCGCCAGGACGCCCACATCAGCTCGCTGGTGTTGGCCGGGACCGTGCCCAGGGGGCGGGACCGGTCGGACGACGAGGCACTGGGCGCCAGCCTGCTGGCCTCGGCGAAAGACACCGAAGAACACGAGTACGCGGTGGCCGGCGTGCGTGCCACGCTGGCCCCGTTGTGTGACCACCTCGAGGTGGACAGCCGGCCCTCACTGCTCAAGCTGGCCAACGTCCAGCACCTGGCCACCTGCGTCACCGGCAAGCTCCCGTGGGGAGAGTGTGGGCCGGCGCATTCGGTGCTGTCGCTGGTGGCCGCCCTGCACCCGACGGGCGCGGTGTGCGGGACGCCGACCGATGTCGCCATGGACGTGATCCGTGAACTCGAGGGCATGGACAGAGGCCGGTACGCGGGCCCGGTGGGCTGGGTGGACACCGAGGGCAATGGCGAGTGGGGCATCGCCCTGCGCTGCGCCGAGATCGCCGGTCCACGCGCCCGGCTGTTCGCCGGGTGCGGCATCGTGGCCGGTTCCGACCCGGCCGCCGAACTCGCCGAGGCGCAGGCCAAGTTCCGCCCCATGCAGTACGCCATCGACGCCTGAGCCGAGCCGCCAGCTCGGCCCCGCCTCAGGCGGCGATCGGCGGGGCCATGAGGGGGCCCCAACGCCCCGGGATCAGTGCAGCCGGACGCGCGGGTCCAGCACCGCGTACAGGGCGTCCACGACGATGTTCGCCAACACCACCGCCGCCGACGCCACGATCACCACGCCGATGATCACCGGCAGGTCCTGCTGCTGGATGGACTGCACGGCGGTGAAGCCCAGGCCCGGCATGCCGAAGACGACCTCGGTGATGACGGCGCCGCCGAGCAGCACGCCGACATCGATCCCGTACTGGGTGACCACCGGGGTGAGGGCGGCGCGCAGCGAATGCCTGAAGATGACCCGGCGCTCCGAAAGTCCCTTGGCCCGGGCCGTGCGGATGTAGTCCTCGCCCATGACGTCCAGCATCGACCCCCTGGTCAGCCGGGTGTAGGTGGCAGCCGACACCAGGGCCAGCGTGAACCAGGGCAGGATCATGCCGCGCAGCCAGCCCAGCGGGTCCTGGGTGAGCGGCGTGTAGCCGGATCCGGGGAAGATGCTGATCCCGTGAATCGTGAACTCGTAGTAGAAGATCAGCAGGAACAGCAGGCCCAGGACGAAGGTGGGCATCGAATAGAAGAACAGCGCCAGGCCGGTGAAGGTGCGGTCCATGATCGAGCGGGCGCGCACGGCCGAGAGGACGCCGCTCAGCACCCCCATGAGGATCCACAAAACGGCGGCGCCGGTCACCAGCGACAGGGTGATCGGGAAAGCGGCCGCGATGACCGAGTTCACCGACTGGCCGTGGTAGAAGGAATAACCCAGGTTGCCGTGCAGCAGCAGCCACAGGAAGTGCCCGTACTGCACCCAGAGCGGCCGGTCCAGCAGCAACCGGTGCGAGACCTCGGCCACGACCTGGGGCGTGGCCTGCTTGCCGGCCAGCGTCCGGGCCACCGAGCCCGGGCCGGGGCCGACGAAGAAGATCAGGAACACGCTCACCGTCACCAGCCACATGACGAGGATGCCCTGCAGGATCCGGCGGACCAGGAAGCGGGCCACGATCACGCTCCTTTACACGAACAGTTGGTCGCCGCGCGGGTCGAAGGCGTCACGGACCCCGTCGCCGAAGATGTTGAACGCCAGCGTGGTGATCAGCAGCGCGAGGCTCGGGAAGACCAGGAACCACCAGGCCCCGTACTGGTACACGCTCTGGGATTCACTGATCATCTGGCCCCAGTCGGCGGTCGGCGGCGGGATCCCGACCCCGAGGAACGACAGCGATGCCTCGGTCACGATGGTCAGCGGGATCAGCAGCGTCGTATAGACGATGATCGGCGCGATGACGTTCGGCAGGATGTCGATGAACATGATCCGCCAGGGGCTCGCGCCGAGCGATCTGGCCGCTTCGACGTACTCCTTCTCTTTGATCGAGAGCACCTGCCCGCGGACGACGCGGCCGACCGAGGCCCAGCCGAACAGGCCGATGACGATGATGACCACCGCCAGCCCCGCCCCGATCACGGTGACCAGCGAGATGGCGAACAGCAGGAAGGGGATGGCCAGCAGCCAGTCCATGAATCTGGCGAGCACGGTGTCGGTGAACTTGCCGAAATAGCCGGCGGTGATCCCCACGGTGGCGCCGACCACCACCGTGAGCGCGGTCGCGACCACCCCGACGAGCAGTGAGATGCGTGCCCCGTAGGCGATGCGGACCAGGATGTCGCGGCCCAGATCATCGGTGCCGAGCAGGAAGGTGCTGTTGGGCCCGACGGGCTGGCCCGACGGGCTGAGGCCGATGGTGGTGAACTGCTGGTACGGGCCGTGCCCGGTGACCGACGCGATCACCGGCGCGAAGATGGCCATGAGCACGACGATCATGATCACCGCGAGTGACACCATCGCCGCGCGGTCATGCGCGAGCCGCTGCGCGCCGAGGCGCCAGGGGCTGCGGCCCTCGATCTTGCGGGCGACTTCCAGGGGCGCCGCGCCCCCCTGGGCGGGTTCTGACGGCGGGATCGCCCCCACCACACTCTGGCTCATGGCTCCTCCCCCTGGCCGTGGCCGGTCACTGCACCGGGGGTGGGGGCCGGCCCCGTCACCGATCCCGGCGCGGCCGCGGGCCCGGGCCGCAGCCCCGGGCCTTCCCGCACGGCCGATCCGCCGTCGCCGAGCACCCCGCTCTCCACGACGCGCTCCTGCACGCTGATCGTCGGCCGCGACTTGGAGATGTCCTCGCCGTCCTCGACCGGGAAGTGGCAGGCGGCCACGTGCACCGGCGGGTCGCCCAGCCGGGACACCAGTTCCGGTTCCTCGCGCACACACCGGTCGGCCGCCTTGGGGCAGCGTGGGTGGAACCGGCAGCCCGACGGCGGGCTGATCGGTGAGGGCACGTCGCCGACCAGGATGATCCGCTGCTGCAATTCCGCCTGTTCCGGATTGGGAACGGGGACCGCGGACAGCAGCGCTGCCGTGTAAGGGTGACGCGGCAGGCTCCACAGGTCCTCCGTCAGCGCCGATTCGGCGATCTGGCCCAGGTACATGACGGCGACGCGGTTGCTGACGTGCCGCACGACCGACAGGTCGTGGGCGATGAAGATGTAGGTCAGGCCCAGCTCGGCCTGCAGGTCCGCGAGCAGGTTGATGATCTGCGCCTGGATCGAGACGTCCAGC
>DAHUZQ010000075.1 GCA_027306495.1 Actinomycetota bacterium | reverse complement strand
CAGTTGGGCGCCGACGGACCCGTGATGAAGCTCACCGGCATGTTCCACCCGGCCAACAGCACACTGACCATCGCGCGCAGCACCCGCGCCACCGGGGCCGGCGTCTACGGCCGGTCGTGGGATTTCGCCGGCCGGAACGCCCACGCGGCTCCCTTCACATGGTCGGGATGACGACGGCACTCGCGTTCCACCGCAGATCGGCGCACATGGCACTCCTTCTCGTGCTGGCCGGTGCGGCGTGGCTGTGGACCATCCTGCGGTGGCGGGGCATGGGCGACATGCCGGGCACGATGGGCCTTGGCGTGGCTGGGTTCGACGCCGTGTGGACCGTGATGATGGCCGCGATGATGCTGCCCGCCACCGCGCCCGTCGCATCCCTGTACGCCCGTTCACTGACCTCGCTCCGCACACCGCGGATGGTTTTGTTCACCGGGGGCTACATCGCGGTGTGGGCCGCAGCGGGGCTGGCCGCCTATCTGCTGGCCATGGGTGCCGGGCGGGCCGCGGGTGAGCGGCCACTGATCGGGACGACAGCGGCCGCTGCCATCTTTGCTGTCAACGGCGTGTACCAGCTCACCTCGTGGAAGGACCGTTGCCTCGCCAAGTGCCGGGCACCGATAGGACTTTTGATCAAGTACGCCTCCTTCCGGGGATGGTCCAGGGACCTTCGCGCCGGCGCCCACCACGGAGCGTTCTGCCTGGGCTGCTGCTGGTCCCTGATGGCACTGCTCGCCGCCTTCGGGGTGATGAACCTGTGGGCCATGGCCGCGCTCACCGCAGTCGTCGCCGGCGAGAAATTGCTGCCGTCCGGCCGGGTCATCGCAGGGGCGGCGGGGCTCATATCCCTGGGCATGGCCGTCGCCGTGTTCTGGGTCCCGGCGCTCGCCCCAGGCCTGACCGCCGGCACCATGACCCACATGTGACCGCCCGCCCCGGGCGCAGCACGAGAGGCGCACGGTTCACCGGAGACGGCTCATGAACCCTGCGTTTGATACACCGCCCCGGCCGAGTTCCGGAACAACCAATTGCACGAGAATTTCGAAGGGATGCCTCTACCTGTCGGGCTCGCCCCCGACGGGAGCCGGGCCTCCGCGGGCGAGCCGTCTTATTGTCGTGCCCGCCGGTGATGATCCCTTCGGGATCAGTGACGATCCCGCCGTCTTATGATCACGAGCGGGCTGCGCTTTCGCAAGCGCGTGGAAGCGGACGGCGGCAGACGAAACAGGCAGTCATCGCGGCGCGCCCCGGGGGTGGGGGCAAGCAGGGAAGCGGGTAGGCCGCGGATGGCGAGCCGGCTAGAAGCGGACGTAGGAATAGTCCAGCGGCTGGCCGTTGATCCCGCTGCGCGGCGGCGCGACCCAGCCGGCGATCTTGCCGGGCTCATAGACCGGCCGCATCAGCGATTCGACGTGCGCCTTGTCCGCGGGCGTCGGCAGCCACGAACCGGCGCCCGCCGTCCAGGCCGCCTCGTCCACCAGCCGCCCGTCCGGGGTCATGTGGGACCCGGCGAACGCTCCCACCTTCCGGTTGAACCCGACATGCGGCAGGTACAGCCGCTGGCCGATCCCGTGGGAGTCCAGGATGCGGTTCCACCGGGTGATGCCGGTCTGGCAGTCGCTGATGTAGGCGCCGCGCAGGTCGTGGTTGAGCGCGGTCAGCGCCGGGACATCGACCTGCAGCACGCGGCCGTTCTCCACCTGCTCGATGCTGGCGACCGACTCGGTCAGCAGGTGGTCGTCCGGCCGGCGCTCCTCCAGCCAGCGGCCCTTCAGGCCGGCGGTGAAGTAGTTCGCGACGTTGGTGGATGTCTCGCCACCGAACAGGTCCAGGCTGACGCTGTAGTGGAAGTTCAGGTACTTCTGGATGACCGCGAGCGGGATCCCGCCCAGTGGCGCCACATCGTCGGTGTCGTGGGCGGCCATGAGCTGCGCGGTGCGCTCCACCACCCGGTCTATGCCGGTGGTGCCGACGAACATGTGGTGGGCCTCCTCCTTGAGCATGAACTCACAGGTCCGCGACAGCGGGTCGAACGCGCTCTCCTTCAGCGTGCCGAGCTGGTACTTGCCGTCCCGGTCGGTGAAGTAGGTGAACATGAAGAACGACAGCCAGTCGGGGGTCTCCTCGTTGAACGCGCCGAGGATCCGGGGTGAGTCAGCGCTGCCGGAGTTGCGGCGCAGCAGCGCCTCCGCCTCCTCCCGGCCGTCCCGGCCGAAGTATGCGTGCAGCAGGTAGACCATCGCCCACAGGTGCCGGCCTTCCTCCACGTTGACCTGGAACAGGTTCCGCAGGTCATACAGGCTCGGCGCGGTGAGCCCGAGCCGGCGCTGCTGCTCGACCGAGGCGGGCTCGGTGTCGCCCTGGATGACGATCAGCCGCTGCAGGGAGGCCCGGTGCTCGCCCGGGACCTGCTGCCAGGCCGGCTCACCCTTGTGCTGGCCGAAGGCGATCTGCCGGCCGGGGTCGCGCTCTGCGAGGAAGATGCCCCAGCGGTACTCGGGCAGCTTCACCCGGCCGAAGTGCGCCCAGCCCTCGCGGCCGACCGTTACGGCGGTGCGCAGGTACACATCCTGGGTGGGCAGGGTGGGACCCATCTCCCCCCACCACTGAAGGAACGCCGGCTGCCAGGACTCCAGCGCCCGCTGCAGCCGCCGGTCGCCGGAGAGGTCGACGTTGTTGGGGATCCGCTCGGTGTAGTCGATGGCCATCTCAGGCTCGCTTCCGGTCGAACACGGCGCTCTGCCCCGTCCCGTACCGGCGCAGGGCGCCGTCCGGTCCCGAGGCATTCGGCCTGGTGAAGATCCAGTTCTGCCAGGCGGTGAGCCGGCCGAAGATCTTCGTCTCGATGGTTTCCGGTCCGGTGAACCGGTGGTTGGCCTCCATGCCGGTCAGGGCGTCCGGGCTGAGCGAGGCACGCTCCTCCAGGGCGATGCGGACCTCGTCGTCGAAGTCGATGTCATCGGGGGCGAAGGTGACCAGGCCGAGGTCCAGCGCCTCCCGCGCCCCGATGGGCCTGCCCGCCTCCAGCTCCAGCTTGCTGAGGTGGCCGGGGTCGCCCCAGAACCGTGAGGCCAGCCGCGACAGCCCGTTCGCCATCGGGAACGCGCCGAAGTTCGCGGCCGACAGCCACAGTGCCGCAGGCGCCCGGCCCGCCGCCTCGTCTTCCTCGCGCAGGCCGTCCAGCATGTACTGGCGGTCGCAGGCGAACGCGAGTTCCGCGAGCGGCCCGGCGAAACAGCTTCCCGGCTCGATCAGTGCGATGAGACTGCGGCTGGTGGCATCGAGCCGCTTGAGGGTGCGCTTGAAGAAGTGGCTGATCTCCGGCGCCAGCCAGTCGCTGTCCTGGTGCTGACCGATGAGCCGCTCATGCGCGAGCACGGCGGCGGCGTCACCCTCGGTCCGGATCACCCAGGTCCCGAGCTCGACCTCGTTGGTGCGCAGCCACAGGATCAGGTCATCGAGTTCCCTGGTGACCGCCAGCGGCCAGAAGTCCGCACCGAGTTCATGCATCCCGGCCGCGTCCGCCGGGGGCGGGCCCGAAGGCCCGCGCACGGTGACCCGCACCAGCCGGGCGGCCCGGTCCAGATCGGCACTGACGTTGGGGTAGCTGATCCGCTCGCCGGTGACCTCCCGCCGCAGCGGCGTCAGCTTCACGGGTGGCCCGCCGGCCAGCCGGGGCGAGGCGGCCACCGCAGCCTCGGCGCGTTCGCGAACCAGGGCGGCGAACCGACTCGGTGGCGCCACCCAGTCGACCAGCCCCCAGTCCAGCGCGGTCTGGCCCCGGACGCCTTCGGTGCGGGTCGCGAACACATCGGCGAGATCCTTGCGCACCTTGCGCTTGTCGACTACCCGGGTGAGCCCGCCGGTCCCGGGGAGCACTGCCAGCAGCGGGACCTCCGGCAGGGACACCGCCGAGGATCCGTCGTCGACCAGGATGATCTCCTGGCACGCCAGCGCAAGTTCGTACCCACCGCCGGCGGCCGGACCGTTGACCGCCGCGATGTAGGTCTGCCCCGAGTGCCCGGTCGCGTCCTCGATCGCGCCACGGGTCTCGTTGGTGAACTTGCAGAAGTTGACCTTCCACCAGTGGTCGGAAGTCGCGAGCATTCCGATGTTGGCGCCCGCGCAGAAGACCTTGTCCAGCGCGCTGGTGATGACCACGGCGCGCACCTGCGGGTGCTCGAACCGCAGCCGCTGCACGGCGTCGTTCAGCTCGATGTCGACCCCGAGGTCATAGGAGTTCAGCTTGAGGTCATAACCGGGAACCAGCCCGCCGTCCTCATCGACCGCCACCTTGATCCAGGCGATCTCACCCTCGACCTCCAGCCGGATGTGGCGGTAGCTCCCGGGCTCGGAGAAGAAGGAAACCACCGGGGCGCCTGGCATCACGGGCTCCCTTGATTGGTGAACGGCATGCCGCCTCATCGTGCGGCTCCGCAACCATTCTCAACAACCGGACGCCGCAGCGTCAAGCATCTGTAGTATGTCCCCGGCCGGGCCTGAGAGCCCTGGACCCGGTTCCGCCGCCCCGCCGAGGACAGGCGACTGCCCCGGAATGCCTCGTCGCAGGCGGGCACCCGGAACCCCTCCTCTCAGGCCCGCGCCCGCCGTCTCAGGTGCCGGCCCCGGCAGGCGGCGCGAGCCGTGAGTACACCCGCAGGGCGTTGCCCCCCAGCACCCCCGCCAGCACGTCCTCGCCCAGGTCCAGCGCCGCGATGGCGCGCGCGTTGTGCTCGATCCCCGGCATGCCCGGCCAGTCGGTGGCGAAGATGAACTTGCGTGCCAGGCGGCGCAGGTCGAAGCGCGCGTAGTAGTCGGGGATGCGCCGCGGCGGGAGCCCGGACAGTTCGATCCAGACGTTCTCATACAGCATCGTCAGCGAGGCGGCGGCGTCGTACCACCAGCCGCGGCCGCCGTGCGCCAGCACGATCGTCAGCTTCGGGAAGTCCCGCAGCACCGGATCCAGCAGGACCGGGTCGGCCAGCGCATTCGCCGACCCCGGAAACGAGCTGGTCCCGCAGTGCACCACCACCGGCAGGCCCTCCCGCTCGCACAGGTGGTAGGCGGGATACAGGGCCGGGTCGGCGGCACTGAACGCGCCGTGCACGGGGTGGACCTTGAGGCCGATCGCGCCCAGGCTGACCTGACGGGCCAGTTCGTCGGCGACCGGGTAGTGCAGATGCGGATTGAGATTGGCGAGGAACGCGAAGCGGGCCGGGTTGTGCTTCACGATCGGCAGCAGGTCCTCAACGGTCACGGTCCCCGCCGAGCGTGGGCTGTACTCGCTCAGCAGGATCGCCCGGTCGACCCCCTGGCCGGCCATCAGTGCGTCGTAGGCCTCGGGGATGACCACGCCATCGGCGTCGAACACCTCCCGCCAGCCGGGCTGGCCGAACCGCTCCGCCCACTCACGCCAGGCGGGCTTGAGCGCCGGCAGCCGAGCCGGGTGCTGGTGTGCGTCGATCAGCGTCATGCCGTCCAGCATGAATCTCCTCCGAGCCCTGGCGTGCGTTCTGTCCGGATGCCACCGGCGGGAGCGCCGGCCGGCACCGATCACGCTAGCGCCACCAGGGCCGGAGGTGAATCTCCCGTCAGCCGGCGTGGACGGCCGGGGTGGGTGGCCCGTCGGCCCCGGCCAGGTCCGCCCGCTTCACCCGGATCGTCAGCAGCGTCACCACGAACCCGAGCAGCGCGAGCCCGGCCGACACCAGGAACCCCTGGGAGAATCCGACGGCCAGGGCGTGGTGCAGGATCGCGGGCGGGACCGCGGCGGCGCCGGCCGACCCTCCCCGCGGCTGGACCGGATGCCCCGCCCGTGCGGCCGCGGCCATGGCGGCGATCATCTGGCTGCGGACGCTGTTCGCGACGGCTGTCCAGGCGATGGTGCCGAGCACCGCCAGGCCGATCGACCCGCCGACCTGCTGGCCGGTGTTGAGCAGGCTGGAGGCCACGCCGGCGTCGTCGTTGCGCACCCGGTTCAGCGCGACCAGCGTGATCGGCATGAACAGCATGCCCAGGCCCAACGCGGTCACGATCATCGGCCCGAACAGCCCGCTGAAGTAGGTGCTGTGCTCGGAGAGCCGCGACAGCCACAACATCCCGCCCGCCGTGGTCAGCGTCCCGGCCAGCATGAGCGGCCGCGCGCCGATCCTGGGGACAAGCTGGGCGCTGACCGCTGCCATCACCATGACCGCCCCCATGATCGGCAGGTACGCCAGGCCGGTCCGCAGCGCGCTGTAGCCCCAGACCTCCTGCACGAAGATGGTGAGGAAGAAGAACATGCCGAACATGGCGGTCCCGAGTATCAGCATGATCAGGTAGGAACCGCTCCGGTTGCGGTCGGCCAGCACCCGCAGGGGCAGCAGCGCGTGGCGACTGCGCGCCTCGATAACGAGGAACGCCGCGAGCAGGGCCACCGAGGCCGACAGGGAGGCCACCACCTTGGTGTCACCCCAGTGGGACACCCCGGTCGGGCCGGAGGCGGCCGACGACAGCCCGTAGACCAGCAGCGCCAGCCCGGCCGTTCCGGTGATGGCGCCAGGCAGGTCGAAGCGGCCCGAGCGCCGCTGCGACTCACCGAGAACACGCGGCGCGGCGAGGGCGACCACCAGGCCGATCGGCACGTTGACGAACAGCACCCACCGCCAGGACAGGTACGTGGTGAGCAGGCCCCCCGCGATCAGCCCCACCGCGCCTCCGGCCACGCTCATCGCCGAATACACGGCCATCGCCCTGTTCCGGCGCGGTCCCTCCGGGAAGGTCGTGGTCACCAGCGACAGCGCGGTCGGGGCCACGATCGCCCCGCCGATGCCCTGCACCGACCGTGCCGTCAGCAGCCAGGCCTGCGAGGTCGCGAATCCTCCTGCCAGCGAGGCCAGCGTGAAGACCACGATCCCGGCGATGAAGACCCGCCGCCGGCCGAGCAGGTCACCGGCCCGGCCGCCGAGCAGCAGCAGGCCCCCGAAGGTGAGCGCGTAGGCGTTGACGACCCACTCCAGCCCGCTGCCGGAGAAGCCGAGCGCCGACTGGATGTGCGGCAAGGCGACGTTCACGATGGTCGCGTCAAGCACCACCATGAGCTGGGCCGTGGCGATGACGAGCAGCGCGAGGCCGAGATGGCGGTGGGCCGGTGCGGGGGCGTCGGTGGCCCCGTGCACGCTGGTGCGGCCTGCCATCGGCTGAGCGGTGGACATCGGTTCTCCTTACCGAAGGACGTGCGTTACCTGTGCCGCAGCGAGCCATGCCGCGGGCGGAGGACTGGTTGCTGTGAATTTGTTGCGGGAACGGCAAGCGTTCCCCGCCGCCGCAGCCGCGGCGGCGCCCCGTCCAGAACATCTGGGCCCCGTCACATGCCTGCCCCGGCGGAGGATTCCGGGGCGCGGATCACCCCCTCACCGGCAAGGGTGGTGCCCGGCGCAGGGGGGGCTGTCCGCTGGCCACTAGCCGGGCAGGCGATCATCGCCCGCAGATGGGACAGCAGGCACGCGCGCTCGGCCGGGCCGAGCGCGCTGCGCCAGGGGGCGTGCCGGAGCATCTCCGCCTCGACCCGCTGCTTGAGGTCATGCCCCGCCGGCGTCAGCGAGATCCGCCTGACCCGCCGGTCAGCTGGGTCGGGCTGGCGGACCGCGAGGCCCCTGGCCTCCAGCATGTCGGCGACCGCCGTGATGAACGAGGGATCGCAGTGCATCCGCCGGCCGAGATCCTTCATGGCCATCGGTGAGTCGAGCAGGTGCAGTGCCTTGAGGAAGGGGGCGGGAACCCCGAATTGCCTGGCGACCCGCTCGGCGTGAGCCACCACGTCGGATATGACCGACGCCAGCCCGTCGAAGATCTGTGCGTCCAGGCTGTCGGCCTCATCGGGCCCGACCTCATCGGGCGCGGCCTCCGCCGCGGCCGCCGTGGGGGGGTGAGCATCCAGCAAGTTGATCCTTGAGTAGCACAAAGGTTGAGTTGCTAAACCATAGCAGGCCGTCCGGCGGCGCGCTCACCGGCCCCCCGGTTGCCGTCGGCCGGGCTCGGAACCTCGGCAGCCACCCCTGGCTGATCGGCCGCTGACGGCAGGCTATCGACCGCACCGAGGGGCACCGGGCGCCGCGTCACCGAGGGCTCCCGCCAGGGCCTGTCGCCACCAGGGTGGTTTTCCCGGCGATCTGGGTCGGTCCGCCGCGTCACCGAGGGGCACCGGGCGCCGCGTCACCGAGGGCTCCCGCGAGGGTCTGTCGCCGCTGTGACCGCGTCCTGTCCGATATCCCCCCGGCACCGTCTTTAAAGGATGACCGGAAATCGTGGAGCCGGAACAGGCAAAGGC
>DAHUZQ010000069.1 GCA_027306495.1 Actinomycetota bacterium | reverse complement strand
GCCATGCCCGAACGCGGGACGCGGGCGCGGCACCGGCAGCCCGCCGGACCGCAGCATGCGCCACGTGGCCTGCCAGGCGAAGCCGCCGAGGCAGACCACCACCCGCACGGAAGGCCGGACGGCGGCGAATTCCGCGTCCAGCCATGGCGCACAGGTATCCCGCTCTTCCACTTCGGGCTTGTTGGCGGGTGGCGCGCAGCGAACCGCCGCCACCACCCGCGCCCCGCTCAGTCGCTGGCCATCGCCGGCCCGCAGGGAAGTCGCAAGTGCGGCGAATCCGCACCGGTGCAAAGACGCGAAGAGCACGTCACCGCTGCGATCGCCAGTGAAGATCCGGCCGGTCCGGTTCCCGCCATGTGCCGCCGGGGCGAGGCCGACGATCAGGACCGGCGGCCGTTCGTCCCCCCAGCCGGGCACGGGCCTGCCCCAGTAGCGCTCCCCACGCGAGGAGGGGCGCTTGCGCAACGCGACTTCCTCACGCCAGGCGACCAGTCGCGGACAGGCCCGGCAGACCGACTGGCGGGCGAGCAGTTCGGTGAGGGTGCCAGCGCTCGCCGCGAGTTCCGCCACCTGCACGGCATCATGAGCGAGGGGGGTAAGCGCCGAAGCAGGGTCGCCGGGCCATCCCGCACCGGGGGGCGTGGGACCGACCGGGACTGCGGCGATGGCGGCCCGCCGGGGCGGCTCTACCGGTTCTCCCGGTCCACCAGCGACCATGCGATGCCGTCCAGGATGTCGTGCTCGCTCGCCAGCACCTGCGGGAAGCCGAAGGCCGTCATGAGGGCCTCCAGGATCATCGCCCCGCCTCCGATCACGTCAACCCGGCCGGGATGCATCACGGCCAATCGTCCGCGCTCGGCGCGCGATTGCCGGAGAAGATCACGCGTGATCTCCCGCACCTGCCCGGCACTGACCCGGGCATGGTGGATCAGATTGGGGTCATAGCCAGGCAGGCCCAGCGCGAGTGCGGCGACGGTGGTCACCGATCCAGCCAGGCCGATCAGCGTGCGAGCCGACTCAACATCGATCTTGGCCCGGACGATGTCGAGCGCCGCGGCCACGTCGGCCCGTGCGGCCAGGATCTGGGCCCGGGTGGGCGGGTCATCGCGCAGGTGACGCTCGGTCATCCGGACGCAGCCGATGTCGACCGAGACAGCCTCGGTGACCGTCCCGTGATCGCCGAGCACGAACTCGGTGGAGCCTCCGCCGATGTCGACCACCAGATACGGCGGCTCGGCCAGCGCATCGCTGAATTCAGCGGTGGCTCCCAGGAATGACAACCGCGCTTCCTCATCGCCGGACAGCACCTCCGGGTCGATGCCCAGGACGGCGCGGACGCCGGCCAGGAAGTCGGCGGAGTTGGCGGCGTCCCGGGTGGCGCTGGTGGCCACCATCCGGATCGGACCGGCGCCGCTGGCCACGATCACTGCCGCGAACCGCGCCAGCGCCGACAGGGTCCGCTCGAGTGCCTCGGGCGCGAGCCGTCCGGTCGCGTCAACGCCCTGCCCGAGCCGGACGATCTCCATCGTCCGCTCCACGTCTATCAGCGTCCCGTGGGCCGGGTCGGCATCGGCCACCAGCAAACGCAGCGAATTCGTGCCGCAATCGAGTGCCGCGACCCGCAGCGCGCCATCGTGCCGCACACCGTCGGTCATGAGGAATCCAGCACGACGCAGGGACCAAGCTCCCACCATTGGCCGGCTTCGGCCAGCGCCTGCCGGCCCAGCGGGTTAGTGCCCGGTGCCGCCAGTTCGTGCGCGGCCAGGGCATGCAGGCACTTGACCCGGTCGGGCATCCCGCCCGCGCTCTGCGTGCCGGGTGGCAAGGGCGCCAGCCCAGCCTCGCGGGCAGCGTCCTCGCGGCGGGCGACGTAGTCATCGTGCGCTGCCCGCTGTGCCGCACGCAGCCCCGGATCGTCGGCGAGCCGCCGGCGCATGGCCGCCATCACGCCGGTCGCCTCGAGGCGGCTCACCGCCGCCACCGCCCGTGGGCAGGTCAGGTAGAAGAGCGTGGGGAACGGCGAACCATCGCCGAGCCGGGGCGCGGTTTCCACCACATCCGGCAGCCCGCACGGGCACCGGTGGGCGACGCGGCGCACCCCCCGGGGCGGCCGGCCAAGCTGGCGTTCCACCACCGCGCTCTCACCGATCACCGGGCGGCGCCCCGGTTTGCCTGCTGGACAGAAGACCACAACCGGTCATACCACGGTGTCGCGTCCGTCGCGGCACCCGTGCGGCCGCCAGTCACGTGGCCGGCCGGGACCACCAGGTAACACGTTGCGCCGGGCAGGCACAGCCCGAGCCGCTGCATGGCCAGGTGCTCAAGGAACGCGGGATCCGCCAGCCGCCCCTGCTCGCGGCTCAGGGTCGCCACCCGGTGCAGCAACGTCGCATGCTCAGCCTGCAGTTGATCGATCTGGTGGCGCTGGGCGAGGTACTCACGGATGGGGTAGGCCAGGCTCAGCGCGACCGCACACAGCACCACCGCCAGCACCGCGGCGCGACTGGTGACCAGTGACCGGTCGGCCCGCCGGGGGCGCCGCCCGGCCATCATGGGGCCGGGGTCCGGGGAAACGCGTGCTGCCCGGCATAGGAAGCCGCGTCGTCCAGCAGTTCTTCGATGCGCAGCAACTGGTTGTACTTCGCCACCCGCTCCGACCGCGCCGGGGCCCCGGTCTTCAACTGGCCGCAGTTCGTCGCCACGGCCAGGTCGGCGATCGTGGTGTCCTCGGTCTCGCCGGAGCGATGGCTGATCACGCACGAATAGCCGCTGCGGTGGGCCAGCGAGACCGCGTCCAGGGTCTCTGTCACCGTGCCGATCTGGTTGAGCTTGACCAGCAGGGAGTTCGCCACCCCCGCGGCCACCCCACGGCGCAGCCGCTCGGGATTGGTCACAAACAGGTCATCGCCCACGATCTGCACACGCTCGCCGAGTTCACCCGAGAGCGCCTGCCAGCCCTCCCAGTCCTCCTCTGACAGGGGATCCTCCAGGGACACGATCGGGTACGCCGCCAGCCACTCCCCGTAGATCGCGGTCATCTGCTCGGCAGACTGCTCGCCGCCCTCGAACCGGTAGCGGCCGTCCGCGTAGAACTCATTGGCGGCGGAGTCGACTGCGAGCGCCACGTCGAGGCCGGGCGTGAATCCGGCCGCGCTGATCGCCTCGACAAGCAGGTCGAGCGCCGCCCGGTTATGTGCCAGATCGGGCGCGAACCCGCCCTCATCTCCAACTGATGTGCTCAGGCCATGCTTCTTCAGCACGGCCTTGAGCGCGTGGTATGTCTCGGCGCCCCAGCGCAGCGCTTCATCGAAAGCAGCCGCACCGACCGGCGCGATCATGAACTCCTGGATGTCCACGTTGTTGTCGGCATGGACGCCACCGTTGAGGACGTTCATCATCGGCACCGGCAGCACGTGGGCGTTCGGGCCACCCAGGTAACGGAACAGCGGCAGGTTGGCCGACTCAGCCGCGGCCTTCGCGACCGCCATGCTCACAGCCACGATCGCGTTGGCGCCGAGCCGTGACTTGTCGGGCGTGCGGTCCAGATCGATCATGGCATGGTCGATGAGCCGCTGATCGTCGGCGTCAAAGCCGAGCAGCGCGGGCTGGATCTCATCGATGACCTGCTGGACCGCCCTGGTCACCGCCTTGCCGCCGTAGTCCTGGCCACCGTCGCGCAGCTCCACCGCTTCGTAGGCGCCAGTGGAGGCACCACTGGGTGCCGCTGCGCGCCCTAGTGTCCCGTCGTCCAGCACCACCTCGGCTTCGAGAGTGGGATTGCCGCGGGAGTCGAGGATCTGCCGGGCGTGGACAGCTTCGATGGAGGCCACGGACGACTCCTGGTAGGTAGGTGATGGGCCTGCGGACAGGCTCGCTGCTCGTTATGGAGCCTAATAGAGGGTGCCCGCCGGGTGCGCCGGCGCGCCGGCGCCCCCGCCCGGGGCCACCGGCGGCCAGCGTGGCCCGGGCCAAGGCGGGGGGCCGGGCGTCTTTGCGGAATGCGTTAGGTTATCGTCACTGTAGGTCACATAACGATGTGCGCGGTGTCCCGACCCGACCTGCGACCGGTGCTGTGCGGCAGGGCCGCGGCGCTCCTGCTGGGGCGCCGGACCGTCAGTACCCGCAACCTCCGCCGCCACCGTGTGTCAGCGCTGGGAGGACATCAGCTATGACCGCCTGCTGGCCCGTCGCCCGGGGCGCCACCGAGCGTCACCGCGGCCCGTTCCCGTCAGTCACAGACCGGAGCCCCCGATGAGGCGATTCTGGCTCTGGGTCCTGGCCATCACCATCGTCGTCTGGCTGGTCCAGTACCCAGATTCGGCTGCCCGCGTCTTCACCGCGCTCGCCACGACCCTGAACCACGCCCTGGCGACATTCGTGCACGGGCTCTGACACCGCACTGGTGGGCCCTGCACGGCTGCGGCGTGGGCGCGGTCGCCCGGCCGGATCGCCCGCTGGGCAGGCAGCCGGATCGCCCGCTCGGCAGGCAGCCGGATGGCCGGCTCGGCAGACGGGCAGGCGGTCAGTCCCCGCGCTGTGACCGCTCCCAGGCGCGGACCCGCTCGCGGTAGTGGCGGGACGCCTCCCGCAGCTCCAGTTCGGGGTCCAGCCCGGCCTCCCGCGCCCGGGTGACCAGGGCGAAGAGTTCCGCCGCGACGTCGCTGACCCCTTCGTCCGGGCCGGACAGATCGGCGAGTTCGGCGGGTGCGTCCGCCCGTTCGGCACGCCGCTGCAACTGCGCGGCCAGGGCGAGGGCAGGCTGGCCGAACGGGACCGAGTCCAGCATGGACCCTTCGCCGGCCCCGGCTTCCGCCCGCTCCTGTGCCTTGATGGCGTCCCAGTTCCGCTTGACCTCTTCCGGGCCGGAAACCCGGACGTCCCCGAACACGTGCGGGTGTCTGCGGATCAGCTTGCTCACGATCCCCCGCGCCACGTCGTCGATGGTGAATCCGGTCCCGTCGGTCCGCTCCGCAGCGATCCGGGCGTGGAACACAACCTGCAGCAGTACGTCGCCCAGTTCGTCGCGCAACGCCGCGGCGTCGCGGCTCTCCAGTGCCTCCAGCGCTTCGTATGCTTCCTCGATCAGGTGCGGGGCCAGATCCTCATGCGTCCGCTCGGCATCCCACGGGCAGCCGGTCCGGAGCCGGTCCATGACCTCCACCAGCCGCAGAAACTCCGAGCCCGGCGGCCGGGAACCGTCCTCTTGGGCGCCGTCCGGCCGGTCCGCCGCCGGTTGCCCACCCGGCCCGGCAACGCTTTCCCGCGCCCGCACTGGCCCGTCCGTCACTGGCCCGTCCGTCACTGGCCCGTCTTCAGCATGGCGGGGTTGTCCGCGGGGCCGGTGAGGGCTTGACGATGCCGCCCTCCGGAGCCGACAGCGTCGTTGCCGCCGGGACCACCGTTTCCTGGGTGTAGTTGAACTCGCCATACTGGGGGTTGACCCGGATGGCCATGCTCTTGGCCGCCAGGCACTCGGCCAGTGAGAACTTCAGCTGCAGATTGCTCAGGGCCGGCCCGGCCGCGGGCACCTTGCCACCGGCCAGCCTGGTCATCAGCGCGGTCTGGATGGCCTGGAACCTGCCCAGCTCGGGCAGCAGGTCCGGAGGCAGGCCGTTCGCGATGGCGACGTTGCGCAGCGTCTGGCCGTTCGCCCGGATCTGGGACGCGGTAGCCGCGAGCGCCGACTGGCTTTGCGCTGGTGTGACGTCGATGTGCTCGCGGGCGGCGAGACGTTCCCGGATCTGGAACCTCACGAGCCAGGCCAGCACCTCCTGGGTCATCTGCGACTGGGGGAACTGCAGCGTGATCCTGCCCTTGCCGGCCTGGTAAGCCGATTCCAGGTTGGCCACCTCGCTGGTGAGGGTGGCGGAGGAGATGGCCTGATTCCCCAGCACGGCGGCCGCGCCCATCTGGACGGGCCCACATGCGGTCAGTGCGGTCACCGCGGCAAGCGCGGCCGCTGTCACTGCGATCGGGGTACGCAGCACGGCAGAATCCCTTCTCAGCCTTCCGTTGTGGCCGGCGCCTGGGCACCCGGCGTGGTACCTGGCTCGAAGACCGCCTCGATGAGCCGGTCACACCAGGCGAGCAGTTCCTGATCGCGCAGCAGCGGCGCGCCTGGCGGCGCGGGGGTGCCCGGCCTGCCCCCGGGGGTTGCCCTCGGCACCGGCACAAGCATCGTACGCACTCCGGGCTTGAGGATGGTCCTCGGGTAGAGCCGCCGCACCCGGACCTGCCGGGAATCCGGCAGTTCCACTGGCGCGAACCGGACATGACTGCCCTGCTGGGTGATGTCGGTCAGCCCGGCCCGGCGGGCCCGGGCGCGCAGCCTGGCCACGGTCAGCAGCCCGAGCACCGGCTCGGGCGGCGGGCCGTAGCGGTCGGTCAGTTCCGCGTTCACGGCGGCCACATCGGCCTCCGAGTCGATGGCCGCGATCGCCGTGTACGCCTCCAGCCGCAGCCGTTCCCCGGGCAGGTAGTCGTGCGGGATGTGGGCGTTGACCGGCAGTTCCACTCTCACCTCGGGGCGCTCGGCTGGGGCGGCGTCCCGCAGTTCGCTGACCGCTTCGCCGATCATCCGGACGTACAGGTCGAAACCCACGCCGGCGATGTGGCCCGACTGCTCACCGCCGAGCAGGTTGCCGGCTCCCCGGATCTCGAGGTCCTTGAGTGCGACGTACATGCCCGCACCCTTTTCGGTGTGCTGGGCGATGGTGGCCAGGCGTTCATGGGCGGTTTCGCTCAGCTCCCGTTCCGGTGGGAACAAGAAGTAGGCGTATGCGCGCTCGCTGCCACGGCCGACCCGGCCCCGGAGCTGATGCAACTGGGAAAGGCCGTAGGCATCGGCACGGTCCACGATGAGTGTGTTGGCGTTGGGGATGTCCAGGCCGGATTCCACGATGGTGGTCGACACCAGCACGTCGTGCTTGCGGTCGAGGAACTCGGCCATGATGCGCTCCAGATGGTGCTCGTTCATCTGGCCGTGCGCGCTCACTACCCGTGCCTCCGGCACCAGTTCGGCCACCCCAGCCGTGACTTTGCCGATGGACGCGACCCGGTTGTGGACGAAGAAAACCTGGCCGTCGCGGAGCAGTTCGCGCCGGATGGCGGCGGCGATCTGCCGTTCGTCGTAGGGGCCGACCATGGTGAGCACCGGGTGGCGCTCCTCGGGCGGGGTCAAGATCGTGGACATCTGCCGGATGCCGGATATCCCCATTTCCAGGCTCCGAGGGATCGGCGTGGCCGACATCGCCAGCACGTCGACCTCGGTGCGGAGCCGTTTCAGGTACTCCTTGTGCTCAACCCCGAACCGCTGCTCCTCATCCAGGATGACCAGGCCGAGCCGGGCGAACCTGGTCTCCGGCGACAGCAGCCGGTGCGTGCCGATCACTACATCCACTGACCCCTTGGCAAGGCCCGCCAGGGTGTCCGCCACCTCCGCGTCGCTCTGGAACCGCGACAGCGGCCTGACCGTCACCGGGAACGGCGCGTAGCGCTCACTGAACGTCGTCAGGTGCTGGGACGCGAGCAGCGTCGTCGGAGCCAGCACCGCGACCTGCATGCCGTCCTGCACCGCCTTGAACGCCGCCCGGACAGCGATCTCCGTCTTCCCGTAGCCGACGTCGCCGCAGATCAGCCGGTCCATCGGGGCCGGCCGCTCCATGTCGCGCTTGACTTCCTCGATCGCCGCGAGCTGGTCGGGTGTCTCGACGTAGGGGAAGGCGTCCTCCAGTTCCTGCTGCCAGGGCGTGTCCGCTCCGAAGGGGTGACCCGGTGACGCCATGCGCGCGGAGTAGAGCCTGATCAATTCGGCGGCGATCTGGCGGACCGCCTTGCGCGCCCGGCTCTTGGTCTTGGCCCAGTCGGCTCCGCCCAGCCGGTGCAGGCTCGGCGCCTCGCCTCCCACATACCGGGTTACCTGGTCGAGCTGGTCGGTGGGAACGTACAGCCGGTCGCCGGGCTGGCCGCGTTTGCTGGGGGCGTACTCAATGACCAGGTACTCGCGGGTCGCGCCAGCGATCGTGCGGCTGGTCATCTCGATGTAGCGGCCGACGCCGTGCTGTTCGTGCACGACATAGTCACCGGGGCTGAGCTGGAGCGGGTCGATGCCGCCCCGCCGCCGGCTAGGCATCCGCCGCTCATCCCGCGAGCCGGCCCGCTGGCCGGCCATGTCCGCCTCGGTCAGGACGGCGAGGCGGATCTCCTCCCAGACGAACCCATGCCTGAGCAGTCCGGTGGCCACATAGGGCACACCGGCCTCCGGCAGCGCGTCCACCGCGCCCAGGCGCGCACCCAGACCCTCTCCCCGCAGCATCTCCGCCAGCCGTTGCGCCGGGCCGTGGCCTTCGGTGACCAGCACCACCCGCCACCCCGCCGCCAGCCACTGCCGCACGTCACCGATGAGGCGGCCGGTGTCACCGCGGTAGGAGTCCGCCGGACGCGCCTGGATACGGAACGAGGGACGCCCGCCGGGCTCCGTGCCCACCGGCAGATCTGCCTCGGCGCCGCTGCCGGAAGGAGCGCTCTGCCGTCCGTCCGCAGCCGCCACCGCCGCTTCGGCGCTGTCAAAGGGGCTGACCGTCCACCAGGGCTGGCCCAATTGGTCCGCAGCGTGCCGGACCTGCGTGATCGTGCGGAACGCGGCGGCCCCGAGGTCGACCGGTGCCTGACCGCCCGCCGCCGCGTGCACCCACGACGCCTCCAGGAATTCCTGGCTGGTCCGTACCAGGTCGCTGGCCCGGGCCCGGATCCGTTCGGGATCGCAGGCGAGCACTGCCGCCCCGGCCGGCAGGTAGTCGAGCAGCAGGTCGAGGCGCTCGGCGAGGACAGGGGCGAATGCCTCCATCCCCTCGACGTAACTGCCGTCGGCTAGGCTGCCCAGCACCTCCGCGAGGTCCGGGTGGTCCGAGGCCAGATGCTTGGCGCGGTCGCGCACGGCCGGGGTGAGCAGCAGTTCCCGGCAGGGCGGAGCCCACAGCCCGGCGGGGGCGGGACCCAGGCTGCGCTGGTCGGCGACCCGGAAGGAACGGATCTCCTCGACCTGGTCACCCCAGAACTCGATCCGCAGCGGGTGCTCCTCCGTTGGCGGGAAGACGTCGAGCAGGCCCCCGCGCACCGCCAGTTCGCCGCGCCGCTCCACCAGGTCGGTGCGGGCGTAGCCGTTCTCGACCAGGTTGACCAGGACCTCTTCCATGTCGGCGGTCTGCCCGGGCCGCAGCGACACGGGCTGCAGGTCACCAAGGCCGGCGACGATGGGCTGCAGGAGGCCGCGGATGGGAGTCACCAGTGCGCTGAGGGGACCTGCCCGGGGGTCGGTGGGATCGGGGTGTGCCAGCCGCCGCAGCACCGCCAGGCGCCGGCCGGAGGTGTCTGACTGGGGTGAGATCCGCTCGTGGGGGAGCGTCTCCCAGGCGGGGAAATAGCCCACGGAGCCGTCGGGCAGCAGACTGGAAAGCGCGGCGGCGAGGTCCTCGGCCTCCCGGGCGTTCGCGGTCACGGCCAGGACGAACCGGTGCTCGCGGCCGCTGAGGCCGGCTATGGCAGCGGCCACGAACGGGCGGACAGCCGGCGGGCAGGTGACTTCGGCGCCAGGCACATCACAGGCACTGCGTAGCTGAGAGTCTTGGGCGATAACGCTGAGTAGTCCTGTGAGGCTCATAGCGTCCTTGGGTAGGCAACCCGAAAAGCCGTACCGGACGCAGCCCGAGGGCCGGTCCGGACGGGTATCGCTCCATTTTATGGCGTGTACCGCCAGGCCAGCCGCCGGAGTGCGGACCCGGGTCGCTGCGCGGCCAAACCGCAGACGTTACCCTATGGACTCGTGACATGGGTGAACGGGGATTCCGCAAGCAGCGCCGCAGATCACGGCACCAACGGGGGCAGGCCGGCCGCACAGGGCGGGCCCACCGCACCGCCCCTTGCCCGCCCGGCCCCGGCCACCGCGGACCACCCGGCCCCGAGCGCGGGCCCGGCAATCGCCACCGCGCCGGGCCCAGAGCCCACACCACCCAAGCCCACCGTGGCCCGCCCGGCCACGAGTATGGGCCCAGCCACCAACGTGCCAGCGCCGGCCAGTCCCGCGGTTGCCACAGCCACCCGGGGCGCACCTGGGCAGGTCCCGCCTCCTGGTGGCCCCCCGGCGTTGCCGGCATCGGCGAGCGACCTGTTCGCCCGTTATCTGCGTGACTACGCTGCCGACCACCTCCACCAGCGCCTGGCGATCTTGCATGCTGGGGTAACCACCGCGGAGCACGACCTGGGCACCGCCGTATTGCGGGCAGAAGGCGCGGACATCAGCGTCACCCTGGTCGATGACGACCATCCGGTCACCAGGGCCGCCCTTGCCGCCAGCCCCCTGCTTGCCGGGTGCGCCGTGGGCGATCTGCGAATGGTGCCGTTGCCGCCCCGGTCGCAGGACATCGTCTCGTGCGCCCTGGTGCTCGACCGGATCGAGCACACCGAACTCGTGCTCGACCGCCTCGTCGCCGCGCTCAAGCCGGGCGGGCTGCTGTTCCTGCGGATCCGCGATCGCGACAGCGCCGCAGGCTTCTTCGACCGGAGAGCACCAGGCGTGATGCGTGCGTGGGTGTGGCGAACCCGGCACTCGGCACCCGGCCCGTATCCGGCCATCTACGAGCGCATCAATTCCGCCCGCGGGATCCAGTCCTTCGCGCTGGTGAGAGGGCTGGTGTTCGCCGAGCGCCAGGCCCTGGGCGGGACAGGCAATGGGCTTCCCCGTGGTCCGCGCGGCTTCCTGCTGCTCCAGCGGCTCATAGCCTGGCTCTCACGCGACCGCATCACGGCGGCCCACGAGGAACTGCTGTTCGTCGTGCGCAAGCCCGAGAACCGGTTCGCACGCCTGATCTGAGGGCCCGGCATCCCGCCGCGGGAGTAGCCTCGCAGGAGCATGTCAGATCCCTGCCCGGCCGATGCCTGCCCTGCTGGCCGGCCGCCACGGAGGTGCTCGTGACCGCCGAAGCTGCGGCCGGACTCGCGGCGGACTTCTCTCAGCTGCCCGGATACCGGCTGACCGTGGCCCAGCTCGCGGACCTCGAACTGCTGCTGACCGGCGCGTTCACGCCGCTCACGGGTTACCTCGGCGAGGCTGACACCGCGTCGGTCATCCAGCGCGGCACACTCGCCGATGGCACGGCGTGGCCCGTGCCGATAGTTCTGGACGTGCCCGCCTCGGTGGCGCCCCCCGGGATCAGCCGGCTGCTGCTCAACGACCCCGAGGGGGTCCCCATAGCCGTCCTGGACGTGACGGAGTCTGTCCTCGTCCCGGGCCAGCCCGCCGGCGGACTGCTCCGGCTGAGTGGTCCACTGACCAAGTGCCGGGAACTGGAATACGGGCCGTTCCGGCACCTGCGCCGCCCACCGGCGCAGGTACGGGCCGAACTCGGCGCCGGGCCCGTGCTGGCCTACGCCACCCGGCAACCGCTGTACGGCCGGCAGATCGGTCAATTGCGCCACATGGCCGGGCAGCTCAAGGCAACGGTGCTGCTGCTGCCGCTCACGGGGGACGCGGCCGAGGTGGTGGTGGGGACGGAGCCGCTCGTGCGGGCCGTGCGTGCCGCGGCCCGGCACCTGTCACCGGCCACCATGGTCGTACCCGTCCCGCTCGCCCGCCACGATGTCCGGCCCGAGCGGGAAATCGCCCTGCGGGCACATGTGGCCGCCGCCTACGGCGCGACCCACCTGCTGACAGATGGGCCCGCCCCTCAGACAGCGACGCCGGGCGGGCAGGCTGGGCCGATTCCCATGGTGTCGGCGGGCGAGTGGGCGTACGACCGGCTCGCCGAGGTGTGGCGGCCGCTGTCGCTCATAGATCCGGGCACCGATCTGGCCGATCTCACCACCGGTGAACTCGAGGATCTGCTGGATCGCGGTGGGGAGGTGCCAGCCTGGTTCAGCCCACCAGGAGTTGCCGCCGAACTGCGCCGGGCACGGCCACCCCGCCGCGAGCGCGGCCTCGTGGTGTTTTTCACTGGGCTGTCCGGATCGGGAAAGTCCACCATCGCGCGCGGGTTGCGGGACACCCTCAGCGAGCGTGGTGACCGGACCGTCTCGCTGCTCGACGGCGATCTGGTCCGTGAACTGCTGTCGGCCGGCCTCACCTTCTCCCGGGCCGACCGCGACCTCAATATCGCGCGGATCGGGTTCGTCGCGGCCGAAGTCGCCCGCCACGGCGGCATCGCCATCTGCGCACCCATCGCCCCCTATGCCGGCGCCCGAGCCCGGGTGCGCTCGCTGGTCAATGAAGTCGGCGACTTCCTGCTCATCCATGTGGCCACGCCAGCCGAGGTATGCGAAGCCCGGGACCGCAAGGGACTGTACGCCAAGGCCCGCGCTGGGCTGATCACCAATTTCACGGGCGTCTCCGACCCATACGAGGAGCCGCGTGACGCCGACCTCGTCATCGACACCTCCACCATGAGCAAAGACGATGCGGTGGCCTCGGTGGTGGCCATGCTCAGCTCCGGTGGCTGGCTCGCCGAGCCCGGCACGCTGCCCTGACGGCCGGGGGCCAACCCCCCAGATGGCCGCGAGGGTTCAATCTCACCCAATCCCGCCCAGACGGCCCCCCGGGTGCCAACCCCCCTCAGATGGCCGCGAGGGTTCAATCCCGCCCAGACGGCCGCGGCCAACCCCCTCAGATGGCCGCGAGGGTTCAATCCCGCCCAATCCCACCCAGACGGCCCTCCGGGGCCAACCCCCCTCAGATGGCCGCGGGGCTGCCCACCCCGCTCCGTAGCCGCCGACCTGCCCACCCGCACATTGACGGGACATTTGTTCTGGTCATGGATATGCTGACCGGCCTGCGCAGCGGTTGACCGGAAGGAGAGGTCCTAGTGGTCAGTCCCACCCTGACGCTGGGCTCGTTTGGCGTCGCCGTCCTGGTCGGGCTGACCGGGATGGGCGGAGGCGCGCTGCTGACCCCGATGCTGATGCTTGCCTTCGGTGTGCCCCCACTGGCCGCGGTCTCCAGTGATCTGGTGGCGTCGGCTGTCACCAGGCCCATTGGCGCGTTCGTGCATCTGCGTCGGGGGACGGTCCACTTGCGACTGGCGGGCTGGCTGAGTGCCGGATCGGTGCCGAGTGCATTCGCCGGTGGACTGATCGGCTGGTGGGCCGGCCCGGACAGGGAGATTCAGGCCGTGACAGAACGCGCGACCGGGGCGGTGCTCGTGTTGGCAGCCATCGGCATCGTAGCTAGGACTGCCCTGAGTTCCCGGGAAGGCTCGATGGCGGCGCGCGGCGGTGGCGGTTCGTCTGTGACCGCGCCCGCTCCCGATTTTTTTGTGCGCAAATTCCCTACTGTTATGATCGGAATAATAGTCGGCTTGGCTGTGGGAATCACTTCCACCGGATCCGGGACGCTCGTCCTGGCAGCCCTGGCCGCTCTCTACCCGGCATTGCCGGCCGGGCGGCTGGTGGGCACCGACCTCGCCCAGGCGGTTCCGATGATCTTCGCCGCCGCGCTCGCGCATGCCATCGCCGGGGACGTCCACCTCGCTGTGACCGCCCCGCTGCTGCTCGGTGGTGTGCCCGGGATCATCGTGGGTTCGCTGCTGGCCCCCCGTGTGCCCGGCGGGCTGCTGCGGGCGTCGCTGAGCGTTCTCATCCTGGTCTCGGGTCTCAGCCTGATCGGCCTTCCCCGGCCGCGACCGTGCTGGTGACGCTCGCGGGAGCACTGCCAGTCGGTGCGCTCATGCTGCGGCGCCGGTCACCGGCACCCGCGCCGGGGGACGGCGATACGGCCGCCGGACCACCGCTCAGGGACGCTACGCACCCGGGAGAACGGGGTGCCAGGGATGCGGCTTAAGGCGGATCCGCTGCACTGCGCCGACATGACGGCCCGCCACGGCCGACGGACGTCAGTCGTCGTCCTCCGCGCGGGAGCCGGAATCAATTCGTGACCGGACTGTCTTGAGGCGGTTCATCAGCGCCCCTGACATAGCGTCCCGCTGCCGGGAAAGCAGGATGTAGCTGGCGGCGCCGCTGATGACCAGGGCCAGGCCCAGCAGCAGCAGGCCCTTCGCGCCGGCCAGGTACAGCAAGCCGGCCGCGACGGCGAACAGCAGGATCCGCGCCGCGGTATAGGCGATGGTTGCGCGCATAGCGGGTCCAGCCTATTCGGGCACGGCGGAGGATGTGCCACCCGCGGCGAGGATCTCGCTGAGCATTACCGGATCGATGTTGCCACCCGACAGCACAGCGACGGGCGTGCGGGCAGGTGGCAGGTCGCCCATCCGCAGCAGGCATGCCGCCACGGCAACCGCGCCGCCCGGTTCTGCTACGAGCCGGGCCTGCAGCGCGCAACGGCGCACCGCTTCGGCTATCTCATCCTCGGTGACGGTCACGATGTCGTCGACCAGGCCGAGCATATGCCGCATGGGCAATTCCCCTACCTGCTCGACCCGGAGCGCGTCCGCCATGGTCCGGGCCGTGTCCGCTGCTGCCCAGGCAACCCGTTCCCGGCGGCGCAGCGAGTCCCGCGCGTCCGCCGCCAGCGCCGGTTCCACACCAACAACCCGTGCCCCCGGGCACAGTTCGCGGATCGCGGCGGCGACACCCGAGACCAGCCCTCCGCCCCCGACGGGGACGACCACCAGGTCCACCTCCGGGCAGTCCTCGGCGATCTCCAGCCCGACCGTACCCTGGCCGGAGATGACCACACGGTCGTCGAACGGCGGGATCACCGTGTACCCGAAGCGGTCTGCCAACTCCTGCGTGGTGGCGGTCCGGGCTGCGAGCGTTGGTTCGCAGGTCACAACTTGGGCACCGAGCAGGCGCACCGGGTCGATTTTGATCTGGGGGGCATTGCGGGGAATGACCACGGTGGCCGGCGCGCCCAGCAGTGCCGCAGCGTAGGCGACAGCCCTCGCGTGATTTCCACTTGAATGGGCGACCACTCCCCGCTCACGGGCCTGCGCGGAGAGCGAACTGATAGCCGTGTAGGCCCCCCGCAATTTGAAGGACCCGGTCGGTTGCAGCGATTCTGGTTTGACCAGCAGGGATGACCCTGCGCCCCGTGAATCCGGGAAGGGCAGGAGCGGGGTCCGGGTGACGACGCCCTTGAGGCGGGCGGCCGCGGTGGAGATCTCCGCAAGCGATACCAGCGAGGACACCTGCACATCGTACGCGGGAACGGGTGTCGGCAACTGCCGCGCGGGTGCAGTCCGGCCGGCGGTCCAGCGCGGCCGGCCGCTGGGCAGGGCGCTCTCAGAAAATTTTCAAGCAGAAATTTTCTGGAAAGCGGAGCATTAATGGTGGCGCGGTGGCAGACACTGAGCATAGGTTCCTAAACGGTGATGGGAAGGGGTGAAGCGTGGACGGGAACAGTGAGCGGCTTCTCACCCCGGGGGAGGTCGCGGCGCTTTTCCGAGTAGACCCCAAGACGGTTACCCGGTGGGCGGCATCCGGCCGTATCAGCAGCATCAGGACCCCGGGCGGCCACCGGAGGTTCCGCGAGTCAGAGGTTCATGCATTGCTGCGGGGCGATGCCCATTCGGCCACCGACGGCCAGGCCGTAGCGGCCGCAGTCGACCGCTACGCCGGCTGATTCCGGCAGCGGCTCAGGCAGCACCGTCCGGGTCAGGGTCCTGACGGGTTTCACCGTCCGGGTCAGGGGCGGGCACTTGTGTGTGTCCCTGGGGGCGCGCATGGGTCAGTGCTCTGCGTCGTCTGCGTCCGGGTGTTCGTCCGCAAACCGCTCGAACTCCCGGCGCAGGGCCTCGTCGCCTTCGCGCCATTGCCGACGCCGCCGTTCCATCTCCCTCGCCGAAACCGCTTGCGGGGCAAGCCGTGCGTACTCTGGATCGGCCGGCCCGATCTCGACCATTGCGTCCCCCAGCACGACCCTCTCGGGTGCCACCGCCGACTCGGGTGCCAGGAGATTGCCGTTCGGAAGCCGGATGATGAACATGGCGATCACTTTAGATTCCGTACCGTCGATTGAAGTACAGCATGACCTCCAGCGCGCTCCTGGTGTCGCCGCGGAGCATGTCCACCAGAGCCGGGCGCTGCCGGGACGCGATCGCTGCGAAGGCGTCGGCGAAGAATTCTCGCCGTCCCAGTTCACCCTCCTGGCGGTGGAAGTCACTCACCAGGTGGGGCAAACAGCGTCGGTAGAGCTCACCAAAGTCCTCACCGTCGGACTGCCACGCACCGCGGGTGCCATCGAGTTCATCGAGCGCGTGTCCGACTTCATGGCAGGCGACATCCGGCGAGGCCGATGGGCGGGAGCCGACGATGATCTTCCGCTCCCCGTAAGCACCCGCGCAGGCGTCCCAGGTGGCGCGGCCGGACGGCAGCGGCACATCGCGCAGGTGAACCATCTCATCGAGGTCGGGCACCCCTCCGGCACCTACGTATATGGCGTCGAGCCCGGCCGCCAGGATTTCCTTGATTCGCGCGGGGAGTTCCGCCAGGCGGTCGATAGCCCGGAGAGCTTCGTCCGGTGGCGCCACCCCCACTTCCCACTCGCGGACGAGGATGCCTTCAAGCTGCCCGCAATCACGCCGGCCCTGCGCCACCCGGCGAGCATGCGCAACTTCGTACCACGGCAGCGGTGGCCCGGGGCGGGCCCGGCCCGCTGCGACACGCCTTGCCGCGTGAACATCCCCTTCCGCCCGCTCACTCGCCGGGCTGCGGGCGTCCACCGGTGCTGGCCGCACGGCCGCACGGTCTGCGCCAGCTCCGTCCCGCGAGCCGCCGTCGCGACGTCCCCCGCTGCGTCGGTTCCCGGCCGGCCGGCTAGGCGGCTGGGAATGGGCCTGCGGCTGCGGCCTGACCGGGGAGCCGTACGTCGGCAACGGCTCGGCAGCGGGTGTGACGGCGTGGCTGCCCGGGTTCTCCTGCTCACGGCGATGCCTGCCCAGCCCGGCCGGCCCGCCGGGCTCCCCGGATCGGCGGGCAGTCGCTGGCGCCTCGGCCGGTGCCCGCGTCCGGGCACTGGTGTGGCTAAGCGGCTGCGGCTCCGCTGAGCCGAGTTGGCCCGCTGAGCCGGGTTGGCGCGCTGATCCCTGCTGGCGGGTGCCGCTGCGGGCCTGATGCCGCCGACGGCCGGGTGGCTGCTCCCGCCGGCCCGCCCGGTCCCCGCGCGCCCACCGCAGGAGCCGCGTGAGGAACCACCGTCCCATGATCTCCCCTCCGGGTCCCGCCTGGCCGTCAGGCTACGACGGATCACCCGAAACGTCACCTGCCGGCAACGGACCGCTGCCGGCGATCACGCAGGTGAGCAGAGCGCCACGACTGAGCCGAATATCTCCCAGTTGAGACATCGCAGCAGCTAGGCTGCCGCCATGCCACTGCTCGCCGCGGTTTCCGCCCTGCTGTTCGCGGCACTGGTGGGCACTATTTCGGCGTGGTGGCTGTCGGGCGGACGGCTCCCGCGTTCCCGCCAAGCGTCCCGGCTCGGCCTGGACGCGCAGGCCGCACTCTGGCGTCATCCGGCAGGCCGTGGCCGCTGGCCCCAGCAGGACGGCACGCCACCCGAGCCCTGGGATGGGCCGGTGCCCGGCCGCACGGTGGTGGGACCGGACGACGACCCCGAGTTCATCAGCGCGCTCGAGCGGTTGATCCGGGGCGACCGGGGAGAGCCGGGCTGAACCTCAGCTGAGCCCGGCGTAGGAGTGCAGGCCCTTGATGAGCAGGCTCACCACGACCGTGTTGAACAGCAGGCACCCAAAGCCGATCAACTGGATGTACGCGGCGCGGCGCCCTCGCCAGCCAGCAGTGGCCCTCGCGTGCAGGTACCCCGCGTACACCACCCAGGTGATGAACGCCCAGGTCTCGGTGGGGTCCCAGCCCCAGTAGCGGCCCCAGGCCTCATCGGCCCAGATCGCCCCCGCGATGATCCCGAATGTCCACAGCGGGAATCCGAAGACCACCAGGCGGTAGGAAAGCTGATCGATCACCTTCGGCGAGGGCAGGAACCGCATGATCCCGCCCGTGGCCTCTGCCAGGCCTTTCCCGGCGCGCCGGGCATTGCGCTCGGCGAGCAGATAGGTGACGGTGAACAGGGCCGCCACGACGAAGGCACCGGTCGCCAGGGTGATGGACGTCACATGGATGGCGAGCCAGTAGGACTGCAGCGCGGGAGGCAACTGGCCGGCGGGGGTGTAGATCAGGGTCTCGGCGATTCCCAGCAGTACGACGACCGGGCCCAGCACGAACAGGCCGAGGCGGTAGGCGCGGTACCGGAGCATCAGGAAGAGGAAGAACGCGACCGCCACACATGTCACCGTGGTGACGAATTCATACATGTCGCCCCAGGGCAGCCGGTGCACCGCCAGGCCCCGGCTGACCACCCCGAGGATGTGCATCGCCAGTCCGACCATGGTGAGCCCGAGCGCCACCCGGACCCACGCTCCCATCCGGGGCGCCGCCCGACCCTGGATCCCGGGCGAACCATCCCCGGCCGTGCCCACTGACCCGGTTGGCGCACCGCCGCCCGCTTCCGGCGGCGCGACCCCCGAGACCGCTCCCCCAGAGGCCGCCGCGCCCTCCTGGGCCGGCGCTGCGGCGCCCACCCCGACGAGTGCGGCCTCGCGCCGCGGGGCGGACTTCAGGGCGGCCAGCACTTCCCGCCCGAACGCCAGGTCACCGGCGTAGGCCAGCACCGCGAGCGCATAGGTCACGACGGTTAGGAGGAAGGCATAGTGGCTGAGGTTAGCCAGACCGTAATTGATGGGCACGGCTCAATCCCCCTCGGTTGGGTTGGGAATCGGCTGATCACCGGTGGCGTCCGGCCGCGTTGAGCCTCCCATGCTCAGGGACGGCGCCCGGACTCGCCCCGGCGTACTCCCGGAGACGGGCGGTCCGGAACGCTCGCCGGAAGCCGACAGTTCGGGAGGCTCACCGGTTCCGGACGGTTCACGGGTCGTAACCGACGCGGTCTGGCCGGGCGATTTGGGCGCTGCGGGCGGGCCGGGCGGTATGCCCTGGTGCGCGGCCGAAAACTG
>DAHUZQ010000060.1 GCA_027306495.1 Actinomycetota bacterium | reverse complement strand
ACTGGCCCGCCGGGGCGGCGGGCGCGCCGGCACTGGACGGCCAGGCGGGCGCCGGGGACGTGATCAGCCTGCTGACCGCGACGGAACTCGAGCGGTTGCTGCCCGGGCTGGACGCCGGGATGGCCCCCAAGATGGCGGCGTGCCTGCGGGCGGTCCGGGGTGGGGTGCCGCGCGCGCATGTGCTGGATGGCCGGCGCGCGCACGCCGTTCTCCTGGAAATCTTCACCGATTCCGGCATCGGCACCATGGTCCTGCCCGATGCCACCACGCCGGGGGAGTTCCCCGGATCCATGACCGGGAGCGGGAACGGAGCTGGATCATGACCGCGACGGCGCGGCTTGCCAGCCGCTTCGAGGCGGCGCTGATGCCCACCTATGGAGTCCCGCCTGTCGCCCTGCTGCGGGGCGAGGGCTGCCGGGTCTTCGACGTGGACGGCCGGTCCTACACCGACCTGATCGCCGGGATCGCGGTCAGCTCACTCGGCCACGCTCATCCGGCGATCATCGATGCCGTCAGCCGGCAGGTGCGGATGATCGCCCACACGTCCAACCTGGTCATGCACGAGCGCGAGATAGAACTCGCCGAGCGCCTGCTCTTCCTGCTGGCTGCTGATGGCCGGGTGTTCTTCACGAACTCGGGCACCGAGGCCAACGAGGCGGCCCTCAAGCTGGTCCGCCGCCAGCAGGGCCCGTCCCGCCCGGTGATCGTCGCGGCCGAGAACGGCTTCCACGGACGCACCATGGGCTCACTCGCGCTGACCGGCAAGGAGTCGATCCGCGCGCCGTTCGGGCCATTCGGTGTGCAGGTGCGGTTCGTGCCGTTCGGTGACACAACCGCGCTCAGCCACGCGATGGGGCCAGACGTCGCGGCGGTGGTGCTGGAGCCGTGCCAGGGGGAGGCCGGCGTCATCCCGGCACCGGCCGGATATCTGCGGACGGCCCGGGAACTGTGCGACCAGGCAGGTGCGCTGCTGGTGATCGACGAAATCCAGAGCGGGATCGGCCGGACCGGCAACTGGTTCGCCCATCAGGCCCACGAGGTCCGGCCGGACGTGCTGACCCTCGCCAAGGGCCTGGGTGGGGGGCTGCCGATCGGTGCCTGTATCGGGCTCGGCACGGCGGGGACGGCGCTGCGTAAGAGTGATCACGGGAGCACGTTCGGGGGCAATCCGGTGGCCTGCGCCGCCGCGCTCGCGGTGCTCGACACGATCGAAGCCGACGGCCTGCTGGCCCACGCCGCCGCAGTCGGGGAGCGGCTCGCGAACGGCATCGCCTCCCTCACCCATCCGCTGCTGGCGGGGGTTCGCGGAGAGGGCCTGTGGCTCGCGATCGCGCTGACCCGGCCGGTGTCGGCGGCGGTGGAGACGGCTGCACGCGAGGCCGGATTCCTGCTGAACGCGGTCCAGGGTGACGCGGTGAGGCTGGCGCCGCCACTCATCCTCAGCGAAGCCGAGGCCGATGCGTTCACCGGAGCCCTGCCGGCCATCCTGGAGAACGCGGTTTCCGGCGGGAGCTTCCCCCCCGTATCGCAGGAGGCATGATGACGCGTCATTTCCTTCGCGACGACGACCTGTCCCCGGCGGAGCAGGCGCACGTGCTGGACCTGGCCGACCAGATGAAGGCCGACCGGTTCGGCTACCGTCCGCTCGCCGGGCCCCGGACCGTGGCCGTCCTGTTCGACAAGCCCTCCACCCGGACCAGAATCTCCTTCAGCGTCGGCATCGCCGAACTCGGCGGTTTCCCGATGGTGATCGACGCCCAGTCATCCCAGCTCGGCCGAGGGGAACCAGTAGCGGACACCGCCCGGGTGCTGGAGCGCCAGGTAGCGGCGATCGTCTGGCGGACCTTCGGCCAGGACCGGCTGGAAGCGGCAGCCTCGGTGAGTTCCGTTCCGGTCGTGAACGCGCTGACCGACCGCTTCCATCCCTGCCAGGTGCTGGCCGACCTGCAGACGATCCGGGCAGCGCACGGCGCGCTGTCCGGCCGGACGCTGACCTTCCTGGGGGACGGCTCATCCAACATGGCCCACTCCTACCTGCTGGGCGGCACGACCGCGGGGCTGCACGTCCGGATCGCCGCGCCCGCCGGGTACCAGCCGGACCCCCGGATCGTCGCGGACGCCACCGCGATCGCGGCGGGCACCGGTGGGTCGGTCGAGGTGTTCACCGACGCGAAGGCCGCCTGCGCGGGCGCCGACGCGCTCGCCACCGACGTGTGGACGTCCATGGGTGAGGAGGGCCAGGAGTCGCAGCGCGTCGCCACGATGACGCCGTTCCGGCTGGACGAGGAGAAGCTGGCGCTGGCCGGGGCCGGCTGTGGCGTCCTGCACTGCCTGCCCGCCCACCGGGGTGAGGAGATCACGGCCGGGGTGCTGGACGGGCCCGCCAGCGTGGTCTGGGACCAGGCCGAAAACCGGCTGCACGCGCAGAAAGCGCTGCTCACCTGGCTGCTGGAGGTTCCCCGATGACGGCGCTCAGCCCGGTGACGAAGACCGCGCGACAGGCACGCATCGCCGAGATCCTCGGCCGCGCCCCGGTGCGCTCACAGGAGGAACTGGCCGAGTTGCTCGCAGCGTGCGGCGTGCGCGTCACCCAGGCGACGCTGTCCCGCGACCTCGATGAGCTTGGAGCGGTCCGGTTGCGCGGCCGGGGTGGGGCACTGGTGTACGCGCTGCCGGACGAACCGGCCGGCCTGCGGCGCGGCGAGGATCTGCGGCGGGGCGAGCCGGGAACGCGGCGGGGCGAGCCGGTGATGCCGCTGGGTGAACGCCCCGTGAGCCCGGAGCAGCACGAGGCTGCGGCGGACGCGGGCGTGCTGGGCCGGATCGCTCCGGAACTGCTGGTCTCGGCCGAGGCGAGCGCGAACCTGGTGGTCGCCCGGACCCCGCCGGGCGGTGCCCAACTGCTGGCCTCCGCGCTCGACCATGCTGGGTGGGAGTCGATCCTCGGCACCGTCGCCGGCGACGACACCGTGCTGGTCATCACCCGTGAACCCGGTGGTGGTGACAAGGTTGCGCACGCGCTGGTGCGCCTGGCCGAGCGGCGCGCCGCCGGCAAGGCGGGCAGCCGTCCATGAAGGGATAGATCATGACCAAGCGAGTGGTGCTCGCCTACTCGGGCGGGCTGGACACCTCGGTCGCGATCGGCTGGATAGCCGAGCAGACCGGTGCCGAGGTGATCGCGGTTGCCGTGGATGTCGGCCAGGGTGGAGAAGACCTGCGCGTCATCCGTGAACGCGCGCTCGCGTGCGGCGCCGCCGATGCCGAAGTGGTGGATGCGCGGGCGGAGTTCGCGAGCGAGTTCTGTATGCCCGCGCTCAAGGCGAATGCCCTCTACATGGACCGTTATCCGCTGGTCTCGGCCTTGTCACGGCCGCTGATCGTCAGGCATCTGGCCCGGGTCGCCCACGAGCGCGGCGCGCGGTTGGTCTCGCACGGCTGCACCGGGAAGGGCAACGACCAGGTGCGCTTCGAGGTCGGCCTGGGCGCGCTCGCCCCCGAGGTGACCGTGATGGCACCGGTCCGCGACTCGGGGATGACCCGCGACAAGTCAATTGCGTTCGCCGAGGAAAAAGGCCTGCCGATCGACGTCACCGCCCGCTCCCCCTACTCCATCGACCAGAACGTGTGGGGCCGGTCGATCGAGACCGGCCACCTGGAGGACATCTGGAACGCGCCGTGGGAGGACGTCTACAGCTACACCGCCGACCCCGCTGTCCAGCGGGATCCCGATGAACTGGTGGTCAGTTTCGCCGACGGGGTTCCGGTGGCGGTGGATGGCCGGCAGATGTCCGCGCTGGAAATCATCACCGAACTGAATCGGCGCGCCGGGGCGCAGGGCGTCGGCCGGCTGGACATGGTCGAGGACCGGCTGGTCGGGATCAAGAGCCGGGAGGTGTACGAGGCGCCCGGCGCCATCGCCCTCATCACGGCGCACCAGGATCTGGAGAGCGTCTGCGTGGAGCGGGACCTGGCCCGGTTCAAGCGCACGGCCGAGCAGCGGTGGGCTGAACTGGTCTATGACGGCCTCTGGTTTTCCCCGCTGAAGTCCGCCCTGGACGCGTTCATCAACGATGCGTCGCGGCATGTCACCGGGGATATCCGGCTCCGGCTGCACGCGGGTCGCGCGGTTGTGACCGGCCGGCGTAGCCCCGTCTCGCTGTATGACCACGCGCTGGCCACCTACGATACGGGCGATGTGTTCGATCAGTCGCTGGCCAAGGGTTTCCTGGAACTGTGGGGTCTGCCCAGCCGGGTCGCGGCACTTCGGGACGCGCGCGCCGGTGGCTGAGCGGGGCGGCGGCTGAGCGGGGCGGTGGCTGAGCGGGCCAGCGGTCCTGGCGGTCTGGCGTGCGCGATAACCATGATCACGGAATCCTGTCTACCGTGGGGACTGACAGGATTCCGTGATCATGGAACGTGAGATG
>DAHUZQ010000056.1 GCA_027306495.1 Actinomycetota bacterium | reverse complement strand
CCCGCAGGCACTGCCGGCCAGCAAGATGGGCACTGCCGGGCCCGATTGGCAGTTCAGCGCCCGAACGCAGATCCGCTGGGGGCTGAGGTACATCCGGGCACGCTACCGGACGCCATTCTGGGCGTGGCAGCACGAACTCGCCTACGGCTGGTACTGACGAGCGACTCCCGGCCGGGGCCGCCACCCCGGCCGGGAGTGTGCACTGCCCGGCGGGAGACCCGCGTCGCCAGCGAACCCCCCGGGTGCCGCGGCGACCGCTGGATCCAATACCTCTGCCTAGGGCCGTGACAGGACCGAGGGGTGCTCATGTCCGTGCCAGGACCGAGAGGGCCATCCTGACCTGCCGGTGATCGAGGAGCGAGACGAAAGACCGCTCCCCCCGGCAGAACCGGGAGAACGCCTGCCAGCCTTTCGCGCTCGCGAGCACGGTGTGGAACGCCCCGGGATGACGGCTGAAGCCGGCCAGCAGACGCCGGCCCGCATCCATCTCGGGTGTCAGGGTGTCGCTGACAGCGGTCACGTACTCGTCCAGGCTCGCCGTGGCCTGGCTACCGGCGTCCGCGGCACGTGCCGCGGCGCGGCCCGCCAGGGCTCCCGAGCGGAGCGCGAAACTGATGCCCTCCCTGGTCCACGGCTCAAGCAGCCCCGCCGCGTCCCCGGCCACGATCACGCGGTCTCTGCGCAGTGGGGACCCATCGCGACGGCATCTGGTGAGATGGCCCGAATCCCGTACGGCCGGATAACCGGAAAGGCCGAGCCGGGCCGTGAAGTCCCGCAGATAGGCCCGCGTCCGGGTGCCTTCGCCCCGGGCCGCGATCACCCCCACGGTCAGCCGGTCCCCCTTGGGGAAAACCCAGCCGTAGGAGCCCGGGATAGGGCCCCAGTCCAGCAGCACGCGGCCCCGCCAGCGGTCGGCGACCGGTCCGGGAACACTGATTTCCAGCTCAAGTCCGAGGTCCACCTGACTGAACTCGACGCCTACCCACCGGCTGGCCACCCCGGCCGAGCCGTCCGCGCCGACCAGCACGCGAGCCGGGACGCTGGTCCCATCCGCCAGGCGTGCCACCGCGCCGCCGTCCGCATCCGCGATAGCCCGTACCGGCGCCCGCTGTCTGATGGTCGCCCCGGCCGCGGCGGCGGCCACGCGCAGCGCGTTGTCGAACTCCTCCCGCATCACCATGGTGAGGAGCGGTTCGGTGTGGTGCCGGGTGAACTCACGCCGGCCGTCGAGGGTCACGGTCGCCGTGGACACCCGTTCCCGGACGGGGATCTCCAGGTGATCCGCCACGGCGGCCAGCGACGTTCCGATCAGGCCCCCGCCGCAGGTCTTGTAGCGCGGGTGGATGGCGCGTTCCAGCACCACGGTCCGCGCCCCGGCGCGCGCCGCCTCCCAGGCGGCGGCCAGCCCGGCCGGTCCCGCACCGATAACGGCGACATCCCACTCCTGCCGATCAAGCACACCGGCAGCGTACCGGCGGCCAGCGTACCGGCGGCCCGGCGGCCCAGCCCCGCCCCAGTGGCCCAGCCCCGCCCCAGCCGGCGGTCGGCGGTGCAAACCCTCACCGATCCTGGCACAGGCAGCACCGCTCGAAGGTGAACGGGCTTTCACAGGCGCGATCCCAGATGCGCCGGCAGTTGTCGTTCCACTCGGGCCAGATCACCCGGCCGATCGTTAAGACGGCAACTGCCGCCGCCCCCGTCAGGTGCAGCGCGGACGCCGCGCTCTGGGCACGGGCGCCGGTGGTGAATGTGTCGTCGATCACCAGGACACGCGCGCCGTGGACCGGTTGGGTGACCCGGAATGCCCGGTCATCGGCCTGTCCGTGCTCGGCAGGAGCGGGGCCGCAGGTCAGTAACGGAGCGTGCAGCCGGGCCAGGCCGGCCACTGAGCGCACGGCCGTCTGGAGCGGATGGGCGCCCGGCCGGGCATCGGCCCTGGTGCTCGGCACCGTGGTGACCAGGTCCGCCGCACCACCGAGCACACTCTGCAGGCACCGCAGGTGGGTGCCGGTGAACCGGGCGATGACGGCCGCGATGTGCGTGGTGAGGGCCACCCGTGCGGGTGTCGGGCCGTCTTTGTACTCCCGCAGCACCTGCCACAGCGGCCCCGGCGTGCGGTACAGGGAAATCGGCACCACCGTCATCGTGGGCTTGGTCACCTGCTCCGTGGTCAGCAGGCAGCTGTGGCACAGGTGCTGGCCGTTACCCGGCCCGGAGTGGCACACGCGGCACACCCCGGGCCCAGCCAGCGGTACCGGCCGGTAAATCTGCAGGTAGGGTTCGGTGTAGCCAAGTGGCTCGGCCACAGCCGGGCCCTCCCCGGGCGGCGTCGATGTCACAGCGCGAGAGTAGCTGTGGGTACCGCCAAGACAGCCGTTGACGGCTGGCCGGGTTGGCCTGCGTGCAACATCTCCCGGCCGTGAGCCCGCCGGAAAAGGGTCGCAGACCGTGACCAACGTCCTTTGTGACGCGCGCGGCATCGGCGGAGGATCGGGGTATGGAGGGCATGGCTGTGGGGCGGCCGCCCGCTATCGAGGTGGACGGGCTGTGCATGGACTACGGTCCGTTCCGTGCGGTGGACGGGGTGAGCTTCCAGGTCGCCGCCGGCGAGATCTACGGCCTGCTCGGGCCGAACGGCGCCGGCAAGACGACCACTGTTGAAATCCTGGAGGGCCATCGCAGGCGGACGGCGGGCCGCGTGCGGGTTCTGGGATTCGATCCCTGCCATGGCGGGCGCCGGTTCCGTGAGCGGGTCGGCATCGTGCTCCAGTCGGGTGGCAACGACGCTGAACTGTCCGTGCGGGAGATGGTCTCCCTGTACGCAAGCTTCTACGCCAATCCGCTGAGTGTCACCGACGTCATCACACAGGTCGGGCTGGCTGGCAAGCAGCGGGCGCGGACCCGGACGCTGTCCGGTGGGCAGCTCCGGCGATTGGATCTCGCGCTGGCGCTGGTCGGCAAGCCCGACCTGATCTTCCTGGATGAGCCGACCACCGGGTTCGACCCTAACGCGCGGCGGGATGCCTGGCAGATGATCTCCGAACTGCGCAGGTCGGGAACCACCATCCTGCTCACCTCTCACTACCTCGACGAGGTGCAGCAACTCGCGGACCGGGTGGGTGTCATGAGCCATGGTCACCTCGTGGAGGAATCCACTCCGGCGGCGCTGGGCGGCCGTGACCTGGCAGGCACGGTGATCACCTTCGATCTGCCGCCCAGTTTCACAGCCGGTGACCTGCCGGCCGGCCCCTGGGACCAGGCCATGCCGGGCGGGCAGGTTTCCATGCACACCGACGAGCCCACCGAAGTCCTGCTGGCACTGACCCAGTGGGCTGCCGGCCATGAACTCGAACTCCCCGGGCTGACCGTGGTCAGGCCCACTCTGGAGGAGGTCTACCTGCGGATCATCGGCCGGGAGACGGTGGGTGGTGCCCGTGTCGGCTGAACTGGCCCACCGATCGCGTCCGGTACCCAGGCTGGTGCTTGGGCAGGCCCGCTACCAGTTGCTGCTGCTGACCCGCAGCCCGCTCGGCTTCCTGCTCACGCTGGTGCTCCCGCTGCTGCTGCTGGTCTCGCTGAATGTGATCACTCCGGGCGGGGCGAGCACCGCACCCGCCGGCCTGCCCTACGCGCAGTTCCTCACCCCGGCTGTCAGCGCGTTCTGCTTGCTGAACGCCGCCTATGTGACGACGATCACCAGCGTCGTGCATGCCCGGGAAGAGGGTGTGCTCAAGCGCCTGCGCGGTACGCCCCTGCCCGCCTGGACCTACCTGGCGGGCCGGTTCACGGCTGCCCTGGTGACCTCGGCCATCTCGATCGCGATCATCGTCGGGGTCGCGGTGGTCTTCTTCAAGGTCCACCTCGTGTGGCATGCGTTCGGCTACTTCGTGCTCGCCGGACTCCTCGGAATTGTCAGTTTCTTCCTGGTCGCGGCAGCGGTCAGCGTCCTGGTCTCCAAGACCGAGACGGCGCTGCCGGTGGCGTTCGGGACGATGCTGCCGCTCGCGTTCATTTCGGATGTGTTCTTCTCATCACGGAAGGGCCCGCACTGGCTCCATGACCTGGCGAGCGTATTCCCGGTCGCACCGGTGGCGCGGGCGATGGAAGCAGCGTTCAATCCGGCCACGACTGCCTGGCCGATGCCCGTCACGGGACTGATATCGGTGCTGTGCTGGACGGCCGCCGGGGCGGCGGTCATCGTGCTGGCGTTCCGCTGGGATCCGGGGCCGTTCCGGTTCCGCCCGCGCCACCATCCGCACTGATCCGCCGCGCGACCGTCCGCCGCGCACGCTCGACGACCCGGTCGAGCCGCCCACCGTGCGCACCATGCCAGTACGGCCGCCCACAGGACCGGCACCGGGCGAAGGAGGAATACGTGCGCCGGGTGCCCGGGAGCAGCAGATGCTCGACTTCCGCTTTGGGCACGGGGTCCAAGTGACCATTGCAGGCCGGACACCGCGTCCACGGTGCCAGGGCCGGTGCGAACCGGTCGAGCACGTCGCATAGCTGCTCATCGGGCCGGTCGCCACGAACGTAGGCGCCGAGGCGCACGGCCCGCCGGCGCAGCAGTGCCCGGTCCTTGGTGAGCAGTACCCGGTTCTCCGCCGTGGCGGTGGCGATGAGGTCGTCGTCGCTGGTGTCGTTGCGGTACCAGCTATCGAGACCGACCAGGCGGAGCCGGCGGGCGAGGGTGCCGAGGTGCCCGTCGAGGCAGACGCGCGCGGTCCCGTCCGGGACGGGCTGTGGCCGGCGCCGGGCCAGGACGGTCACCGTCGATTCGGGTGGTATCCGCGCATGGTCATCGGCCGGGTGGCCGGCGATGCGGATCTCCCCGACCTCAGTCAGGGGCACCCCGAGTGACTCCACCCCGTGACCGACGGACGAAGTCCCGTCGTAATCGACGGCAAGCCCCGCCTCCCCGGGCCGTGCCCGCAGGAAGAGCGTCAGGTCCGGATCGATATGGAATGTGACCCGGCACGCGGCGACCTTCGCTGGTGCCCCCGGCCGGCCGGGGGTGCTCCGGCTCTTATGCGTCTGCCCGGGCCTCATCGATGCCAGGGTAGCGAGAGTGCGTCAGAGTCTTATGCCCCTGCACGCACCTGGGGCTCCCCCGGTCACGGGGGAGCCCCAGGTGCGTGCAGTTCGCGTATCTCAGCCGGCCGGAGGATAGCTCGGAGGCATCCCGGGCGGCATGATGGAGGGCGCGCTCATCGCCTTGAAGTAGGCGCTGGACTCCTTGCGCCACAGGAAGAGGATCGTGAACAGGCCGATGAGCC